>NZ_JBSGTS010000011.1:135931-260019 GCF_053607525.1 Kribbella sp. NPDC055110
GCGGCACGGGGTAGGCGTGGCGCGGGAGCGGGAGCTGGCGCGGCGCGAGGGCTGGAGTGGTGCGGGAGTTGGAGTGGCGCGGGAGCTGGCGCGGCACGGGGTAGGCGCGGCGCGCGACCTGGCGGGGGTGCTGGTGCGGAGCTGGCGCGGGTGCGGGTGCAGGCGCGGGCGCGGGAGCTGGCGCGGCACGGGGTAGGCGTGGCGCGGGAGCGGGAGCTGGCGCGGCGCGAGGGCTGGAGTGGTGCGGGAGTTGGAGTGGCGCGGGAGCTGGCGCGGCGCGAGGGCTGGAGAGGTGTGGGGGCTGGCGCGGGAGTTGGAGTGGTGTGGGGGTTAGGCGGGGCGGCGGTGGTGGAGGGATTGGAGGAGGCTGGCGGCTAGGAGCGCGGGGTGGTCGAAGTCGGACCAGTTGGTGCGGACGACGGTGAGGCCGAGGGCGCGGAGGCGGTCCTCGCGGCGCTTCTCCTGGATCAGTACCTCGGGCGATCCGCCGCCGTACTTCAGCGCTCCGTCGAACTCGACGACGAGGTTGTATCCGTCGAAGTCGAAGTCGACCCGCCCGATGAGTCCGTGGCGATCGTGGAACTCGGTTTGCAGTCTGGGCTCCGGCAGCCCGTGCTCGTGCATGAGGACCCGAAGACGAGACTCACCGACCGACTCGGCCAGTCCGTTGCCGAACCGCAGTGCCTGCCGGGCCGTGGCTGATCCGGGCCAGAACGTGCTCGCGGACCGCAAGCGCAGTACGTCGTCCTCGCCGAGGTGGCCGCCGCGAAGGGCAGCGTCAAAGCCCACCACACCCACCTCGAACGACGTCGTACACGCGGATTCGAGGGCTGCGCGCGCCACGTTGGTCACAAGTCGGCCGTCGACGACGGTCAGGTCGGCAGCGGTCA
Source organism: Kribbella sp. NPDC055110 (assembly GCF_053607525.1). Lineage (NCBI taxonomy): Bacteria > Bacillati > Actinomycetota > Actinomycetes > Propionibacteriales > Kribbellaceae > Kribbella > Kribbella sp. NPDC055110. The sequence continues at coordinate 136,822 of NZ_JBSGTS010000011.1, forward strand.
GCACACCGAGGTGATGCTGTACGCCGGCAACGAGGCCACCGGACTGTCCGTCCATCCGAGTCACGTGTACGCGGCTGAGGTCGAGGCCCCAGATCGGCATGCCGTGCAGGACCAACGCCGACTGGTGGCTGACGGCAACGGAGTTCGGGCGCATCGCGTTCATCGCTGCGTGCACCTGGCGCAGATGCACGAAGCGGGCGCGTTCCCACGGCGGCAGAACGGTCAGATCGAGCTTCTCGGCGTACTGGCCGCGCCGGATCTGTTCCCAGCTGCCGTCGCGCAGGCAGCGGACGATCTGCTCGTGCGTACATCCGCCGGCGAGCGCCTGCCGACGGCTGAACACACCTCCCTGCTGCGCTGCGATCAGTCTGAGCCGTTCGTTCACCCACCAAGCATCCACCGATCAGCCGCCGTCCGGGTGCCAGTTCGGCACATCTGTGGACAACTCCGTCACGAGGGGATATCCGGATCTTGTGACTGAGGTGTGGGTGGTCGACGGGTTCCAGGGCGGTGCCGGGCTTGGTGTGATGTGCACGCTCGACAGGACATGTCGAGTGAACAGGTAGTGCACCTGAGCGTGAACGCGCCCGTGCGTACAGCGTCTCGCCGGTGCACTACCTGTCGAGCGTGCACATCACCCCGCCGCGAGCAGCCGTCCCGCCACCAACCCGATCACCCGCCTGCCACCCGGTGCTGCAGCCTCATGCCGGCCCAATGCCGGCTCGTCGGCGGGTCGCCACTGGCGGGTTATGTCACCGCTGGCCTGCTACTTCCCGCCATCGGACACATAACCCGCCAGCCGGCACCACAACACCCACCCAACAGAAGATCGGATATCCCCTGGTGTTGTTGGTTCTCCCCTCTAACACCACCGGAGAACCCCCAAGAGGATGGGATATCCCCTCGTGTGCGACGGGGCGGAAGCCCGCGCGCGGCGCGGTGCGCGAGGCGCGGCGCGGTGCGCGAGGCGCGGCGCGGTGCGCGAGGCGCGGCGCGGTGCGGTGCGGGGGTGGGCGGGTTAGCTGGAGACGCGGGCGGGGGTGTACCAGGTGGCTAGGAGGTCGGGGAGGCGGTCGGGGCCCCAGCGGTCTACTGGGGTGATTCGGCCGCGCAGGGAGGCTAGGCCGCGGGCGAGTTCGCCTACTACGTCGCCTTGCCAGGGGACGGTGATGCCTTCGTCGGGGCCGACGATGACGGCGGGGCCGCCGCGGTCTACGCAGACGACGGGGCAGCCGGAGGCGAGGGCTTCGGTGACGGCCCAGCCGGCGGCTTCGCGGAACGCGGGGGCGAGGAGGGCGTCGGCGCGGAACATCGCGGCCAGGACCTCCTCGCGGGGCAAAGCGCCCATGAACTCGACGCGGTCGCGAACACCGAGCTGCCAGGCCAGGCTCTCGGCGCGTCCCCAGTCGGGCCCGTCGCCGATGATGCGGAGCTCCCAGTTGGCCGCCTCGGGTCGGGCCAGCGCACTGATCGCGAGCAGGACGCCCTTCCACGGGATCAGTCGCCCGACGAACAGCGCGGTCTTCACACCGGCCGCACCGAACGGTTCATAAGGACCGGACGCCGTGAATCGCCGGATCGCCACGTTCGGCTGCACCACGATCTCCCGGGCGTACGGCGCGAACGCCTCCGCTACATCGTTGTTCTGGGCAACCATCAGGTCCGCGATCTGCGCCATCCGCCGCCCGGTCGCGCGGCGCCGGACCCCGGTGTACGCACGACGTACCAACTCCCCCACCACACCCCGCGCGCCAAGCCAGTGCGCCATCGACAGCGGCGCCTTCGTCGACCCGCCGACCGGTCCCCAGATCACCTTCGCCGACGACGGTTCGACCACGCCGGCGCCCATCCAGTCGACCGCGAAGGTCAAATGATGAATCACGTCGAACGACTGCTCCGCATGCAGCTGCCGCGCCGTACGCCCGGCCAAGCCTTGCCACAACGGGTAGTACCAGTAAACGTCGGACGGCCGCCGCCGCAGCCGGAGAATCCACCGCGGCAGTTCCAGCGGTACGACGGTCAGCCCGGGCACCGGCCGCGCCTCGAGTTCGTCGAAGATCTCCTGCACGAACTTGCCCCGGGTCAGAAGCCAGACGTCGTGGTCCCGCGCCGCGGCCTTCGCCCAGGCCCACCCGGCGCCCGGCTCGGACCCGCCCGTCGGCCGGCAGGCGTACGCGCTGAGCAGTACCTTCGGCCGGCCGTACATCAGCTCATCCCCTCCAGGAGCCTGCGCAGATCGGTGCTCGAGGTGGAGGCGGTGTACGGGAAATAATGCACCTGTGCGCCGACCTCACCCAGCAGCCGTTCCAGTCTGGTCCCCTTTTCCGTTCCCTTCCAGTCATCGCCTTTGAAGAGAACGTCGTACCGCAGCTGCTGCCACATCTCGAACTTGTCGCTGGACCAGTCGCTGACCACCTCGTCGACGAGGTCGAGCGCGCGGACGACGTCCATCCGTTCCTCGTGCGGCACCACCGGCGGCCGGCCCTTGATCCGGGTCACCACGTCGTCCTCGACGACGCCTGCGATCAGGTGGTCGCAGTGCTCGCGGGCGCGGCGCAGGATGTTCAGGTGCCCGATGTGGAACATGTCGTACACCCCGGGCGCGTAGCCGACGACCGCCATCAGGCGCGCACCCCCAGCGCGCCCATCTCCCGGTACCACTTCCCGATCGCGGCCGCCAGGAACAGCAGGTTCAGCGCCAGCAGAGCGCCGTACAGCACGACGAACAGCGACGGCGTACCGAAGGCGAGGAAGACCAGGCACAGCACGCCATAGTCGGTCGGTGCGATGAGCAACGACTTGACCACGGAATCGCCGCGCTCGTTGGGCGTCGACGCGGCGCCGTGCCGCCGCCGGAGCTGGTCGATCAGGATCAGCCCGAAGAACAGCACCGACGACACGCACACGTACGCGAGCGGGATCAGCAGCACCAGATCGTTGTCAAAGGCATCGAAACGGTAGAACGAGATCAGTACGGCGCTGTGCAGCAGCACGATCTTGACCGCGTCGATCATGTGGTCGAGCCACTCCCCCAGCGGCGATCCGCCGCCGCGCAGCCGGGCCAGCTGACCGTCCGCGGAGTCCAGCCCGTACCCGAGCACGAGCAGCAACGTCACCACAAGCGCCAGCCCGGGTGACGGCCGTACGCAGGCCAGCAGCACGATCCCGACCAGCGAGCAGAACCCGCTCGCCAGGCTGACCTGGTTCGGCGTCCGCTTCCCGAGGTACGCCGTCGCCGCGAACACCCGCCCGATCCGCCGGTTCACGAACCTGGAGTACGCCGGCGTACCGGCCGACGGCTTCTGCGCCCGGGACAGCTGCGCGACGGTCTCCCGCAACCCAGCTCTGCTCATTGTTCGCTCGCTACGCTCGCTCATGCGACGTTCGAACTGCGGGACTGCCGCTGGTCGATCGCGGCACGCAGGATCGGGCTGCGCGAGCCGCGGCCGGCGGGCAGGACGGTGATCAGCCCGGCCGGAAGCCCGTCGAGCTCGTCCACCCCCAGCACGCCGTCGGTGGCACTGGCAGCGAACACGGTCTGCACCCCCAGTACGCCGGTCAGCCACTCGGGCCGTACGTCGTCAACGACTACCACCTCGTCGACGCACCGCAGGTGCTCGACGATCTGCGCCCGCTCGAGCAGCGGCACGAACGGCCGCCCGCCCCACGCGTCCAGCGCCCAGTCGTCGGACAGCACCGCCACCGCGAGCCGGTCGCAGTGCCGCCGCGCTCGCTCGAGCACGTCGACGTGCCCTACGTGAAACAGGTCGAAGACCCCAGCCACGCATCCAACCCGGGGCACACTGCCCACCCTGCCAACCCCCAACGCAAACTCCTGAATTCCGTCCGGCCCGACGCTGCCCCCCGCGTCGCCCGCGACTTTATACCCGTCGTTCCGTGCGCGCCCGGCCGTTGGCGGTGTGCCGGGCGATCGCATCGGTATAGATCCTTTCCGTGGCCACCACGTCACGCTCCGGTGTGAAGCGTTCCAGGTAGACCTGACGGGCTCGTTCGCCGAAGGCTATCGAAGTCTCGGGATCAGCCACCAACCCGATCGCCTTCCGCAATCCCTCCGGGTCGCCGGGCGCGGTCAGCGCACCGGATTCCCCGTCGTCGACGAGCTCCGCGAGCGCCCCGAGCCGGGACGCGACCACAGGCACCCCGTGCGCGAAAGCCTCCACCACCACAAGTCCGAAGCTCTCATACGAACGCGCCGGTACGACGGCGGCGCGCGCGGACCGCAGCTGTTCCATGCCGTCCGCCCACGGCAGTTGACCAAGCACCTGAATCGACAGGTCTTTCCGGGCGCGCTCCTCGGCCGCCATGCGCAGCGGACCGTCGCCCACCACGACCAATCGGCCGAGCGACGAATCCCAGGCCTGCAGGAGATCCGCGAACCCCTTGTCCTCGCTCAATCGCCCGAGGAACACCACAGCATCCCCCGCACCACTGCGCACCGCCCCCGAATGCGGTACGGCGTGCGGCTTCACCACGAACCGCTCCGGGTCGAACCCGGCCGCGACGTACCGGTCCCGCACGAACTCGGACGGTACGACGAACGTACCGACGTACCGCTGCCAGGTGTGCAAGGCGTTGTGTACGCCGATGCTCGTGGCCAGCGGCAACGTCTGCACCCGCGAGTCGCGGTAGCAACTGTGCTTCACGGCCGCCAGCGGGACCTTGCCGATGCAGGACTCGCACGGCCTGCCGTCGCGCTGCAGAACGGCGTTCGCGCAGAGCAGCCGGAAGTTGTGCAACGTCGCCACGACGGGCAGGTCCAGCCGGTACGCCGCCCGCAGTACGGAGGGACTGAACAGCGGAAAAGTGTTGTGCACATGCACGACATCGGGCCGCTGCGCTTGCAATAGCTGTGTTAAATCGCGTTCCGCCGAAAATGACCAAACGGAGCGAAACGGTAACAGTGCGCGATCTTTTCGGCCCATCTCGGCGATGTCGTCGCTGTTCCGGGCGTACAGATCGATTTCATGTCCTGAGTTACGCAACAAATCAATCGTTTGCGCGACAACCGTGTTCTCGCCGCTGGGTTGACCGGTCCGGTAACGGTTGTGCAACATGGCGACCCGCATGGCACTACCTTAAGTCCCGTCATAACTACGCCTGGTCTCGCCCGCTCCCAGGAGAGTGCATTGAGGAAGTTGTGGTTCGCAGCGCTGATCGCTGCGGCGGCGGCCGTCGTCACGGTCGCGGTGCCCGTCATCGCAGGAGAGAACAAGGCGACGACCGCGGCGAAGTCCCAGGACGCCGAGCAGGCCGCGTCCCGGGCGCTGCCCTCGCACCGCCCAGGCAAGACCACCGCGACTCCCGGCAAACCCCAGCCGAAGGCCACCGCCACGACTGGACCGACCAGGAACCCGGCGACGACCACACACCCCACCAAGAAGCCGACAGCGACGACTCCGGCCAAGCCGGTTGAGCCCAAGCTCCCCAAGCCGCCTGGAGTCGACTCCGACGAGGCCGGTCCCGCCGTCGCCGGTCCGTGCGTCGGCACGGTGATCAAGCCCGGCCAGAACGCGCAGTCGATCGTGAACTCCAAGCCGGCCGGTACGACGTTCTGCTTCGCGGCCGGCCTGCACCGGATCAGCGCCACCATCCGCCCGAAGGCGAACCAGGTGCTGGCCAGCGCGCAGCGCGCCGTACTCACCGGGTCGATTCCGCTGACCGGGTGGGCCCGCTCCGGGTCCGTCTGGGTAGTGCGGGGCGCGCTGCCATCGGCGTACGGCAAGAGCGGCGAGTGCGAGGACAACAAGGCGAACATCTGCTACCTGCGGGAGCAGTTGTTCCTCGACGACACGCACCTGACGCGGGTCGCGAGCGTCGCGGCGGTCCAGGCCGGCAGGTTCTACGCCGACTACGCGGCGAACGCGATCTACCTCGGCAGCAACCCGACCGGCCATGAGGTCGAGATGTCGAAGACCGCGACCGCGATCGAATCCGGCGCGAGCGGCGTGGTCGTCCGCGGCCTCACCATCGAGCACTTCGCCAGCGCACCGCAGGCCGGAGCGCTGGGCTCCGGGCCGAGCTGGAAGGTCACTGCGAACGACATCCGCTGGAACCACGCGGTCGGCGTGATGCTGGTGAAGGCGAACAGCACCAAGGTCGACAAGAACCTGATCCACCACAACGGGCAGCTCGGCCTCGGGCAGTACAGCTCGGCCGCGGCCGCCGTCACCCGGAACGTGATCAGCTCGAACAACACCGACGGTTTCTGGATCGCCGACTGGGAGTCCGGCGGCATCAAGTCCACCCGCTCCTCCGGCACCGTCAGCGGCAACGTGATCAAGTCCAACAAGGGCATCGGGATGTGGGCCGACGTCGCCGACGACGGCCGGGTGATCACAGGCAACCAGATCGTCGGCAACGCCGCGGACGGCATCCGGTACGAGATCAGCCGCAACGGCACCATCGAAGGCAACACGGTGACCGGCAACGGCTTCGGCACCGGCCGCGGATCCGGTACGTCGCTGTGGGACGGCGGCGGGATCAACGTCAACACCTCGACCGGGGTCACGATCAAGGGCAACCGGGTCTCGGGCAACGTCAACGGCGTCACGATCCAGTCCCGGACCCGTGGCAGCGGCCCGTGGGGCACCTACCTGCTGCGCGACGTCCAGGTCAGCGGGAACACCATCGAGATGACCGGCGGCACGCAGGCCACCGGCATGGTCCAGAACGCCGGCGCCGCCGTACCGGCCGGCGAAGTGGTGTTCAGCGGCAACAAGTACGTCCTCGACGACCTCGGCACCCAGCGGTTCGCCCGGTTCGGCACCAAGCTCACCGCGGCCGGCTGGCAAGACGCCGGCCTGGACACGGTCGGTAGCTTCCTCGCGAACTGATCGCTTGCCCATCGCAACATATTTGTGCGCTACGTATTGCCATGACTACCTGACGTAGGGGTAACGTGCGTAGGGAAGCCGCGCCATGGGGGGTGCGCTCAGGGCTACCTGTGCCACCGGAGGCTCCGCATATGAGGACAGCAGTCGTTGCAGTCGTTGCAGTCGGCACCAGCCTGGTTGCCGTCGGCCCCCTGCCTGCCCGGGGCGCCGAAGTACCACCAGCCACCACGCCACCGGCCGCCACGCCGTCCGCCGTACCACCTGACGGCACGCCGCCTACTGCTCTGCCGTCAGAGGCCGTGCCGTCGGATGCGGTGCCGTCGGATGCTGCGCCGCCTGCTGCGGTTCCGCCGGCTGATGGGACCTTCCGGACCGGGCCGGCGCTCGCGCCCGCCTGCAGCGGTGTGCCGATCCGGACCACCGACAACGCCGCCAAGATCGTCGACGAGGCCCCGACCGGTACGACGTTCTGCTTCACGTCCGGCTGGCACCGGATCACCGAGACGATCCACCCGAAGGCGGACCAGGTGCTCGCCGGCAACACCGGCGCCGTACTCACCGGATCGATCAGGCTGACCAACTGGGCCGCGAACAACGGCGACTGGGTCACCACAGGAGCTCTGCCACCGGCGTACCCGCAGACCGGGCAGTGTGAGGACAACACGGCGAACATCTGCTACCTGGGCGAGCAACTCTTCCTGGACAGCAAGCACCTGACCCGGGTCGCAACGCGCGATAAAGTTGCCCCCGGCACCTTCTACGCCGACTACGCGGCGAACGCGATCTACCTCGGCAGCGACCCGGCCAGGCACTCGATCGAGATGTCGAAGACGCAGACCGCGATCGAGTCCAGCGCGACCGGTGTGACCGTCCGCGGGCTGACGATCGAGCACTTCGCCACCCCGCCGCAGGGCGGTGCCGTCGTACTCGGCCTGGGCTGGAAGGTGATCGCCAACGATATCCGCTGGAACCACGGGGTCGGCGCGATGCTGATCAACGCGGACGGCGCCGTACTCGAGGACAACCACATCCACTCGAACGGGCAGCTCGGCATCGGCCAGTACAGCACGTTGAAGGGAGCCATTACCTCCAACGAGGTCAGCTACAACAACACCGACGGTTTCTGGGTCGCGGACTGGGAGTCCGGCGGGATCAAGACCACCTGGTCCAGTGGCGGATGGGTGAGCGGCAACCTGATCCAGTACAACCGCGGGGTCGGGCTGTGGAGCGACGCGTACGACGACAACCGGACGTTCAGCAGCAACCAGATCCTCGACAACGCAGCGGACGGGATCCGCTACGAGATCGGCCGCAACGGCATCATCGAGGACAACGTTGTGGGCGGCAACGGCTTCGGCACCGGCCGCGGATCGGGTACGTCGCTGTGGGACGGCGGCGGCATCAACGTCAACACCTCGTCGAACATCCAGGTCCGCGACAACGTGGTGGCGAACAACGTCAACGGCATCGCCATCCAGTCCCGAACCCGAGGCTCCGGCCCGTGGGGCCCCAACGTCCTCCGCGACATCGTTGTCTCCGGCAACCAGGTCACGATGCGCGGCGGCACCACCGCCACCGGCATGGTGCAGAACTCCGGCGCGGCAATCCCCGACGGCGAAGTCACCCTCAACGACAACGTCTACATCCTCGACAGCCTCGCCGCCGAACGCTTCCAGAAAACCGGCCAGTGGTACACCGCCAAACAATGGCGCACCACCGGCCAAGACACCACCAGCGTCTTCACCATCGGCAAAGCAGTCCTAGACGCCACCGGCCTCCTAACCTTCCTCCCCACCCCGAACTAACCCACCCCCGCCCGCCCGCCGCGCCACACCGGGCGGGCCGACCTCGTCGGGCGCGCGCCGGGCGGGCCGACCTCGCTGGGCCCGCGCGGCGGGATCGGCCAGCAGACCGGGGAACCCCACACACCTGAACCAACCAGCAGAATTCCCCACCGCCAGCCCCCCGCACCGGGCACCTGGCACCTGGCACCTGGCACCTGGCACCTGGCACCTGGCACCTGGCACCCACGATGTGCACTCTCGACAGGTAGAGCACCCCGAGACACCGTACACATCCAGCCCCACCACGCTCAGGTGCACTACCCCACCACCCAACACCACCTGTCCACCGCGCCCACCCCACCAGCGCGAGGCTTGCCACACCAACCCACCACCTCAGGCGCCAACCCCTCACCTCGCGCGACACCACCCCGCCAGCCGCCGGACCAACCCACCACCTCGGGGGGATAACCCCGCCCCGACCCGCGCGTGGTCACTTTGTGCACCAGATCCGTAGTCCCAGCACGCGACGACGCGGATCTGATGCACAAAGTGCCCCATGAACCGCTCAGGCCTCCACTCGGGCGCGGTCGGTCGGGGCGGTGGCTCGGGGCGGTGGCTCGGGGCGGTGGCTCGGCGCGGTGGCTCGGGCGGTGATCGGGACGGTGATCGGGACGGTGGGATCGCGCGGTGGGATGGCGCGGTGGGGTTAGTGGGTGAGGGTGGTGATGTGGTCGGTTAGGAGGGTGTGGAAGAGGGGGGAAGCTTGGAGGTCGGGGGGGAAGATTGTGTCTACGGCTAGTAGGGCGTCGACCAGGTCGGTGGGGGTGGTGGCGCCTGCTGCGGCGGACTTCAGGCGGGTGGCTTGGGGGTCGTCCAGGTCGGGAGTGCGTTGGACGTAGACCATCCAGGCGGCTACTGCTAGCGAGATCGTTCGGGGTTCGGCGCCGGCTTTCAGGCGGTCTCGGACTGTGCCTAGCATTCGGACGGGGAGCTTGACCGAGCCGTCCATCGCGACCTGGCGGGTGCGGTGTTTCAGGGCCGGGTTCTCGAACCGTTCCAGCACGGATGCGCCGTACGCCGCCAGGTCCAGCCCGTCGGGTGGCGTGAGAGTCGGTACGACGTCATCGGTCATCAACTGCCGCGCGAGCCCCTCGAGCTCCTCGTCGCGGACCGCCTCCGCGATCGTCTCGTAGCCGCGCAGTGCGCCGAGGTACGCGAGCATCGAGTGCGTGGCGTTGAGCATCCGCAGCTTGGCCTGCTCCCACGGCGCGACGTCGCTGGTGAGTACGGCGCCACCGCGTTCCCAGGCGGGGCGTGGACCGGCGAAGTCGTCTTCGATCACCCATTGCAGGAAGGGTTCCGCGACTACCACGGCCTCGTCCCGTACGCCGAGCAGCCGGGCGGCCTCGTCGCGGTCCGCGTCGGTGGTCGCCGGCACGATCCGGTCGACCATGCTGGCCGGGAACCGCGTCGCCTCGAACGTCGCGGGGAACTTGCCGAGCGCATCGAAATACTCGGTCACCAGCGTGCGCAGGAAGGGGCCGTTGGCAACCAGGTTGTCGCAGGAGACGATCGTCAACGGCTCTTCGCGACGGGCGATCGCGGCCGCCAGTTGGCCGACGACCGTGCGCGGAGGGCAGCCGGTAAGGTCGGCCTGGATCTCCGGATCGTCCAGGTTCAGCCCGGCGCCGGCGGCCCGGTACCCCTTCTCGGTGACTGTCAGCGTCACGACCGACACCGCCGGGTCCGCGATCCGCGCGACGACCGCCTCCGGGTCCTCGGGCGCGGTCAGTACCTCGCGGACGCTGCCGATCACCTGGACCAACGGCTCACCGAGCCCGCGCTCGAGAACGGAGTACAGACCGTCCTGCGGAGCCAGCTGGTCCCGGACCGTGCTGGAGCGCTGGCTCACGCCGGCGATCCCCCACCGGGTCTCGCCCGTTTCAACCGCGGCCCGTTCGGTGACGACGGCCTGATGGGCGCGATGGAACGCGCCGATCCCGAGGTGGACGATGCCGACCGACAACGCCTTCGGGTCGACGGCGGGGGCGACTGGGAGGTTGGTGAGGCTCAGCCTGTTCAAGCGACAAGACCTTTCTTCTCGGCAAACACAGCTTCTAGGTTCGAGGTGCTGGTCCAGTGCTGTCGCGGACGATCAGTTCCCCGTGCAGTTCCCGGTGGGTGCCGGCCGCGGCGGCCGAGCTGTCCGGGTCGTCGAGCATCGCGAGCAGCAGTTCGACGGCGATCCGGCCGGCCTCCTGTTTGGGCAGCCGGACCGTGGTCAACGCCGGCCGGGCCATCCCAGACATCGCGATGTCGTCGACCCCGACCACGCTCAGGTCGCCGGGCACCGAGATGCCGCGGCTGTGCAGGCGGGCCAGCAGGCCGATCGCGACCAGGTCGTTGTACGCGACGACCGCGGTCGCGCCGGTGGCGACGACCTGGTCCGCGGCCGCCATACCGCCCTCGTACGTCGGGGCGAAATTGCCCACCGGGGCGACCTTCGCGCGCAGTTTCTCGACCGCGTTGCGCAGGCCGAGACCGCGGTGTTGCGTCGACCACGACGTCGCCGGTCCACTGACCCAGGCGATCCGGCGGTGGCCGAGGGCAACGAGGTGGGCGACGGCCTGCCGCATCCCGTCCTCGTTGTCGTAGGCAACGCCCGGCAAACCGATGGCGGTGCGGTTGACGAGTACGACGGCGGTGTCCTGGGCGATCGCCGCCAGCTCCTCGTCACTCGCCCGCGGCGAGCACAGCACGACACCGTCGACCTGCTTGGACAGCGCCCGCACCAGCCCGGCCTCCGCGGCCGGGTCCTCGTCGGTGTCCGCGACGAACACGGCGACGTCGTGATGGCGGGCGCGCGCCTGCACGCCCTTGGCGACGCTGGCGAAGAACGGGTTGGCCAGGTCGGGCACAACCAGGCCGATGGTCCCGGTGCGGCCGGTGATCAGGCCGCGGGCCGCCCGGTTGGGCGCGTAGCCCAACTGCTCGACAGCCGCGGCGACGCGCGACCTGGTGGCTGCGTTGACCATCCCGGGCAGCGAGAGCGCGCGCGACACGGTGGACGGCGATACGCCGGCCAGTCGCGCCACATCCCGGATCGTCGCCGCCACGGTCATCTCCTCAAGGGGTCGCGGACGAGTCTGCAATCGGTTGCAACTTGTGTCAAGACGCCGTCCCATGGACTGCACCTTGTGCTGACAAGAGCCGACTGCAATCCTTTGCAGTGCCTGTTTCAGACCGCCCCATTTCAGACCAGCACAGCTCGGAGGACTCATGCCGAAGGCCCTGCAGCCTCACCCGGACCGCGCCCTGCCGGCCGGCGGCGCGCGGGACCTCGCCCGCCGGATCCACGCCTCGACGAAGGACCTGCCGCTGCTCTGCCTGCACGGCCACGTCGACATCGGGCTGTTCGCCACCGACGCGCCGTTCGGCAACCCGGCCGAGCTGCTGGTCGTGCCGGACCACTACGTGACCCGGATGCTGATCTCCCAGGGCGTCTCCCCCGACAAGCTCGGACTCCCCCGCCGCGACGGCAAGCAGACCGACCAAGAAGGATCAGCACAGCCGCGCGAGATCTGGCGGGCGTTCTGCGCCAACTGGCACCTGTTCCTCGGCACGCCGAGCCGCTACTGGCTGGAGCACGAGTTCGCGGAGGTCCTTGGCCTCACCGTGCACCCGTCCGCGGAGACCGCCGACGAGCTCTACGACCAGATCTCCCAGCGCATCGCGGAGCCCGAGTTCCGGCCGCGGGCACTGCTGGATCGGTTCAACATCGAGCTGATCTCCACCACGGACGCGGCGACCGACGACCTCGCCCAGCACGCGCAGCTCGCCGCTGACCTGCCCGGCCGGGTGGTCCCCACCTTCCGCCCGGACGCAGTTGCCCACGTCGACCGCGACGGCTGGCCCGCACTGATCGCACAGCTCGGAGCCCTGGCCGACGTCGACACCTCGACGTACGACGGGTTCCTGCAGGCGATCCGGCAACGTCGGCAGGCGTTCATCGCGGCAGGTGCGCGCGCCACCGATCACGGTCACCTGAGCGCGGCCGCCGTACCGCTGACCGATGCGGAGGCCGGGCGGATCTTCGCCGGTGCGTTGAAGGGTGACGTGACGGCTGAGGACGCGGCGGCGTTCGCGGGGCACATGCTGTACCAGTCGGCGGTGATGTCGGCCGAGGACGGACTGGTGATGCAGCTGCATCCCGGCGTACTGCGGGACCACGATCCGGCGATCTTCGCGACGTACGGGCCGGACCAGGGGCACGACATCCCGGTGACGACCGAGTTCACGCGCTCGCTGCGGCCGGTGCTCGAGCGGTTCGGGCACGTCGAGGGCTTCCGGCTGGTGCTGTTCACCGTCGACGAGACCGCCTACTCGCGGGAGCTAGCACCGCTAGCGGGCGTCTACCCGGCGGTGCGGCTCGGTGCGCCGTGGTGGTTCCTGGACAGCCCCGACGGCATGCGCCGGTTCCGTGAGCTCGTGACCGAGACGGCCGGTTTCTACAACATGTCGGGCTTCGTCGACGACACCCGCGCGTACCTGTCGATTCCGGCGCGGCACGACCTGGCTCGCCGGATCGACGCCGGTTACCTGGCCGATCTCGTCGTACAGCATCGGCTGGACGAGGACGACGCGATGCAGGTCGCGAAGGCGCTCGCGTACGACCTCGCCCGCGACACCTACCTCAGCTAACTGATCCCACGCGCCACCCGCCCCCGATCCCCCGCGTTCGGGGAGGATTACCGGCCGATTCGGGTAGGCACGGCTCCCCAAATCGGTTTGGGGGCACGAGCGGCGCGGGCTACCCCCGCGTTCGGGGAGGATTGCCGGCCGATTCGGGTAGGCACGGCTCCCCAAATCGGTTTGGGGGGCACGAACGGCGCGGGCTTCGGGTTCGGCTCGCCCTTGTGGGCGGGTAGTCTCCAGCAGATCTGTTCGGGGCGCTGGTGAGAAGGAATGCGGATGAGGCGTGGGGTTGTCGCGGCTGCTGCCGCGCTGCTGTTGTTGTCGGGCTGCACGGACAAAGGAGGCGCTCCTGAGCCCTCCAAGCCCGCAGCAACTGTCACGGTGACGGTCCCCACCGCTCCCCCGGCCGCGGCCGCCGCCGTACTCGGACCGACAGGCCCGGGTACGGCGAAACCCTGCAACGGAACTGCTGTCGCGGTCGGCGTGGACCCGCAGCCGATCATCGATGCCGCGCCCGAAGGCACCACGTTCTGTTTCGCGAAGGGCGTCCACCGCATCACGCGGGCGATCCAGCCGCGCACGGGCGACACGCTCGCGGGTGAGCCCGGCGCGGTGCTGAGCGGCGCCGTCCGACTGACCGGATGGAAGCGGACCGGGAACGTCTGGACAGTGCAGGGCGTGCTGCCCGCGGCGTACGCGCTCAAGGGTCAATGCGAGGACGACAAGACCAAACCATGCCAACCAGGCGAGCAACTGTTCGTCGACGGCAGCCACCTCACCCGCGTGATGAGCCCCGGTCAGCTCAGGCCGGGCACGTTCTACGGCGACTACCGCGCCAACACGGTCTACCTCGGCGACGACCCCACCGGGCACGTCACCGAGATGTCGCGCACGCAGACCGCGATCGACAAGTCGGCCGACAAGGTGACTGTGACCGGCCTGACGATCGAACACTTCGCGAGCCGCCCGCAGGCAGGCGCACTGCAGGCTGGCAAGAGCTGGAAGGTGACCGCCAACGAGGTCCGTTGGAACCACGCTGTCGGCATCATGGTGATCGAGGGCGACAACGCCGAGGTCAGCCGGAACACGGTCGCCGACAACGGGCAGCTCGGCATCGGCCAGTACAAGTCCGCGGGCGTCCGGATCGCCGCGAACCTGGTCACGCGCAATAACACCGACGGCTTCTGGATCGCGGACTGGGAGTCCGGCGGGATCAAGTCCACGAGGTCGTCCGGTGAGGTCAGCGGCAACGACATCGTCGCGAACCGCGGCATCGGGATGTGGAGCGACATCGCGGAGTACGACCGCCGGATCACCGGGAACCGGATCCGCGACAACGCCGCGGACGGGATCCGGTACGAGATCAGCTACGCCGGTGTCATCGACCAGAACGTCGTTCAGCACAACGGTTTCGGCACCGGCCGCGGCTCCGGCGGCACGCTCTGGGACGGCGGCGGCATCAACGTCAACACGTCGTCCGACGTACAGGTCCGTGGCAACCTGATCCAGGACAACCGGAACGCGCTGTCCATCCAGTCCCGGACCCGCGGCGACGGTCCGCGCGGTACGTACGTCCTGCGCAACGTCCTCGTCGAGGGCAATCTGGTCGTGATGACCGACGCCGCCGCGTCCCTCGGCGTGGTGGAGAACAAGCGCTCCCCCGCGCAACCTGGCGCGATCACGTTCCGCCGCAACAGCTACCAGGGCGCCGATCGCTTCGCCTACCGCGGCAAGACGATGACCTGGTCCGAGTGGCAGCAGTCCGGCTTCGACCAGGACTCAGTGAGCAGCTGACATTCGTCTTCGCTGCCGCAGCCGGTCGCCGTCGCAGATCGCGGCGGCCACCAGCAGGTGCACCGTCATCGAGGACAGGTCGGACAGGCCGCTCTCGTTGAGCGACGCGGCTGTGACGTACCCGAGCAGCAAGGCACCAGAGGCCCGGATGTACGGCGTCGGCGCGCGGAGGACCGACACCCACGCAGCGATCAGCGCCACCGCGACGATCGCCACGGCCAGCAGACCGGTCTCCCAGTAGAGCCCGAGCCAGCTGTTGTCGATCGCCATCACGTCGACGTCGCCTTCACCGCGGGTCAGCAGCACGCGCTTGTTGCCGAGTCCGTGGCCGATGATCGCGGTCTGGATCGACACCTTCTCGTCCAGGACCGCCTGCCAACTCGTCGTACGGCCGCTCAGCGAGGTGATCTGCTGCGTGCCCTGCCCGCGCAACAGCCACGTGTGCAACGACCCGATGGTCAGGAACGCGAGGCCGAGCAACCCCGGTACGACGAGGCACGCGATCCGGCCCGGCCACGTCTTCCGGGTGATGATCAATCCGATTACGAGCCCGAACGCGACCGCCGCTGCCGACGTACGGGTCCGGCTGGCCGCGATCAGGACGCCGCCGAGACCGATCAGCGTCACCGCGGGCAGCGTGGACAGCTTCCGGCAGACAAGGCCGATCAGCGCCAGCCCGAGCAGGATCGCGCCGACCTCGCCGACGCGGGGCGGCAGCATCGGGATGATGACGCCCTGCAGCCGGTACCCGGCGCCGAGGGAGCGCAGCGGCCGCCACGCCTGCGAGGGGTAGACGGCCAGACTCAGTACGACGGTTGCCGCCAGCAACAAGTGGGCCCACAGATGCGCGCGGACCAGCCGCTCCGGCACCTGCACCAACGGCCCCCACAGCAGGAAGAGCAGCACCAGGCCGATCAGGAAGCGGGCCAACCGGGTCAGCGGCCCCATCGGCTCCGCCAGCAGGAACGCCGTCGCGCACGCGAACAGCACGTACATGACGTACAGCCAGCTGGCCGGATTCACCCGGGTCCGGAACCCGGGCTTGGTCGCCGCCAGCGCGACCAAGAAGACCGCTCCGAGCAGCAGCCCCTTCGCGACACTGTTCGTGGATCCGGTCGTCCCCTGCGGCGCCGCCACCCGCGACGACCACGGCTGCACGCCGAGCACGAACAGGCACCACAGCATCAGCCAGAACCAGGCCGGCCGCTCGCTCTCGCCGGCGACCGTGCCCGGGACAGCCGGGGCCAATCGCATCGCAGACATCAGCGCATCGTCGGCGTACCCGCGTCCAGCGGCTTGTAGTTCAGCGGGATCCCGAGCGTCTCGTCCTGCGGCGAGGTGCCGATCAGTACGACGCCCAGCACCGGGGCGCCGGCGAACTGCAGGGCGCCCGTCAGCCGCGCGACGTCCATCTCCTTGTCGAGGCCGACCTGCACCACCAGCACCGACGCGTCGACCGCCGCGGCGAGCGGCGTGATGCCGTGCCGCCCGACCGAGGCCGGGCCGTGGATCACCACGGAGTACCCGGGTGGCAGGTCCGCTACGATCCCCGGAACCAGCGACGGGCCGACTGCTTCAGCGGTTTCCTCGTGGTTCAGCCCGGGCGGCAGCACGTACAGGTCCGCGACGGTCCCCGGCCGGAACAGCTTCCGGGCCCGGATCGCGCGGGTCGCGGCCGGTTCGTTCACCAGGTCGGTGAGTCCTTCGTGCCCGGTGAGATGCGGGAGCACCGGCGTACCTTCGATGTCGGCCAGGACCAGCAGCGTCTCGCGGCCGTCGCGAGCGTTCGCCTCCGCCATGGCCAGTGCGATGCCCGCCGAGTTCGGGGTCGGGGACGTCGACACGACCAGGAGCGCGCCCGGGGCGCCGGCGGCGAACGCGCGCGGGTTCAGTTCGCGGCGCGCCAACGCGCCGCTCGCCTCGGCGCCGAGCGCGGTGATCTCGTACTGCGGGAGCTCCGGAGCGGACCGCTGCCACACCCGGCGCCGATGCCCCTCGGACGCCGCAATGACCGGCGCGGACGATGCCCGCGCCGCCTGGTCGCGGGTCAGGATGTACGGCGTCAGGTGCGACCGCAGCAGCGCGAGACCGAAGCCGAGGACCAGACCGAGGATCCCGCCGACGAGGATGTCGCGGGCAACCATCGGCGACGAGCTCGCGGTGTCGGTAGTCGCCGGTGTGACCAGCTGACTCCCGGAGCCGACGGTCGACAGCGCCTTCAGCATCGCGGCCGCGTCGTCCGCAGCCTGCCGTGCCTCGGTCGCCAGGCCGACGCGCTGGTCGCGCAGAGCCGCGGCGGTCTGGTTGTCGCCGCGACCGACTGCCTCGTCGATCTGACTGACCAGGCTGCGGGACTGGGTCGTCGCCGTCTTCGACCGGGCCTGGGCCTGCTCGGCCAGGTTGGTCAGCAGCGCCTTGGCCTCGGTGTTGCGCTGCGCCAGGTAGATCGCGGAGATCGCGTTCGCCCGGTCGACCGCCTTCTGCGCGGTCGGGCCGTCGGTGGTCACCAGGTAGGCGTTGTCGGTGACTGCCTTCACCCGCGTCACCGCGGCCAGGTCCTGGATGGTCTGGTCGTTGTCGGGCATCCCCAGCGACTTGACGACGGCCTTGAGCAGCGTCGGGCTCGCCATCACCCGGGCCTGGGTCTCGGCCGGCAGGTCCATGCCCAGCGGGCCGCTCTTGTCCGCGGACGTGGACAGCTTGCCGACGAGCGCCGGCGGCACCGCCGGGCCGATCACCAGCTGGCTCGAGGCGGTCCAGCGCTCGGTCTGGGAGAGCGCGAACACGGAGGCGCCGAGCAGCCCGAGCAGGATGCAGCCCATGATCAGCCATTTCTGCCGCAGCAGTGACTGAGCGGTCTCCCGCCAGACCACAGTGCCCGGTTCCATGCAGTACCTCACTCCGTTCGGCGCCAGCGACCCAGGATATCCACAGGTAGGGACGAGGTGCTCACGCGATCTCGTCCTGTGCCCTACTCTCTTCCCGGGGGAGTTTCTCAGGCCTGTTTCTCGGGCTTGAGTTGCTCCAGGGGTACGGCGCCGTGAGGCGGCGCCGGTCTACGTGTCCAAGGGGGGACATCGCTGTATGACGAAGACAAGGCTGTTCACGCGACTGGGGATCGTGGGCACTCTGCTCGCCGGGGCTCTGGTGGTGACGCTCGCGCCGGCCGCGCACAGCGTCGAGGCGTCGCTCGCGGCAACCAACAGCTCGACCTGGCAGACCAATGCCAGCGTCCAGGGCCTAGCGGTCGCCGCCGGCAAGGCGTACGCCGGAGGACGCTTCACGAGCGTCCGCCCGCCTGCCGCCGCACCCGGGACCGGCGAGGTCGCCCAGGCGTACCTGGCGGCGTTCGACGCGGGCACCGGCGCACTGGTCAGCTCGTTCAACCCCGTCCTGAACGGGCAGGTCTACGCGGTCGCGGCCTCCGCGGACGGCTCCCGCATCTTCGTCGGCGGTGACTTCACCACGGTCAACGGCCAGACCCGGAACCGGATCGCCGCCTTCGACACCGCCACCGGTGCCCTGGTGGCGAACTGGAAACCGTCCGTTTCGTATCGCGTCAAGACCATCGCGGTCTCCGGTACGACGGTGTACTTCGGCGGCTCGTTCGGTCTCGTCAACGGCGTGGACCGCCTGCGCCTCGCGGCCGTCACCACGGACACCGGCACGTTGTTGCCGTGGGCCCCCGCGACGAACGGCGACGTGTACGCGGTGGACGCCGCCGATGACGCGTCCAAGGTGTACGCCGGTGGTCAGTTCAGCACCGTCAACGGGACCAACCAGAACACCGTGACGAGCCTCGATCCGGTCAGCGGCGCCGTACTGCCGTTCCCCGGCGCATCCGCCGTACCGCCGCCGAACGGGTCCTGCACGACGCGGGTGAAGACGATCGACGCCAGCGGCGACACCGTCTACTTCGGCAACGGCGGTGACGGCGGCGGGTGCTTCGACGGCACCTGGGCAGTCGACATCGCGACCAACGCGCTGAAGTGGAAGAACCAGTGCCTGGGTGCGACGGAGGCGGTCAAGGTCGTCAACGGCTGGCTGTACAAGGGTTCGCACGCGCACGACTGCGCCAACCAGGGCGCCAGCGGCTTCCCGCAGGGCTTCGGGTACCACTTCCTGCTGAGCGAGAAGCTGACCGACGGCACCCTCGGGCCGTGGTTCCCGAACACCGACGCCGACCCGAACAGCGTGACCAACGTCGGCCCGCTGGCGTTCGCGACCGGCGGCGACGACCTGTGGGTCGGCGGCGACTTCCTGAACGTGAACGGCACCGGCCAGCAGGGCCTGACCCACTTCACCAACGCCACCCCGGGCGCGGCACCGGCCAAACCGGCCAAGCTGCTGCCGTACAGCGTCCAGCCCGGCGTCGTCCAGATCCACTTCCCGACCGTCGTCGACAACGACGACAGCACGTTGACCTACCGGCTGCTCAAGGGCTTCAGCAACACCACGATCGCGACCTGGACCGCGAAGTCCACGCCGTGGGACCGGCCGTGGCTGAGCTGCACCGACACCTCCTCGGCTCCAGGTGAGGTCACCAACTACCGCGTCGAGGTCACCGACGGCAGTACGACGATCCGCGGCAACTACTCCGACCAGGTCACGGTCGCCTCGGCGGCGTCCACGGCGTACGACCAGATCGTCAACGCGGACGGGCCGCAGGCGTACTGGCGACTCGGCGAGCCGGCCGGTGCGACGACCTCGGTCGACGCCTCGGGGCAGAGCAACAACGGCACGTTCACCGGCGTGACGCTGGGCGGCGCCGGAGCGATTGCGGGAAACACCGCGATGACGACCACCTCGAGCGCCGGGCGGATGGTCGGCGAGAAGGCGTACAGCTTCCCGCAGCAGTTCACGGTCGAGGCATGGGTGAAGCAGAGCGGCGTCGGTCGCGGCGGCAGGATCATCGGCTTCGGCAACTCGAAGACCGGGAACAGCGGCGGTGGCGGCGACCGGATGCTGTACCTGCGGACCAACGGCTCGATCGTCTTCGGCGTGAACGACGGCACGCAGCGCACACTGACCAGCCCGTCCGGCAAGAACGACGGCCTCTGGCATCACGTGGTCGGCACCTACGACAACGGGATGATGAAGCTGTACGTCGACGGCGTACTCAGCGGAAGCACCCTCGTGGGATCGGCGTCGGTGTACTACGGCTGGTGGCGGGTCGGCTATGACCTGACCAACTCGTGGCCCGGTGGCGGAGCGACCCAGACCGGAATGGGTATCGACGAGGCGGCCGTGTACCCGTACGCACTCACCTCGCTGCAGGTCCAATCCCACTACGCAGCAAGGTGAGCTGTGTTTTAAGGCGAAAAGGCTTCTTTCTGCAAGTTCTGGAACAAAGTCATAACGCGGGTGGGAGGTCCGCTTCCGGTGGGCCTCCCACAGCGGTAATGTCCGCCGCTGGTGCGTGATGAGGCACGCACTGTTACGCCCCCGCCTGTGTAAGGACATAAATGAAGAAGTTAGTGCTCGCCCTGATCACGGGTGCGGCTGTGCTCGCCGCCGCGTTGATTCCCTCCGGACCTCCGGTGCAGGCGGCGACGCCGGGCTTCGCTTCCGCGGTGTCCGCGATCAAGCAGACCTCGTGGCAGACCAACAACAGCGTGAACGCGCTGGCGATCGCCGGGAACACCGTGTTCGCCGGTGGCCTGTTCACCAGGCTCCGGCAGCCGGGTAAGGCGTCCGGCCAAGCGCCGGAGACCCTCCGCTCGTACGTCGCCGCGTTCGACCGCACCACCGGGAAGCCGACCGCGTTCGCGCCGACGCTGAACGGTCCGGTCTATGCCATCGCCACCAGCCCCGACGGCAAGTGGGTCGTGATCGGCGGTGACTTCACCACCGTCAACGGCATCCGGCGCAGCAAGATCGCGATGTTCTCGGTGGCCACCGGCAAGCTGGTCTCGGCCTGGGACCCGGTCGTGGCGGCCCGGGTGAAGGCGCTCGCGATCTACGGCAACAGCGTGTTCATCGGCGGCGCGTTCCGCGCGATCGACGGCACGACCCGCAACCGGCTCGGCGCGGTCCGGCTGATCCAGGGCGACCTGCTGCCGTGGAACCCGGACGCGAACAACGATGTGTACGCCGTCGACGTGTCCGACAACGGCACCCGGGTGTTCGCCGGCGGCCCGTTCAGCACGATCAACGGCAAGGACCACTACTCGCTGGCGATGCTCAACAACACCACCGGCGCGGCGTTCGCGTTCCCGGCGGCGGCCGCGATCCCGAAGCCGACAGCGACCTGCACTACGCGGGTCAAGGACATCGACACCCTCGGCGACAACGTGTACGTCTCCAACGGCGGCGACGGCAGCGGCTGCTACGACGGCGTACTGGCCGCACAGGTGTCGACCGGCAAACTGCTGTGGCAGAACAAGTGTCTGGGCGCGACCGAGGCGATCAAGGCGATCGGCAGCTGGCTCTACAAGGGCTCGCACGCCCACAACTGCTCGTCGTCGCCGAACGGTTTCCCGGACGGCACCGGCACGCACTACCTGCTGGTCGAGAGCACGGTCAACGGCAACCTCGGGCCGTGGTTCCCGAACACCGACGCGAACCCGAAGAGCACCACGCAGGTCGGCCCGCTGGCGATGGCCGGCACCGACACCGACCTGTGGGTCGGCGGTGACTTCCTGCACGTGAACGGCACGCTCCAGGTAGGAATCACCCGGTTCACGAACACGCCGGGCGGCGCGGCCCCCGCCGTACCGAAGGCTCCGACGCTGAGCGCGACGTCGTCCGGGCGCGTGTACGCGAGCTACACGGACTCGTACGACCTGGACAACCTGACGCTCACGTACAACATTTTCCGTGGCTCGCTGAACGTCGGCTCGAACAAGTACACGACGTACTTCTGGCAGCCCCGCAAGACCTACCAGGTGGTCGATCGCGGCCTCGCCCGCGGCTCGTCGTACACGTACCACGTAGAAGTCCACGACGGCCGCAACATCATGAAGGGCGCGAGCGCGACGGTGAAGATCCCGTAACTGTCCCTTCCGGATCGGCACCCTCAGTCGTAGCTTGGTGACTGGGGGGATCGATCATGGGGAGACGACTCTTTGTTGCGTTGGGCATCAGCGGACTCGTGCTGCTGGGGGTGGTGCCGGCACGACCCGCGCTCGGCACCGGGGCCGGCCTGACCGCCGTTGCAGCATCGACGTGGCAGACCGACGCGAGTGTGCTCGGCCTGGCCGTTGCCAAGGGCAAGGCGTACGTCGGGGGCCGCTTCCTGACCGTGCGTCCGCCGGGCGCGGCGGCCGGGACCCACGAGATCAGCCGGACGTATCTGGCCGCGTTCAACCAGAGCACCGGCGCCCTCGACGCCGGGATGAACCATCTCCTGAACGGGTTCGTCTGGGCGGTTGTCGCGTCGGCCGACGGGTCCAGGGTGTACGTCGGTGGGGACTTCACCCGCGTCGACGGCCAGGTCCGGAACCGGATCGCCGCCTTCGACACCGCGACCGGCGCACTGGTCGCGACCATCGCGCCGCGGGTGTCGTACCGGGTGAAGGCGCTCGCGATCGGCGGATCCAGCCTGTACTTCGGTGGGTCCTTCGGGCTCGTGAACGGGGTGACCCGGAACCGGGCGGCCGCGATCAGCACGGTCACCGGCGCGCTGCTGCCGTGGAACCCGAACGCGGACGACGACGTCTACGCGATCGACGCGGCCGACGACAACTCGAAGGTCTATCTGGGCGGGACGTTCGCCGAGGTCGGCGGGGCGAGTCGCTGGGCGGTTGCCAGTGTCAACAACTCGACCGGCGCACTGCTGCCGTTCGCCGCGGCGTCCGCCGTACCGCTGCCGTCGAGTGGGTGCACGTCGCGGGTGAAGGACATCGAGACGTCCGGGAGCCGGGTGTACTTCGCCAACGCCGGAGACGGCTGGGGGTGCTTCGACGGGACGTGGGCGGCTGACGTTGCCACCGGCCACCTGGTCTGGAAGAGCACCTGCCTGGGCGCGACCGAGGCAATCACCATGGTGAACGGGTGGCTGTTCAAGGGGTCGCACGCGCACAGCTGTCCCGGTACGTTCTCGGACGGCAGCGGCACACACTTCCTGCTGCTGCAGAACCCGGCGAACGGGTCCCTGGGACCCTGGTTCCCGAACACGAACGGCGGGCCGCCGACCGCGGTCGGTCCCCTCGTGTCGGCAAGTGGTGGCAGCGATCTGTGGGTCGGCGGTGACTTCACCAAGGTGAACGGCGCCGGGCAGCAGGGCCTGACCCGGTTCACCAATCTCGGCCTCGGCGCAGCCCCGCTCGGCCCGGCGTCGCCGACGCTCTCCAGTCCGGCGGCCGGTCAGGTGAAGGCCACCGTCCGGGCCTCGCTGGACAACGACGACGTCCGTCTCACCTATCGTCTGCTCCGCGGAGCGACCAACACCGTCGTCGCCGCCACGACCGCCAGCTCTGCGTTCTGGTACCGCCCCACCGTCACGCTCACAGACGCCACAGCGCCGTCCAGAACGACCCAGAGCTACCGCATCGAGGTTTCCGACGGGCGTCACGCCGTACGAGGCGGCTACTCCACCGTCACGGTCCGCTGACCCGGCGGTGGGCGGCGATGGCTCGGTGGGCCTCGTTCCACCAGAGGAGGAGGGTGGCGAAGGAGGCGCCGGCCAGGCCCCATGCTGCACCTTTGGGGCCCCAGAGGAAGGCGCCGCCTACGCCGCAGGTGATCAGGACGACTGACGAGATCAGGCGGACGCGGAGCCCGCGGGTGGCGGCGGTGAGGGCGCGGAGGATGGCGAAGGCGCCGGCGTTCGAGGCGCCCAGTGCCTGGAGCAGGATGACGGGGACCAGGACGCTGTGGGCCTGGTTCCAGACGCCGGGGCCGAGCAGTTCGCGGCCGACGACCGGGGGTAGCAGCAGGAAGATCGCGCCCCATGCGAGCGCGCCTGCGCCGACGCCGAGCGAGATGGCCAGACCGACGAGCCACAGGCGCCGGTACGAGTGCCGCAAGGCCCGGGCCGCCTCCGGGACGGAGATCATCCGGATGCCCTGGTTCAGAACGTTGACTGGCCCGAGCAGTACCTGTGCTCCGCGGATGCCCGCGGTCGCGACAAGGCCGGCGGCCGCGGTGATGCCGAGCATGTAGAGCTGGATAGTGCCGGAGACCGCGAGCATCTCCCCCACGTACTTCGGGCTCACGTCCCAGTTCCGCTGCACCCATTCACGGATCAGCTGCCGGCGCGGCGCCACGCCCGCCTGGAAGCGGCCGGCGATCGCGGCGATCACCGCGCCGAGTCCCCATCCGAACGTGAGCGTGAACGCGGACGTCGTACCGGTCAGATAGAGGCCGCCGAAGATCGCTAGCATCGCTAGCAGCCAGATGAGGTCGTTGACGAACGCCTTCTGCCCCTCGCCGACGACGAAGAACGCCCAGCGCCACGCGTCCTGCAGGAGCAGGCCCGGCATGGTCAACGCGAAGGCGAGCAGCACGCCACGAGACGGCACGGCCGGGACAGCCGCGATCGCAAGACCGAGCAACATCGCGAGGACCCCAGTGAAGAGCGCAGTCGCCGTACTGGCCCGGACTGCCCGTTGCCACTCGGGGGTGCGAGCACCGGAATGCCGTACGGCGAGTGGCTCGGTGGAGATCGCCCGCGACACATTCAGCGCGATCGTGTAACCGCCGAACGCGAGCGCGTACACGCCGAAATCGGCGACGGTACTGGACCGCGCGACGACGACCCCGACGGCGAGGTTGCTGAGGCTCGACAGGCCCTGATCGGCCAGACCCCAACTCGCGCGACCAGCCGGTCCGGCCAGCCGACGTAGTTTCGGCCGCCGGAACTTCACCGCCTCACCCTAGACGGGGCGCGGGGGATTCCGGAGGATGCCGAGGAGGAATCGCGGGATGCCGAGAACGTAGCGCTTCCAGAGCCGGCGCGGCTCCTTGTACAGCCGGTAGCTCCACTCCAGCCCGGCGCGCTGCATCCAGTACGGCGCGCGGTCCAGCCGGCCGGTGTGGAAGTCGAACGCCGCGCCGACCCCGATCAGGATCGTCGCGTTCAGCCGGTCGCGGTGGTCGGCCATCCAGCGCTCCTGCTTCGGCGCACCGAGCCCGACCCATACGATGTCCGGCCGCGCCTCGTTCATGCGGGTGACCGTCTCCGCGTCCTCGGCGTCCGTCAAGGCACGGTACGGCGGGCATTCGACGCCCACGACCTTCAACGCCGGGTGCCGCTCCTGGAACCGTTCGCGCAGCTCCGCCGCCACGCCTTCGGCCCCGCCGTAGAAGTACTGCGTCCAGCCGCGATCCGCCGCCTCGACCAGCACCCGCTCGAGCAGATCCGGTCCGGCGACCCGGTCCATCTCCTCGAACCCGGCGCGATGACCGGCCCACACCAGCGGCATCCCGTCCGGAACGGTCAGACCGGACGTGTTGTAGACCTCGGTCAGCCGCACGTCGGCGCGCGCGTGCAGCAACGCGTTCATGTCGGTGACACAGACCAGCTGCCGTTCGCCGCGTTCGATCCAGCCGGCGAAGGCGCCGACCGTGTGGTCGAGGTTCGTCACACTGACGTGGATGCCGAGCACATCGACACGGTCGGCAGTGGTGGGTTCTGCCTGGAGGTCGGTCATCGGTCCTCCCCCTTCAGCGCGCCGAGGTCGGCGTCGACCATGATCCGGACCAGCTCGGGAACATGTACCTGGGCCTTCCAGCCGAGGTCGGTGGCCGCCTTCGACGCGTCTCCGATCAGCGAGTCCACCTCGGTGGGACGGACATAGCGCTGGTCGTAGTCGACGTACTTCTCCCAGTCCAGCCCGACATGGTCGAACGCCAGCGAGACGAAGTCGCGGACGGAGTACGACGTCCCGGTCGCGATCACGTAGTCCGCGGGGATGTCGTGCTGCAGCATCCGCCACATGCCCTCGACGTACTCCGGCGCGTAGCCCCAGTCACGGCATGCGTCCAGATTGCCCAAGTACAAGCGGTCCTGGCGACCCGCCTTGATCGCCGCGACCGCGCGGGTGATCTTCCGCGTTACGAACGTCTCGCCGCGCCGCGGGGACTCGTGGTTGAACAGGATGCCGTTCACCGCGAACATGTCGTACGCCTCGCGGTAGTTGCGGGTCATCCAGTAGGCGTAGAGCTTCGCAGCGCCGTACGGCGAACGCGGGTGGAACGCGGTGTCCTCGTTCTGCGGGGGCGGGGTCGCGCCGAACATCTCCGACGACGACGCCTGGTAGAACCGGCAGTCCAGCCCGATCATCCGGATCGCCTCGAGCAGTCGCGTCGTACCCATCCCGGTGGTGTCCCCGGTGTACTCCGGCTCGTCGAAGCTCACCCGCACATGCGATTGCGCGGCCAGGTGATACACCTCGGACGGCTGGATCGACGCGAGCAGCGTGACCAGTCGCGAACCGTCGGTCAGGTCGCCGTAGTGCAGGAACAGCCGCTTGTCGCGCGCGTGCGGGTCCTCGTACAGGTGGTCGATGCGCTTGGTGTTGAAGGTGCTGGCGCGACGGATCAGGCCGTGCACCTCGTACCCCTTGGACAGCAGCAGCTCGGCCAGGTACGAACCGTCCTGGCCGGTGATGCCTGTGATGAACGCTTTCATGCTCTCACTCACTCCTGGTGCTCCTGGTACCAGGCGTAGGTGGCGGCCACACCGTCTTCGAGGGAAATGGAGGGCTTCCAGCCGAGCGCCAGCAACCTGCTCACGTCGAGCAGCTTGCGCGGAGTGCCGTCCGGCTTGGACAGATCGTTGCTCAAGGCACCGGTGTAGCCGACCGTCCGGGCGACCAGTTCGGCCAGCTCGCGGATCGTCACGTCCGCGCCGACGCCGACGTTGATCGGCTCCGGTGCGTCGTAGTGCTCCAGCAGGTGCAGGCACGCGTCGGCGAGGTCATCGACGTGCAGGAACTCGCGCCGCGGCGTACCGCTCCCCCACAGCACCACCTCGGGCGCGCCGGCCTCACGCGCCTCATGGAACCGGCGGATCAACGCGGGCAGGACATGCGACGACGTCGGATCGAAGTTGTCGTGCGGACCGTACAGGTTCGTCGGCATCGCGGAGATCCAGCGCAGCCCGTACTGCCGGCGTACCGCCTGGACCTGCATGATGCCCGCGATCTTCGCGATCGCGTACGCGTCGTTGGTCGGCTCCAGTTCACCGGTCAGCAGACTCGACTCGCGGATCGGCTGCTCGGCGTACTTCGGGTAGATGCACGACGACCCGAGGAACAGCAGCCGCGGCGTGCGCACCTCGAGGCCTGCGTCCATCAGGTTCACCTGGATGCGCAGGTTGTCGCTGAGGAACTCGGTCGGGTGGTCGCGGTTCGCGAGGATCCCGCCGACCCGCGCCGCGGCATCGATCACGACCGCGGGCCGGTGCTCGCGGAAGAACTCGAGAGTCGCGGCCCGGTCCCGCAGATCCAGTTCCGACGACGAGGCGCCGATCAGGTGCGTGTACCCGGCGGCTTCGAGTCGACGCCAGAGTGCCGAGCCGACGAGGCCGCGATGGCCTGCGATGTACACCGGTCCATTGAGATCCATTCAGTAAGCTCCCGCGCCGTAGAACACCGCGCGCACGGTCTTCCAGAGAATCAGCAGATCCAGGGTCATCGACCAGTTGTCGACGTACCGCAGGTCGAGGCGGACCGACTCGTCCCAGGACAGGTCGCTGCGGCCGCTGACCTGCCACAGGCCCGTCATGCCGGGCTTCACCAGCATCCGCCGCGAGTCGTCGGCGGCGTACAGCGCGACCTCCTCGGCCAGCGGCGGCCGCGGACCGACGAGCGACATGTCGCCGCGCAGCACGTTGAACAGCTGCGGCAGCTCGTCGAGCGAGAACCGGCGGGTCCAGCGGCCGAGCGGCGTCATCCGCGGGTCGTTGCGCATCTTGAAGATCACGCCGTTGCCGTCGCTCAACGCGTACAGGTCGCTGAGTCGCTGCTCGGCGTCGACGTACATGCTGCGGAACTTGAGCATCGTGAACTCGGTGCCCGCGCGGCCGACCCGCTGCTGCCGGAACAGGACCGGACCGGAACTGGACAGCTTCACCGCCAGCGCCAGGCCGATCAGCAGCGGTGCGAGTACGGCGACGATGCCGAGGGCAACGACCCGGTCGAAGACCGCCTTCATCAGGTGCGGTCCGCCGCTGACCGACGGCCGCTCCAGGTGCAGCAGGGACAGGCCGGCGACCGGGCGGACCGAGATTCGCGGGCCGGCCACCTCGATGATGCCCGGGGAGACGATCAGCTCGATGCCGCGCTGCTCCAGCGCCCAGGACAGCCGGCGCAGCGACTGGCCGGCCAGCTCCGGGTCGGTCGCGATCGCCACGACCTCGACCGCGTGCCGGTCGGCGGCGGCCAGAATGTCCGGCTCGTCGAATTCCTCGGGCTGCAGCGGGCCGCCGTTGCTGTCGCCGCGCGGGCGGCACGTCGCGACCACCCGGAACCCGTCGGTCGGACGGCTCTCGAGGTGCTCACACAGCGTCGCGGCCGGGCCATTGCGCCCGACCACGAGAACCCTGTGCATGCAGCGACCTCTGACCCGGTGCCGGTGCAGGTCCTTCCGCAACGCGTACCGCAGCAGCAGCGCGGCCACCACCATCACCGGGATCGCCAGCACCACGAAGCCACGGGCGATCTCGGCCTTCGTCACGTACGACGTCATCGCTACCGCCGCGGTGAGTCCGACGCCCGCGCGGAACAGCGACCGGAACTCGTCCGGCCCGGCCCCGTAGAACCGCGAGTCGTACCCCTTCGACAACGCGACCGCGGCCACCCACGCGAGTGGCAGCACGCTGCTCACCACGAGGTAGCTGGAGCCGACGTGGTACCCGAACCGGGTCAGCAGCGCGATCGAGACACCGAGCATCGCGGCGAGCAGATCGCCACCGACCGCCGCCCACCGGTACACACCGACCCAGCGCGGCTCGGTCGAGCGCGACGGCAGCGGAACGATCGCCGGAACCTCGTGCGGGACGACCCAGAGCGGCCGACGGCTGTCCACAGCGTCCGGCGCTTCTGCTCCGCTCACAGCGGCCTCTCGTTCCCTCCCGCAACGGCGCGGTCACTTACAGTGTCCGCCGCAGTCTGCAGTGTGTCCTTGTTAACCCGCGCGTCGGCGTCGAGTCACCGAACATTACTACGCGCGCAGGCCCCAGGCGACGAGAGGCACCAACTACTTGTGGAGATCTTTCATTGTGGCTAATCCGTCAGCTTTCTCCTCCGGATCTTGGTGTTCTCGAGGAAGCTGACCAGGCGTTTCCCGACCACCTCCGACGAGAACTCGGTCTGCGCCCGGACCGTGGCCGCAGCCGCCATCGTCCGCAGCCGCGCCGGGTCCTCCATGACCTCGATCAGGACGGCGGCAGCCGCTTCCGGATCGTCCAGCGGCCAGAACTGTCCCTCCTGACCCGGCCGCACGATCTCGGGGATGCCACCGACGGCCCCGGCGACGATCGGCAGTCCGCCGGCCATCGCCTCGAGCAGCGCGATCGGCAGATTCTCCATCGTCGCGGTGTGGCAGTAGAGGCGGTGTCCGGCCATCAGCGACGGCGGATCGGCCTGATATCCCAGGAACCGCACCTGGTCGCTGAGTCCGAGGGCTTTGGCCTGCGCCTGCAGTGCGCGCCGGTCCGGACCGTCGCCGACGACTGACAGCGTGTACCTGTTGCCCCGGCGCGCGGCGGCGCCCAGCACCTCGAGAAGGTAGCTGTGGTTCTTCCGCGGCTCGAGCGCCCCGACGGTGATCAGGTCCGCGCTGTGCGGTGACACCGCGCCCAGCGGCGGGATGTTCACCGGATTCGGGATCACGATGCCGGGCACGTTCCGGATCGCGGGCATCCGGTCCTCGAGCACCGAGCGCGCGAACTCGGACACGTAGACGATCCCGTCCAGTTCGGTCAGTACCTGCTCCTCGAACGACCGGATCGCCCCGAACATCGTCCCGAACCGGGCGATCTCGCCCTTGCCGGCCCACTCGTCGGCCTGCGAGACGTTGAAATGCGCCGCCATCACGACGGGCTGCGTCGTCCGCACCCGCAGGGCGACCGCCGCCGAGACCGGACACTGCGCGTACAGGACCGCCGGTCCGGCATCCGACAGGTGGTGGGACAGCGCGCGCTCCAGGTAGTAGGCGTGCCAGTGCCGGTACCACCACACACCGGCCTGCGGACTGAACAGCCGGATGGCGAACCTGGCCCCGAAGACCGGCGGGAGCAACGGATCCCTCGAGGAGAACGGGTTGACCACACTGGCCGGCCGCGCCGCGTCGTCGAGATACTGCCGGACCGTGCGCACATGGGTCTGGACGCCGGATCCGCCGTTGCGGCGCATCAGCATCGCCATCACGATCTCGGTCTCGAGCCGGTCCGGGCGGCGCGACGGCACCGCAGTCGCGTTCGTCATGCGGGCGCTCCTGTCGTGTTCACCTGCGGGTCAGGCCGGACCAACTCGTCGGCTCCTTGGAAGTGCTCCCGCCGAGCACGGAGGAACTGCCACCACCAGATCGCCGACCCGGCGGTCGATGCGATCGCGGTCCCCCACACGGCTCCGAGGGCACCGCCGACGAC
This sequence comes from Kribbella sp. NPDC055110, assembly GCF_053607525.1. Classification (NCBI taxonomy): domain Bacteria; kingdom Bacillati; phylum Actinomycetota; class Actinomycetes; order Propionibacteriales; family Kribbellaceae; genus Kribbella; species Kribbella sp. NPDC055110. Next base: position 167,487 of record NZ_JBSGTS010000011.1, read on the forward strand.
AGCTCCGGCGCTGCCGAGCAGGATGGACAGGGCCGACACGACCAGCTGGCAGCGCATCGTCCGATCGGCACGCCCGAGGGCCCGAAGCCCCGCCGAGGGGCCGATCATCATGCAGCCGGCGGCGGCGCTCACGACCACGCCGAGAACCACCCGATGAGCCCCCGGCCAGACCGTTCCGAGCAGCGCCTCGCCGATCCCGAGCGGGAAGATGACGATGACCACCAGGCCCCAGGCGAACCCCACCGAGGCGAGGCCTCCGCTGAGGCCCAGGCAGAGTCGCAGGAGTGAGCCGGACCCCTTGCGCAGCGCCCGCGCGGCCTCCGGGACGGAAACCTGTGAGATGCCCATCAGCAACGCTGCGACCGGACCGACCAGCATCTCGGCGGCCCGGATGGCGCCGACCGCAGCCAGCCCGACCGCAGCCGCGACGACCGGCGCGCGAATCTGTCCGCCGGCCCCCATCACCACGTTCTCCACGAGGAAACGGCTGCCGAGGTCGCGATGCTGTCGCAGCCAGCTGCGGGCGGCGAAGACCCGCGGCATCGTCCGCGCGTTGATCATTCCCACCACCGCCGCCACCAGGGCCGTGACACCGAACCCGACCAGCAACAGGGTCAGACTCTTGGTCCCCGTGACCTGAGCGATCAGCAGCAGGCTGAGGAACAACACCGTCCACACCACGTCGATCAGGAACGCCTTCGCGCCGCGCTCGGCCGCGAAGAAGACACATCGCCAGCTGTCCTGCAGGGTCAGCGCCGGCATCGCGATACCGATCGCCAGGAACGCGGTACCTGCTCCCGACGCCGGCTCTGCGGCCCTCAGGATCAGGCCCACGCCGACAGAGATGGCACCGCTGGCCGTACCGATGAGCAGCGCGACGCCGGTCGCTGCGGACGCCGCGGTCCGCCAGACCTGTTCGGACGCCCCGGAGAACCTGATCATCAGGGCGTCGGTCGCAAGTGCCCGCGAACAGCTGAGTGCGATCGAGTAGGCGACGAAGGCGAGCCCGAGGGCGCCCAGCCCCTCGGCGCCGAGCATCTTGGCCACGAAGACGCCGAGCAGGAAGTTCTCCAGACTCGACACCCCTTGATCGGCAACAGCCCACCCGAGCCGTCCCGCGATCTTCTGCCGCCAGGGCGCCAGCCGCTTCATGCCGGGACGCTCCCAGCCCGCCGCACCGGCGGATTCGCGAACACCTCGGCGGACAGCGCACCGAACTGCTCGTCCAGTCCGCGCTGCAGCGCATCGTTGCGTTCGGCAAGTTCCTTCGTGACCCGTTCGCGGTCGTGCGTCAGCAGGGTGAACTGCTCGATCAGCACGTCGACGTCGAAGTCGCGGATGTCGTGGACGTACTCCCCCTGCCCCATCGCCCGCATCAGGGCGACGTGCTTGGTGCCGTACCCGATCGCGATCGTCGGCCGCCCGCACTTCAGCGCGGCGATCACGTTGTGGAACCGGGTGCCGACCATGACGTCCACCCCGGACACCTGATCCATCAGCTCGTCGAACCTGTCGGTGCGGTCGAAGCGGGCCGCGCCGTCCGCCTCCGCCAGCAAGATCGGGACGACCGGTTCGTCGGCCTCGTCGCCGACGAACAGCTGGACCTGGTACCCACGCGCCGTCAACTCACGGACGAATCGCCGCATCTTCTCCAGATACGACGTGTGCAGTTCGTCGGACCGTGCCCGGTCGTCCGCGCTGCCGTAGTACGCCATCACTCCGACGCCGACCACTCCGGTCGGGCCGGCGTGCGCCTCCGGGGTCGGAAGGGCGAAGACCAGGTCCGGGTAGACGCGATCGCGCGCGGACGCCAGGCCCGTACGTCGGGCGGCGTCGAGCGACTGGTCGTCCCGGAAGGACCGGTAGTGCGCCAGCCGCGCGCCGATTCTCAGCAGCAGACGCGTGGCGCGTTGCCGGACCACGGTCGCGCCGACGCTGACGAACGCGACCTTCGTACCGAAGACCCGTCCGGCGACCGACAGCACAGCCAGCGAAAACGGCAGTTGCCACGGCCGCTGCGGCACGTTCGACTCCAGCACCCCCATGCCGGGGACGATGACGATGTCGTGACGCCTCGTCCACGCGACCGTGCGCCAACCGTCGACGAGGGCGCCGAGGGCAATGCGCGGCACAGTCAGGACGAGACGTCCCATCCGGGATCGTGGCGCCTGCTTGTCGTGCAGCCAGTGCAGTTGCACCGCCGGCATCCCGTAGCGCGCGGCCACCACCTCGGGTCCCGAGCACATACTGTCCAGAACCGCATCGGGGTACTCCGCGCGCAGGAACGCGAGCACCGCCTCGAGCGTCGCGTCGTTGCCGAGGTTGCCGGAGCCGAGGCGGCCGAACAGGCCGACTCGCCGGGCTCGTTCCATGTTGCTCACCGGGTTGCTCACGGACGACCGTCCGCTCCGGCGACGAGCGCCCGGCTGGCCAGCACTCGCGGGCCGATCTCACCGAAGCTCTCCGGTGCCGGTTCCGGCTGCCCGGAGCGTCCCGGCAGCTGGCGAGCGGCACGGTTGGCGGCCCACGAGAAGATGTGCCGGTAGCACGCGCGGCGCTCCGCACCGGTGACCGGGGCGCGCCGGACGGCCGCGAACCAGCTCCAGAGGTACTCCGCGTACAGCCGCGCTGTGAAGCTGCGGAATCGGCCGGCCCGGCTCGGGTCGAGTCGCGCGGCCACGGTGCCGGCCGACGCGAGCGAAACCCGGTCGTCGTGCTGGCGACGGAAGTAGAGCCACTCGGGCACCTGCACGAACGGGCCGTGCAGCGAGAGCTCGGCGGTGTAGGTGTAGTCCGCGTGGTAGAAGCTGCCGTGCGGCTTGATCTTGCGCAGTACGTCGGAGCGAATCACCCCGTAGAAGTCGTCCGCGGCCAGTGCCCCGGGCAGATCCACGCCGAACAACATGCTGCGGAACCGCTCCGGTGCTTCCGGGGAGTCCGTCGTGAGCGGGTACTCGAGCGCCTGGATGACCTCGCCGTCGCCGTCGATCGCCGCGCCCCACGAGTGCGCGAGGACCGCGTCGGGATGCTCGTCGAGCAGGGCGACGCAACGCTCGAAGAGGTCGCGTGCGTAGAGGTCGTCGGCCGCGACCCACTTGAAGAGTTCGCCACGGCTCTGATCGAAGACGAACTGGTGGTTGGGTGCTGCGCCGATGTTCTTCTCCTGGCGGAAGATGCGGATCCGCGGGTCCCGAGCCTGGTACTCCCGGCAGATCTCGTCGGTCGCGTCGGTCGAGGCGTTGCTCGAGATGACCAGCTCGAAGTCCTCGAACGTCTGCCCCACAACGGCGTCGAGTGCCTGCCGCAGGTACTCCTCACCGTTGTAGACGGGCAGTCCGACGCTGAGCCTGGGAAGAGCTGAAGCCATGGTCTTTCCTTCCTAGACGAACCGGCGGAAGACCGGCTTGACGGGACGACCGCCGATGAACACCCCGGCGTCCTGGGCGTCGAGGGCCTGGCGGTAGACCGCGCAGGCACCGGCCACGACCTCGACGGTGCGGTCGATGTCGGCGTCGGTGAGCGCACTGCTGACGACGAAGGACGGGCCGATGACGCCGCCCGAGATGAGCTCGCGGAGGAAGAGCGTGCGGTACACCTGGGACGGCTGCAGCTGCTCGTCGAGAGTGGCGAAGACCAGGTTGCCCGGCCGGCCGCGGACGACAACGTGGTCCTGTACGCCGGCCGCCGCGGCGACCTCGCGGACGCCTCGGGTGAGTCGCTCGCCGCGCTCGTGCAGGCGGGCCGGGATGTCTTCCTCGGCGTACACGTCCATCACCGCGACAGCTGCCGCGAGGGCGTGCGTCTCGGCGCCGTGTGTGGTCGACAGCAGGAAGACGCGCTCGTGGCTGTCGCGCAGTCCCCCGCGCTCCAGGTACTCGCGCTTGCCGGCCAGAGCCGACACCGCGAAGCCGTTGCCGAGCGCCTTGCCGAACGTCGAGAGGTCGGGCGTCACGCCGAACAGGCCCTGGGCACCGGCGGCGGACAGCCGGAAACCGGTGATCATCTCGTCGAAGATCAGCAGTGCGCCGTGCCGGTGGACCAGGTCGCGCAGACCCTCCAGGTAGCCGGCCGGCGGGTCTTGCTGCGTCGCGGCCTCCAGGATCAGGCAGGCGATCTCGCCCTCGTGCTGCCGGAACAGTTCCTCGGTGGCGGCCAGGTCGCCGTACGGGAAAGCGACGGTGAGCTCGCCGATCTCGGTGGGGATGCCGGCCGACATCGGGGTTCGGGTGATGAACCAGTCGTCGATCGAGAAGAAGGCCTGATCGCCGCAGAGCGCGACCAGCGGGCGGCCGGTGACCGCGCGCGCCAGCTTGACCGCGGCGGTGGTGGCGTCCGAGCCGTTCTTGGCGAACTTCACCATCTCGGCGGTCGGGACCGTGGCCAGGAAGCGTTCGGCGGCCTCGAGCTCGATGATGCTCGGGCGGACGAAGTTGCTGCCGCGGTCGAGCTCGCGGCGTACCGCTTCGAGCACCTTCGGATGCCGGTGGCCGAGGCTGACCGCGCGCAGGCCGGAGCCGTACTCGATGTACTCGTTGCCGTCGACGTCCCAGACGTGCGCGCCGTCGCCGCGATCGATCACCGGCGCCATGTGCTCGGGGAACTGGTCCTCGCCCTTGGCGTAGGTGTGCGCGCCACCGGGGATCAGGTCGTGCAACCGCTTGTTCGCGGCAACGGACTTCTCGAAGGAGTTGTTCATGAGAGCCTCGCAGTGGCGAGTTCGAGTGATGCGGCGGCACGGTCCCGGTCGGACATCAGCGTCACCGGCAGCGGCCACGGGATGTCCAGGTCGGGATCGTCGAAGCGGATCGCCACGTCCTCGGACGGGTCGTGGGCGCGATCGATGCGGTACGAGACGTCGGCGGGTTCGGTGAGGGCCTGGAAGCCGTGCGCGCAACCGGCGGGCACGTACACGGTCACCTGGTTGTCGCCGGTCAGGTCGAACGTCTCCCGGTTCCGGTACGTCGGCGAGCCGGGACGCAGGTCGACGACGACGTCGAACACCGCGCCGTACGAGCAGCGCACCAGCTTGGCCTCACCCCGTCCGGAGCGGGTGTGCATGCCGCGGACGACGCCCTTGCGCGAACGGGAGATGCTGTCCTGGACGAAGCCGTCCGGGTCCAGACCGGCCTTCGCGATCACGTCCCGGTCGAACGTTCGCGAGAAGAACCCGCGCTCGTCGCGGTGCGGCGCCGGACGGAACAGCAGGACGCCGGCGATGCCGGGGACCTCGACGATCTCCATGGTCAGCGCCCCCTCTCGTGCGGTTCCGGGAGCGGGACCAGGTACGTCGTACCCCAGCCGCCGTCGGCCTCCAGTTGGGCGATGATCTCGTCGGCGATGTCCCAGGTGAGGACGAGGACGATGTCCGGCCGCGCGGCCTTCAGGTCCTCGATCGGACGGATCGGCACCATGCAGCCACCTGGTACGCGCCGGCCGTGCTTGCCGGGGGCAAGATCGACGGTGAACGGCAGCAGTTCCGTCGTCACCTTGCTGAGGTCGAGGAGCACCGGCGCCTTGGAAGGAGCGCCGTACCCGAGGACTGTGCGTCCGGCCGCCTTGTGACGGGCCAACTCGTCGTGCAGTGCGCCGGCCGCGTGCCATGCGGCCTCCTGCAGGCTACCGAGCTGTACCTCGTCGGCGATGCCCGCGGCGTCCTCATCCTCCAGCACCACGTCGACCGACGCGTCCGGCTCCGCCTCGGCCGCGTGCCGGAGCATCACCATCAGGCTGCCGCCGAACATGTCGACCTGCTTCACCGACTCGACCGCCAGACCGTGTACGGCGGCGAGATTCCGCAGCGCGCGCAGCGAGACGTACGCCCAGTGCCCGTGGCGAATGGTGTCGAACTGGTTCCCGACGAACAACGGCAACAGGTGGTGGAACTCCATCACCAGCAGGCCGCCCGGCGCGAGCCGCTCCGCCCGCAGCTTCAGCATCTCGCCGTACTGCGGCTCGTGGACGATGCCGTGCACGTCGATGACCAGATCGGCCTTCTCGCCCTCACCGGCCAGCCGCGAGCCCGCGGCGCGCAAGTGCTCGAGCCAGGAACCCCCGTGGTGGCTGGCGAACTCGAAGACGACACTGTTGTGCAGCTCGGGGTACTCGGTGAGCAGCTCCTTCACCGACTTCTCGGCATGCGCGATGCTCGTCGCGGACTCCACCGCCAGCGGCTCCTCCGGCAGTTGCGCCTCGACCGGACCGAGCTGGACCAGCGTGCAGGCCCGGCACAGCCAGAGCTCGAGCGGCCAGCGCGGATCCGGCCCCGGTGTGTCCGCGGGCGGGAAGTAGTCGGCACACGGCTGCGGTCCCAGATCGACCACGGGTACGACGTTCTCCGCCGCGCACCCACGACACTTGAAGCTCACTGCATCCCCCTCGTTCACCATGTCAGCGTGGCTTTGCCTGTCGTGAACGCCTCGGCGTACGGCGCCCGGCACTCCATCCCGCGCAGCCGGGCCAACCCGGCGAACACCTCTTCGTCGAACCAGTCGTGCGGGACCTGGGACGGGTACGCCTTGCGCAGCAGCGCCACCTTGTCCCGCATCTGCTCCTCGGTGAGCTCGACGTACAGCCACGGCCGGCCGAGATCGCCGTCCCACTTGGGGATCTCGTAGTGCAGCACCAGATGGTTACGCCATACCGTCGGCGCCAGCTCGGCGATCAGCCGGTGGTCCTGGTGCGCGTCATGCTTGCTCGGGGCAAGCACCAGGTCGGGGCGCCGGCTCCCCCGAGCCGTTGCCTCCAACAACTCCTTGGTCTCATTCCAGTACGCCGGCAAGCGTCCGTCCGGCAGCTCGGCCGACGTCACGGTCACCGCGCAGTCCGGCAGGAACAGCTCCGCCGCGCGGCGAGCCTCCTCGAGGCGCACCGACGTACCGGTCGCGATCACGAACTCGGCGGTCAGCTCCGGCACCGACTCGGCCAGCTTGAGCAGCGTGCCGCCGCAGCCGATCTCGATGTCGTCCGGATGGGCGCCGAGGGCAACCAGATGGACCGGCCCGTCGATCAGGCCGAGCTGGAACGGCAGCATCAGATCGCCACCACTACCGGCCCGTCGGCCGACGCTTCCGGTGCCTTGTCGAGGATCCGGCTGTTCTGCTCGCGGGACTCGTGGCTCCACAACGCCCACGGCTTCTTGCCGGACCGGTACAGCTCCTCGAGCTGGCTGCGTTCCTTGAGCGTGTCCATCGGCGCCCAGAACCCGTGGTGCGGGATCGCCTCCAGCTTGCGCATCGCGGACAGCCGCGGGAACGCGTCGCCGACCAGGTCCTCGTCCTCGTGCAGGACGTCGAAGATCTCCTTCTTGATCACGAAGTACCCGCCGTTGATCCAGACGTTCAGGTCGGCGGCCGAGCGCAGCCCCGTGATCCGCGAATCGTTGTCGAACTCGACGACGTGGAACGACGCCTGCGGCGGCACCGCGAGCAGGCTGGCGGTGATGTCGCTGGTCATCACGTGGTCGACGATCTTGTCCATCGGCGCGTCGGTCAGCACGTCGCCGTAGTTCGCCAGGAACGCGTCGTCGTCCTCCAGGTACGGGCGGACCCGGCGCAGCCGCTCACCGATGCTGGTGTCGATCCCGGTGTCGACGAAGGTGATCTTCCACTCGCTGATGTCGGAGTCGAGCAGCTCGATGCGCTGCCCGCCTTTCGTCATGACGAAGTCGTTGGAGACCGTCTCCTCGTAGCGCAGGAAGTACTCCTTGACCGCGGAGCCCCCGAAGCCCAGGCAGAGGATGAACTCGGTGTGGCCGAAGTGCGCGTAGTACCGCATCACGTGCCACAGGACCGGCCGGTCACCGATCGTCATCATCGGTTTCGGTGCGGAGTCCACGCCGCTGCGCATCCGCAGCCCGAACCCCCCGCAGAAGATCACGACCTTCATCTGAATCCCCTTCCCCCCAACGCCTTCAGAGCACTTCGAGGCGCGGGATGGGTACGACGAACCGCGCGCCCCACTCCCGTGCGTAGCCGAGCTGGTGGACGATCTCCGCGCGCAGGTTCCACGGCAGGATCAGGATGTAGTCGGGGCGCGTCTCGGCCAGGCGCTCCGGGGCGAAGATCGGGATGTGCGTGCCGGGCAGGAACATCCCGTGCTTGTGCGGGCTGCGGTCGACCGTGTACGGCAGCAGGTCCTCGCGGATGCCGCAGTGGTTGAGCAGCGTGTTGCCCTTGCCGGGAGCGCCGTACCCGGCGACGGACTTGCCGTCGCGGCGGGCCTGGATCAGGAACTCCAGCAGGTCGGACTTGATCGTGAACACCTCGTCCGCGAAGCCCAGGTGACCCTCGACGCTGTGCAGGCCGGCGTCCTTCTCGTCCTGTAGCACCTTGCCGACGAGCTCGGTGGGCTCACCTGCCGTCTCGGTCGGCGTGCTGAAGACCCGGAGCGAGCCGCCGTGGCTCTGCAGCTCCTGAACGTCGACCACCGTCAGGCCCGCTCGGTCGAGTGCGTCGGCCGCGGTCTTGAGGCTCAGGTACGAGTAGTGCTCGTGGTAGATCGTGTCGTACTGGCGGTTCTCGATCAGCCGGAGCAGGTGCGGGAACTCCAGCGACACCAGGCCGTCGTCCTTCACCAGCGCACGCAGGCCCTTGGCGAAGTCGATGATGTCCGGGACGTGTGCGAACACGTTGTTGCCGACGACAAGGTCCGCCTTGCCGTACCGCGCCGCCGCGTCGGTGCCGGTCTCCTCGCCGAGGAAGTAGCTCTCGGTGCGGATGCCCTTCTCGTTCGCGATCTTCGCGATGTTCGCGGCCGGCTCGATACCCAGCACCGGGATGCCTTCGGCGACGGCGTGCTGCAGCAGATAGCCGTCGTTGCTCGCGGCCTCGATGATCAGGCTGTTCTCGTCGAGATTCAGCCGCTCCTGCATATCGACGACGAAGCGGCGCGCGTGCTCCACCCAGCTGGTCGAGTACGACGAGAAGTACAGGTAGTCGCTGAAGACGTCGTCCGCGGCGACGTACGCCGGGAGCTGGACCAGCAGACAGTTGTCGCAGATCCGCACGTTCAGCGGGTAGAACGTCTCACCGCTGTCGATCTGGTCGGCGCGCAGATAGCTCTCGCACGGCGGCGACATGCCCAGGTCGACGAACGTCCGGGTCAATGGTTCGCCGCAGAGACGGCAGGCGACTGAATCCGTCATCAGTTGAACTCCTTCGGCCCGGGGAACGGCTCGTCGGTCTGGCGGCGCAGCTGGTCGTCGACCAGGCCGGCACCGAGCAGTTGCTGGATGCGGCGCAGCCGGACGAACTGCGCGGAGTTGAAGTCGTCGAGCGTGAGGCCGTGGCGCCGGTAGGCGTCGTACAGCTCGTCGACGCCCTTGCGGACCGTCCACTCGAGCCGCAGGTCCGGGAACGTGTCGTTGAGCTTGCTGAAGTCGACCTTGTAGTTGCGCAGGTCCGGGCCGGCGCCGTCGGCGATCGACAGGGTCGACCCCGGTACCGCCTCGCGGACCATCTCCGCGATGTCGCGGACCTGGACCACGTCCTCGGAGCGGCCGACGTTGAACGCCTCGTCGTGGATCGTCTCCCGCGGCGACTCGAGCACCCTCAGGAACGCGCGGCTGATGTCCTCGATGTGCACCAGCGGCCGCCACGGGGTGCCGTCGCTCTCCAGGCGGACCTGGCCGGACGTCAGCGCGATCGCGGTCAGGTTGTTGACGACGATGTCGAGCCGCAGTCGCGTCGAGGCGCCGTACGCGGTCGCATTCCGCAGGTACGTCGGACTGAACGCGTCATCGGCGAGCTTGGACAGCTCCTGCTCCGCCAGCGCCTTCGTCTCGCCGTACGGCGTGACCGGGAACATCTCGGCGTCCTCGGCGACCGCCTCCGACCCCGCCGCGCCGTACAGGCTGCACGATGACGCGAACAGGAACCGCCCGACACCAGCGTCCTTCGCCGCGCGCGCGAGGTTCAGTGTCCCTTCGAGGTTGACCGAGTACGTGGCGTCGCGGTTGAGGTGCCCGAGCGGGTCGTTCGACAACGCGGCCAGACAGACCACCGCGTCGTACCCCGTCAACTCCCCCGCCGTCACGTCCCGCATGTCACGCGGCACGCGCCGCCCGATCGGCTCCGGCCCACCCAAGAGGTCGCACCCCTCGTACAGTCCGGTGTCCAGCCCGTCCACCTGATGCCCAGCAGCCCGCAGGAACGGCACCATCACCGCCCCGATATAACCCCGGTCCCCACTGACCAGAACCCTCATCCGACTTCCCCCCACCCCAGACATCCCCTGTCGCCCAATACAGATCACCGGGAACCCCACTTGATACAGCCAGTTTCCCGATAACCCTCAGTACCCAAGCCCTGCCGCACTTGTGACGGATGCGTGGGTCGATTGGGTTGAGTTGGGAGTCACGTGGCGGCCGGTCGCCTGCGCACAGGACCGGATAACCCCTGGTGTTGTGGGTTCTCCCCTCGCACACCAGCAGAGAACCCCCAACACGAGGGGATAACCACTCTTCTGTTGGAGTGTGGGTCGATGCAGCTGAGGGCGGCCAGGCCGGCGGTCAGCGGTCCTTTGACTTTGAGGGGGCGGGGGGTGCGGGGCGGTTGACGTTCGCCTCTGGGGCGGCGGTCGGCTTCGGCGCGGTGCCGGGTGGTGGGCTGCCGCTGAGCAGGCGCGCGGCGTGCAGCAGGTCCGACGGCACCGGGGTTCGGTGTGGCGTCGTCTGCACGCCCTCCCGCCGGTCCGGGCCGACTGCCGGCCGCCCTCCCCCGGTGAGCCCGTAGAGGTCGCGGTCACGTTCTCCGCGGCTCCGCCCCAATCGTTGCCCCGCGGTCGCCGCCGGGTCGTCGGAGCGGTGACCGAAGGAGATGACATGGCGGTACGGCTTGGCGTCGGGGTCCTGCACGACGCGTCCGTCCTGCACTGTCGGGAGCGGGTCGAACTCCCGGTAGATCAACCGGTGCGACGGGCCACGTCGATATCCGCCAGGCGTGAATTCGTCTACTACCGGAACCTTTAGTTCTGCGCAGTCCCGCAGGTCATGGGACTGCGGCCCGTAACCGAGTTGTTTGCCCTCGTAGGCGTCCTCACGCCCCGACTGCAGCGCCTTGATCGCGTTGATCACGCCGACGTACTCCCGACCGGCGGTGCTGTCGGGGTCGCGCTTGTACTCCGCACTCAGCCGGTTGATCTCCTGCCGGAGTTCCTCATCGAAGATGAGGTGGTAGGTCGTCATGCACGGCTATCGGGACGGTCGGCAGGCCCGGGTGGGACGTCGAGGTTCCAGCCGCCTTCGCGGGCCGCGTCTTCGTACGACACGTAGTCGTCAGGGTGGGTGTTGGCGAGTCGTTGGCGGACACCCTCGTACCGACGGCGGTCATCCTCCGCGTCTTCCTTCAGAGTTTCGTACTCGGCCCACTGGTCGAAGGAGATCACGACACCTTCTGGGCGCCCCTCGGAGCCGTAGAAGAGCGGCTCGGTCGCGCCCTCGTGCCACGACTGGACCGCGTTCCCGAGGGCGCGGCCCGCGGTGGCCGTGTCCACGACGCGGATGGTGAGGCCGTTCGGAAGGCTGAAAGGCGTTTCCATGAGTACTCCTGATCGTGGGCGTGCACACGTTCCGTGATTCAGGATAGGTTCTGGGGCTAATTTCTCGGGGGAGATTTCCACAGGGTGTATCAGGGCGGCGGGGCGGGCGCTCTCAATGGGCGCTGTGGGACGTGGGGGATGCCGCGTCATGAGCCTGTGGGGGGCGTTATGAAGGTTGCCGTGTTCGGCTTGGGGTACGTGGGGTCGGTGACGGCGGCTTGTTTGGCTGCTGCTGGGCATGAGGTCTGGGGGGTGGATGTCGACACGGCGAAGGTCGAGCCGATCGCGCAGGGTCACAGTCCGGTCGTCGAGCCGGGGCTGGACGATCTGGTCGCGGCGGGGGCCACGTCGGGGCGGTTGCACGCGACCACCGATCCGCGGGTCGCGCTCGAGCGGGCCGATGTCTCGCTGATCTGTGTCGGCACGCCGTCGACGCAGGCGGGCAGTACCGATCTCACCTACATCAAGCGCGCGGTGCGTGACATCGCGGAGGCCGCGCGGGTCGTGGTCCGGCCGGAGTCGGGTTTTCACAGCATCGTCATTCGCAGCACGGTTCCGCCGGGCACCGTCGACGAGGTGGTCGCCCAGGTGCTGGCCGACGTACCGCCGCCGGAGGGTCTGCGGTTCGGTACGGCGATGTGCCCGGAGTTCCTGCGCGAGGGATCCGGTCTCGCGGACTTCTACGAGCCGCCGTTCGTGGTGGTCGGCACCCGTGACCCGAAGGTCGGTACCGCTCTGACCGACCTGTTCGCGTTCCTCGGCAAGGACGTCCAGGTGGTCGACGTCCGTACGGCGGAAGCGCTCAAGTACGCCTGTAACGCGTTCCATGCCACCAAGGTCTCGTTCGCGAACGAGATGGGCCGGATCTTCCGGCACTTCGCCGTGGACTCGCGCGAGGTGATGAAGATCTTCGTGCAGGACACCAGCCTGAACATCTCGCCGTACTACCTGAAGCCCGGTTTCGCGTTCGGCGGCTCCTGCCTGCCGAAGGACCTGCGCAGCGTCCTGCACCTGGCGCGGATCAACGACACCGAGCTGCCGCTGCTGGCCGGCACGCTGGCCACCAACGAGCGGAGTGTCCGCGACGTCGTCGACCGCGTGATCGCCGGCCCCGGCCGCGAGATCGCGCTGCTCGGTCTGAGCTTCAAGCACGCCACCGACGACCTCCGCGAGAGCCCGAACGTGGAGCTCGCCGAACGGCTGATCGGCAAGGGCTACAACCTGCGGATCTACGACGCGATCGTGAACCCGGGCCGCCTGGTCGGGGCGAACCTCAGACACGTCACGTCCAAGCTGCCGCACCTCCAGCGGGTCCTCACCGACGACCCGAACGAGGCGCTGGCCGGCGCCGACCTGGCGATCGTCGCGGCGACCGACAAGCCCGCCGTCGAGGCGCTGCTCAGAACACCACCGGCCCGAACGATCGACCTGAGCGGCCGGCTGGGCGCCGACGTCGAGGCGTTGCCCGGATACGAAGGAGTGGGCTGGTGAGCGGTCCGCGCGTCCTGATCATCATCCAGAACCTCTGGGTGCCGTTCGACCGCCGTGTCTGGCTGGAGTGCCAGGCGCTGGTCGCGGCAGGGTACGACGTCACAGTCGTCTGCCCGAAGGGTCCCGGCGATCCGTCGTACGAGGTCATCGACGGGGTGACCGTGCACAAGTACAAGGCGTACGCGCCGGGCGGCAGCAAGGTCAGCTTCGTCTGGGAGTACGCATACTCGTTCCTGGCCACGCTCCGCCTGGTGTTCCGGGCGCGCAAGGCCGGCCGGTTCAAGGTGCTGCAGGCGTGCAACCCGCCGGACATCTTCTGGCCGATCGCGATGCTGCTGCGCCGCCTCGACGGCACCCGGTTCGTGTTCGACCACCACGACCTCTGCCCGGAACTGTTCCAGTCCCGCTTCGGCGGTACGGCGAGCCTCCCGTACAAGGGCTTGCGCTTCCTGGAGCGGATGACGCACCGTAGAGCAAACCACGTCATCTCGACGAACGACTCGTACCGCCGGATCGCGATCACGCGCAGTGGCAAGGCGAATCACGACGTCACCGTGGTCCGCACCGGGCCGGACCCGGACAAGTTGCTCCGCGGCGGAGCGGACGAGTCGCTCCGCCGCGGTCACCGCCATCTCGTCACCTACATCGGCGTGATGGGTCCGCAGGACGGTGTCGACATCGTCGTCCGCGCCGCGGATCACATCGTCAACAAGCTCGGCCGGACCGACATCGCGTTCACGCTGATGGGTGGCGGCGACTCGTTCGACGAGGTGGTCGCGTTGCGCGACGAGCTCGGTCTCACGGAGTACGTCGAGTTCACCGGCCGGGTGCCCGACGAGACGGTGCGCGCGGTGATGTCGACCGCCGACGTCGGCCTGTCCCCCGACCCGAAGAATCCGCTCAACGACGTGTCGACGATGAACAAGACCATGGAGTACATGGCGTTCGAGCTCCCCGTCGTCGCCTTCGACCTGGTCGAGACCAAGGTCTCGGCCGCGGACGCCGCGGTGTACGTCGAGCCGAACGACGTGGCGCAGTACGGCGACGCGATCGTCGAACTGCTCGACGACCAGGTACGCCGGCGCCGGATGGGGAAACTCGGCCGCGAACGCGTCGAGCAGGTGCTGGCGTGGAAACACCAGCAGAGGGCGTACCTCGAGGTGTACGACCAGCTCACCGGGCACGTCAGCCACCTCGGCACAGTGGCCGGCATCCACAACGCGACGGGGTCCTGACTGTGTGCGGCATCGCCGGTTGCTATCAGCAGCGTGACGGCTTCGCGCTCGCGGAGGCGATGAGCGACCGGATCGCCCATCGCGGCCCGGACGCCGACCAGGTGTACGCGTTCGACGAGGGTGACGTCCGCGCCTATCTGGCGCACCGCCGGTTGTCGATCATCGACCTGTCGGCGGCCGCGGACCAGCCGTTCAGCAAGCGCGGTCTGACGATCTGCTACAACGGCGAGCTCTACAACTACAAGGAGCTCCGGGCCGAGCTGTCCAAATCGGGCGTACCGTTCCGGACCAACAGCGACACCGAGGTCGTTCTGGAGGCCTGGCGCCGCTGGGGCCCGGACGCGCTCAAGCGTTTCCGGGGCATGTTCGCGTTCGCGATGCTGGACGAGGACAGCGGCAGCATCTACCTCGCCCGCGACCCGCTCGGCATCAAGCCGCTGTACTTCCTGCGCCGTGCAGGCGGCGTGATCTTCGCGTCCGAGCTGAAGGCCATCGTCACCGCAGTCGGCTCCGAGCTGCGCACCGAACCGGGCGCGCTGATCGCGTCGATGCTCTATTACTGGCTGCCCGAACAGCGCTGCGCGATCGACGGCGTCGAGAAGCTGCCGCCGGGTTCGTGGGCGGAGTTCCGGCCGGACGGCAGCAGCCGGCACGAGACGTACTGGCGGGTGACCGACGTCGCCACCGAGGCCGCGGCCGGTCCGCGCGCCGACCTGCATCAGATCATCGAGGAGTCGGTCGCCGCGCACATGGTCGCCGACGTCCCGGTCTCCACTTTCCTCAGCGGCGGTCTGGATTCCAGCCTGGTGACCGTGCTGGCCAAGCGCATGGACCCGAGTGTCGACTCGTACACGATCACCTTCCGGGCCCAGGACCAGAAGCTCGAGGCGATGCCGGACGACGCGATCTACGCGCGCAAGGTGGCGCAGCAGTTCGGCATCGACCTGCACGAGATCGAGATCGCGCCCGATGTCGTCGAGTTGCTGCCGCGGATCGTCGACATTCTGGACGAGCCGATCGGCGACCCGGCCGCGATCAACACGCTGCTGATGTGCGACACCGCACGCGACGCGGGCGTGAAGGTCCTGCTGTCCGGGATGGGCGCCGACGAGCTGTTCGGCGGGTACCGCAAGCACCTCGCGTGCGTGATGGGCGCGCAGTACCAGCGGCTTCCCGGCGTACTGCGGAACGGTCTGATCGGGCCCGCCGTACGACGGTTGCCGGTGACCGTGAACGGTCGCGGCCTGCGGTACGCGCGCTGGGCCAAGCGGTTCGAGACGTTCTCGAACCTGCCGGAGGAAGAAGCGTTCCGGCGCAGCTACACGATGTACGACGAGGACCAGTTGGCCGGCCTGTTGAGTCCGGACCTCGAGCCGTACGTCGGGAAGCTGCTCGCCGAGCACAGCGACATCTACCACGACACCACGCTCGACGATCACGTGAACAGGATGTGCCTGGCGGACTCCCGGATGTTCCTGCCGGGCCTGAACCTCGCGTACACGGACCGCTCCAGCATGGCGGCGTCGACCGAGGTACGGACGCCGTTCGTGGACCCGATCGTCGCGCAGGCAGCGTTCTCGATCCCGGGCAGCGAGAAGATCCACCGCCGGGTCAGCAAGCTCGCGCTGAAGAAGGCGGCCGAGGCGTGGTTGCCGAAGGAGATCATCTACCGCCCGAAGGCGTCGTTCAGCGCGCCGCTGCGGGCGTGGATCCGGAACGACCTGCGCGAACTGGTCGACGACACGCTGCTGCGCGGAGAGCTCGTCGGCAGCGGGTTCCTGCAGCGGGCCGCCGTACAGAAGCTGGTCGACGACGAGCGAGCCGGGCGTGAGGACTACTCGAAGCAGATCTGGCAGTTGCTGACCTTGGAGACCTGGACCCGCCACATGCGGTCGCTGGGCGTCACCATTACCTCCCTCTGACAATTTGGCAAGGACGGACATGAAGCAGGTTGCACAGAACTACAAGTCCGGTGAGCTGGCTGTACTGGACGTGCCGTCGCCCACCTGTGCGCCCGGTGGGGTGCTGATCCGTTCGCTGTATTCGCTGATCTCGACCGGCACCGAGCTGATGAAGGTCGGCGAGGCGAAGCTGTCCCTCGTCGGCAAGGCGAAGGCCCGGCCGGACCAGGTGCGGAAGGTGCTGGACTCCGTTGCCCAGCAGGGCGCGCTCAACACCTACAAGAAGGTGATGAACAAGCTCGACTCGTACACGCCGCTCGGGTACTCACTGTGTGGCGTGGTGGTCGAGGTGGGCGCCGGCGCCGAGGAGTTCAGCGTCGGGCAGCTGGTCGCCGCGGCGGGGAACGAGTTCGCGCTGCATGCGGAGTACAACTGGGTGCCGGTGAACCTGTGCGTGCCGGTGCCGGACGGGGTGCCGGCTGAGCAGGCCGCCTTCTCCACGGTCGGTGCGATCGCGATGCAGGGGGTGCGGCAGGCCGAGGTACAGCTCGGTGACACGGCTGTGGTGATCGGGCTCGGGCTGGTCGGACAGCTCGTCGTGCGGCTGCTGGTTGCCGCCGGGGTCCGGGTGTTCGGGATCGACACGGTCGAGGACCGGTGCCGGATGGCGGAGAAGGCCGGGGCGCTGCACTGCTCGTCGCCCGACGAGGCAGGGGTCGCGTCGCTCGAGCGAGCGTTGCTCGAGGCATCGAACGGTCTGGGCGCCGACCGCATCCTGCTGACCGCCGGCGGTCACTCGAACGGTCCGGTCGAGACGGCTGCTCGTCTGGCCCGCGACCGCGCCCGCGTCGTCGACATCGGCAAGACGAGGCTGGACCTGCCGTGGAACGCGTACTACGAGAAGGAGCTGGACGTCCGGTTCTCGCGGTCCTACGGCCCCGGCCGGTACGACGACCGCTACGAACTCCAAGGCATCGACTACCCGGCCGGGTACGTCCGCTGGACCGAGCGCCGCAACCTCGAATGCTTCGTCGACCTGATCGCCCGCGAACAGATCGACATCGGTTCCCTGATCGCCAGCACCTTCCCGATCGCGGACGCCACGGAGGTCTACCAGAAACTCAGCAGCGGCGCGTATCCGGGCGTCGGCTTCCTTTTCGAGTACCCCGACGTACCCCAGGAAACCGCACCGCCGACGACCACCGCTGCACGTCCCGCCGCACCCACGAGTGGCGGGGTGCGGATGGGGTTCATCGGGGCCGGGAACTACGCGTCCAGCATGCTGCTGCCGCATCTGCAGAAGGACGAGCGGGCTGTGCTCGCGCGGGTGGCGACCAACAAGTCGTTGTCGGCGGCCAATGCCCAGCGGCGGTTCGGGTTCGAGGCGGTTTCCACCAGCGCGGACGAGGTACTCGCGGACGCGAGCCTCGATGCCGTGTTCGTGGTGACCCGGCACAGCTCGCACGCGGAGCTGGCCTGCCGCGCGCTGGAGAGCGGGAAGGCCGTCTTCGTCGAGAAGCCGCTGGCGCTGACCGACGAGGAGCTGGACCGGATCGTCGCCACGGTGGATGCCACTGGCAACGATCGGCTGATGGTCGGGTTCAACCGCCGGTTCGCACCGCTGCTGACCGACCTGAAGGACCGCTTCGGCCACCCGGGCGGCAGCTTCTCGCTCCGCTACCTGGTGAACGCCGGCCGGCTCGACTCAACCAGCTGGTACCTCGACGCCGGCAAGGAAGGCACCCGGTTCGCCGGTGAAGGCGGCCACTTCATCGACACGCTGACCTGGTGGCTGAACAGTCTCCCGACCGAGGTGTACGCCGTACCCGGGCCGGACACCGGCGACGTCGTCGTCACGCTGCGATTCGCGAACGGTTCCGTCGGCACGATCAGCTACGTCGGCGGCGGCAACTCGCGCTTCCCGAAGGAGACGATCGACATCACCGGCGCCGGCCGGAACGCCCGGTTCGACAACTTCCAGAGCGCCTCGCTGTGGACCGGGCGCAAACCGTCCACCCGCAAGTCCCGCAGTACCGACAAGGGCCAGCGGACCGAACTCGAACGCTTCGTCGCCGCGGTGCGGTCCGGCGGCCCGATGCCGATCCCCTTCGACGCGCTGGTCGCCACCACCCGCGCGACGATCGCCGTCGACCGCAGCCTCGCAAGTGGCAAACCGGAGCAAGTGTGAGCCGCCAGCCTCTGGGCTGGTACGTCCGCCGCCTCCGCCGGATGTCCCCCACAGAACTCATCTGGCGCACCCGCGATGCCGGACGCCGTACTGCCTGGGCCTACCAGCAGGTCAGGCCCGGGCAGTACACGGCGATCCACCTCCCGCTGCGCAAGGATCTGACCTTCGGTACGACGCTTCCGCCCAAAACAGCCTGCGCCGTACCGGACGCCGCTCGGAAGGCCGTGATCGAGACAGCCGACGCGATCCTGGCCGGGAACCTCGAGGTCCTCGGCGTCGAGCGCACCGACCTCCGCGCACCGGACTGGTTCCGCGACCCGGCCACGGGCCGCCGGTCGGACCCGACGCAGTACGTCTTCAAGCTGAACCACCGCAACGAAGCAGCGGTCGGCAACATCAAGCAGGTGTGGGAGCTGTCCCGCCACCACCACCTCACCCAGCTGGCTGCGGCGTGGTACCTGACCCACGACGACCAGTACGCCGAACGCGTCGCCGAGCACCTCAACGACTGGTGGCGTGCGAACCCGTTCCTGTCCGGTGTGCACTGGGCGAGCGGCATCGAGATCGGCCTGCGCCTGATCAGCTGGACCTGGATCCGCCGGCTGCTGAACGACTGGCCCGAGATCACCGACCTGTTCGAGCACAACGAACTGGCGCTGCAACAGATCTACTGGCACCAGCGCTATCTGGCCGCGTTCCGCAGCCACGGCTCGTCGGCCAACAACCATGTGATCGCAGAAGCAGCCGGCCAGCTCGTCGGCGCCTGCGCGTTCCCCTGGTTCACCAAGAGCGCCCGCTGGCGTGCTGACGCCGCAGCCCTGCTGGAGAAGGAACTCGACGCCAACACGTTCCCGTCCGGCGTCAACCGCGAGCTGGCCACCGACTACCACCGCTTCGTCTCCGAGCTCGGCCTGTACGCCGCTCTGGAGGCTGACGTCGCCGGCCACCCGCTCAGCCCGCAGACGTGGGCTCTACTGACCCGCACCGTCGACGTGGCCGCAGCGATCGTCGACACGAACCTGCGCCCGCCACGCCAAGGTGACGACGACGAAGGCATGGCGCTCGTCCTAGACCCACCAGACATCAGCAACTGGTCGGCGTACCTGTCTCTCGGCGCCGCCGTGGTCGGTGCAGCGCCCTGGTGGCCGGACAGCCCTCCGACAGCAACCTCGGTCATCGTCGGCTCCCTGATCAATGCACAGCAACCAGACCGGCCGGCCACACGACCGAACCACTTCCGGGACGCCGGACTGACCATTCTGCGGAGCCAGGACACTGGTCCGGAGATCTGGTGTCGTGCGGACGCCGGTCCGCACGGTTTCCTCTCCATCGCCGCCCACGCTCACTCGGACGCGCTCTCACTCGAGCTGCGCGTCGACGGCGTCGACATCCTCGCCGACCCGGGTACGTACTGCTACCACGGCGAAGAGGAGTGGCGGAACTACTTCCGCTCCACGATCGGCCACAACACCGTCGAAGTGGCCCGCACCGAACAGTCCATCTGGGGCGGCCCGTTCCTCTGGCTGCGCGGCGCGACAGGCACGGTACGTCGGCACGATGCGAACAGCTGGGATGCCGAACACGACGGGTACGCTCCCGTGACGCACCGGCGTACCGCCGTGCTGGATCACGGCGTACTGCGCGTGGAGGACCACATCGACGCCGCAGCCGACGTACGGATCGCCTGGCATCTGGGACCCGAGGTGTCCGCGGAGCTGGACGGCTCGACCGGACGCCTGGAGTGGTCCACCGGCTCAGCTGTCGTCGAACTACCGACCAGACTGTCGTGGACCCTCCACCACGGCGAAACCAACCCGATCCTCGGCTGGTACTCCGCCCGTTTCGGCCACAAGGTCCCCTCGGTGACCCTGCTCGGCAGCGGCCGGACGGACCCGACCGGCCCGATGGTCACCAGATTCCAGCTGTCCGCCTGATCCTCGTGTATCACGGCGGACGCTGGCCGCTCTCTACTACGGAGAGCGCCTGCGGTTGAGAAGGGGGGATCCGTGAGCACGCAAGAACTCGACGTCCGGAAGGCGTTTCGGGCGATCCTGCGGCATCGGCGGATAGTCGGTGCCGCGGCGGCGATCGGGCTGCTCGGCGGCATCGGCGCAGGTCTGCTGATCCCGCCGCTGTATACGGCCTCGTCGCTGGTCCTACTGCCTCCACCGCCGGCAGCGGAGGGCCAGGCGGCGCCGAGCGCGCAGAACATCGACACCCAGGTCTTCATCGCGAGCAGCGAGCCGGTGCTCAAGAGCGCCGGTCAGAACGTCAATCCGGTGCTCAGCGTCGAAGAGGTCAAGAAGCGCGTCAAGGTCGGGTCGGCGACCGAGGACGTCATCCAGATCAAGTCCCAGGGCACCACCCAGCAGCAGGCGACCAGCCTGGCGAACGCGGTCGCCGACGTCTACCTGGTGTTCGTGACGACGGAGCAGAAGCTGCCCGGTGACCTGGGCAAGAAGACCGGCGCGCGAGTCCTGGAGCGGGCAACGACGGCCAGCGGCGGAGGGTTGGCCCCGCACCTCACTACTTATGGACTCCTCGGTCTCGTCGGCGGCGGACTGCTCGGCGCGATCGCCGCACTGGTCATCGCCCGCAGCGACCGGCGGCTCCGGCTGCGGGACGAGATCGCCGACGCGATCGGGATCCCGGTGCTCGCCTCGGTCTCGTCGTACCGGGCGAAAGGCGCGTCCGACTGGAGCAACCTGCTCGACAGCTACACACCGCCCGCGGTCGACGCCTGGAGTCTTCGCAAGACGCTGCACCACCTCGGCCTGGACCCGAAGGAGAACACTTCGGCCTCGCTGACGGTGATGTCGTTCACCGAGGACGAGGCCGCGCTGCCCTTCGGGCCGCAGCTGGCCGCGTACTCGAGATCCATCGGGATCCCGACCTCGCTGGTCGTCGGCAACCACTACGAAGCCGCCGACGTCGTGCCCGGTACCGTCGTCGGATCCGGCACCCGCGCCCAGCTGGACATCCTGGTCGTCGTCGTGGACCGCGACGAGCCGCAACTGACCGATGTCGTCGGCACCACCACGACCGTGGTCGCGGTGGCGGCCGGTGCCGTGACCGCCGAGGAACTCGCCCGGCTCGCGGTCGCCGCGGACGACGCCGATCGCACCATCGACGGCATCATCGTGGCGGATCCCGATCCGTCCGACCGCACCATCGGGCGGGTGCCGCGCTCCATGCGGCGGTCCGGCTCCGCCCTGCCGACCCTGCTCAGCGGCGCGGCGAGGAGGAAGGCCCGATGAGCGAACGCTGGAAGGCCGAGCAGCCAGGCCCCGAGACCGTCTGGTCGGACGACGACGAGCTGTACGGCGCCGACGAACGCACCGAAAGTTATCCACCGGACGGGCTCGTCACTCTCCGATTCCTGAAGGACGCCGTCCGCCGGCACGCGTGGCTGTGGATCCTCGTCGCGATCGTCGGCCTGGCCGGCGGTACGGCGGTCCCCTTCGTCATGCCGCCCGCGAGCGAGTCCTCGGCCAAGCTGCTCCTGACCCACCGCGAGGGCGACAACCTCGAGACGGCGATGGCGACCGACGCCAGCCTTGTGACCACGCGGGCCGTGGCGCAGGTAGCCATCCAAAAGCTCGGCCTCACCGACACGCCGGACGGGCTGCTGAAGCGGTACTCCGCGACGGCGCTGACCGAACGCGTTCTCCAGATCGATGCCAAGGCGCCGACGAGCGCCGAGGCGACTGCTCTGGCCGACACCATCGCCAGCTCCTACCTGGTGTTCCGGAACCAGCAGATCGCCGAGCAGGCGGCGCCTCTGCAGGCCGATCTCGCGGCAGCTGCTGCAGCGGTGAAGCGTGCCGAGGCGGCGGTCCGCGCAGCGGGCGGCGATCCCAGCGACGCGTCCGCGCCCACCACCACGCTGACGGCCAGGCTCGGCCAGGCTCGGGAGACGCAGCGCTACATCGAGCAGCAGCTCCTCGACCAGCAGGTGTCGGCCGCGCGGATGACCAGCAGCCGCGTCCTCGACCAGGCGTCGCCGATCCGGGTGTCCCGGCGTCACATCCAGATCGTTGCCACCGGCTCGGGACTCATGGTCGGCCTGTTCCTCGGGATCGGGTTCATCGTCGTCCGGGCAATGCTCTCCGACCGCCTCTGGCGGCGGCAGGATATGGCCCAGGCACTCGGCGTACCGATCCGGTTGAGCATCGGACGCCTGCGGCACCGTCGCCTGCCGACACTTCGCCGCCTCCGCGCACCGGCGCTCGATCTGGGACCGGTCGTCCGGCACCTGGGCTGGAACGTCACGGCCGAGGACGGGACCACGCCGGCGCTCGCGGTCGTGAGCATCGACACGACGAAGGACGGTGCGCAGATCGTCGCCTCGCTCGCCCGGTCCTTCGCCGAACACGGACAACGGGTTCTGGTGGCCGACCTGACCGACACCGGTGACCTCGCGGCCGCGCTCGGCGTCAAGAAGCCAGGCACGTTCGAGACCCAGGTGAAGTCGGCCGACCTGCCGGTGAACGTCCATCGCCCGGCATCGGGCACTGGCGCGATCGAAGGTCTTCGCCTGCACGAGGACTGGGGCGGAGACAGCGACGACGAGAAGGCTTTGCAGACGGTCTGGGCCGCCGCAGACGTCGTACTGGTCCAAGCGACCCTCTCCCCCGCGCTGGGCGCCGAGTACCTCCGGGCCTGGTCCTCCCGGGTGGCAATCGTGGCGACGGCCGGCCGGTCCAACGCGACGACCCTGCACGCCACCGGCGAAATGCTCCGGCTCGCCGGACTCGAGGTCGAGACAGCCGTGCTGCTACGGGCCGACCGCACCGACGACAGCCTCGGTCAGTGGGAAGCGGAGACCGAGCAGAAAGCTGAGACCGAGCACTCTGGGCAGTCTGGGCAGACCGCTGCCGGAACCAGTTTCGGAATGGTAGCTCCATGACCGCTCCGCCGCTCCTGGGCGCCAGGCCGGTCATCGGTGCGGTCGCTGGACCGCGGACGATCCGGCGGCGGATCTACCTGTGCTGGGGGCTGCTGGTTCTCAACGTCATCCCGTTCTATCCCGGCGCGGGACACCTGCTGCCGATCCCGGGGATCATCGGCAAGGCGATCACCCAGGGATCCCTCGGCGTCGCGCTGATCCTTGCGGTGAGCATCAATCGCCGGGGAGCGATCCGCCGGAGCACCTTCATCCTGCTGGTGACCGTCATGGCCGGGGTGGCCCTGATGGACAGCCTGCGGAGCGAGTTCATCTTCGGCAGCCTGTACCGGGTCTGCCGCCTGATCGCGTTCCTGCTGACCCTGGTGCTGCTGGCGCCCTGGTGGGGCCGGCGCGACCTGTTCCTGGTCAAGGTGCATCTGACCATCGTCGGGATCGTCCTGGGCTCCGTTCTGATCGGGTACGTCGTCGCACCGGGCGCCGCCATGGGCACCGAGGGCCGGCTGGGTGGCGCCATCTGGCCGATCCCCCCGACGCAGGTCGGCCGGTACGCCGCGACCGCGATCGGACTCACCGCGATCCTGTGGATGTCCGGCACGATCCAGCGGCGAACGGCGCTGATCACCGCCACGCTCGCGATGCCGATCCTGCTGCTCAGCCACACCCGCACCGCACTGGTGTCGATGGCGGCCGGCCTCCTGATCGCCGGACTCAGTCTCTTCCGCACCCGGGCCCGCGTCCGCAGGGCGTTCGCCACGGGAGCGGTCATCGTCTCGGTCGGCGCACTCAGCCTGTCCTCGGTGCTGACCACCTGGATCGCCCGCGGCCAGGACACCCAGCAACTGACGAACCTGACCGGCCGCACCGTGGTCTGGGACGCGGTACTGGCCCAGCCGCGCGGCTGGTTCGAGCTGTTGTTCGGCATTGGACTGACCAACAAATCGTTCAACGGCCTGGCGATCGACAGCAACTGGATCTCCACGTACTACGAGCTCGGCCTGGTCGGAGTGGCGCTCAACATCGCGATGCTGCTGTTCCTGCTGGTCGCCGCGTCGTTCCGCCCGCACGGCGTCCACCGGGCGATCGCGCTCTACCTGGTTGGCTACGCCATCGTCTCCAGCTTCACCGAGACGGGTCTCGGCGACGCGTCGCTCGCCTTGCTCGAGCTGGCCCTCGCCGCGTCTCTGCTGCTGCCGACCCTCAACAGAGGCCCGCGATGAGAATCCTCGTTCTGCACAACCGCTATCGCTCGGCGGCTCCCAGCGGGGAGAACCGGGTGGTCGACCAGGAAAGCCAGGCGCTGGAGGCTCTCGGTCACCAGGTCGAACACTTCGAACGGCGCAGCGACGACATCGAGAGCTGGTCGCCGCTGCAGAAGGCTGCGCTGCCGGCGACCGTGGTCTGGAGCCGCAGCTCGCACCGGGACCTGAGTGAGGTGCTCCGCCAGTTCAAGCCGGACGTGGTGCATGTTCACAACACCTTCCCCTTGCTGAGCTCCTCCGTGCTGTACGCGTGCCGTGACGCCGGCGTACCGGTGGTCGCGACCCTGCACAACTACCGGCTGGTCTGCGCGACCGGCGACTTCTTCCGGGAAGGCAAGATCTGCCTGGAGTGCGCCGACGGCAGCTCCACGGCCGCACTCCGGCACCGCTGCTACCGCGGCTCGGTGCTGGCGACCGCACCCGTCGTCGTGGCCGGGCGGGTGCACCGGAACGCGTGGCGGTCGCTGGTCTCGGCGTACGTCCTCCCGACCGCTTCCCAGATCCCGTTGCTGGCCGCGATGGACTTCGATCCGGAGCGCGTCTTCGTCAAACCGAACCTCGTGCCGTACGACGGACCTGTGTCGGGGCCCGAATCGCGCCGGCACCAGGTGGCGTACGTCGGCCGCCTCGACGAGGCCAAGGGCCTTCCGTTCCTGATGCGCGCCTGGGACGACTACCGCTCGACGGCGGGCGATCAGGCGCTGCGTCTGGTGATCGCCGGCGGCGGAGCGCTCGAGGCGGAGGTCTCGCGCTGGGCGGAGCGGCGTACGTCGGTCGAGGTGACCGGAATGCTCAGCAAACAGGAGTGTTTCGAGCTGATCGCCCGCTCCCGCGCCGTACTGCTGCCGTCGCAGGTCCAGGAGACGTTCGGGCTCGTGCTCGTCGAGGCGATGGCTGCCGGTGTCCCGTCGATCGCCGCGGCCCACGGTTCGTTCCCCGAACTGATCACCGACGGTATGGACGGCTCGCTCTTCCGGCCCGGTGACGCCTCCGAGCTGGTGACCGCGCTCCAGGACGTGGATCGGTCCCCGGAGCGCTACGAGAAGTACGGGATGCAGGCAAGGGCGACGTACGAGAGCCGGTTCCATCCGACCCAGAACATCGGGCACCTGCTCGAGATCTACCGGTACGCAGTGGATCATCCTGCGGTGCGACGCCAATGAACACCCGGCGCCTGCTGGCCGGCTCCGGTGCCGTGCTGCTGCTCGCCGGCCTGGTCACCGCCGGATGGATCGTCAGGGACCGTGCCTCCGGGAGTCCGGCATCGGCCGGCGTCGCCGTCGCGGGAGCACCCACGGCGGTCCCTGGGCCGTCGCCGTCCGCATCCGCGCCGGCGTCTCCCCCCTCCCGCATCTGCGACAACCCGTCCGTAACGGCCGGTCCTGCGCGGCCGCCGGCGGGCGCTGTCGTCGTGCAGCGGTCGCAGAACCTGGTCACACTGACCGAGGACAAGCCCGCAGGCACCACATTCTGGCTCCTCCCCGGCGTGCACACCCTGGGCAGCGGCCAGTACGACCAGGTGATGCCGAAGCCCGGCAACACGTACGTCGGCGCGCCCGGAGCGATCATCGACGGGCAGCACCTGAACCTGTACGCGTTCACCGGGCCGGCGACCGGCGTCATCATCAGGAACCTCACCATCCAGAACTTCGGGCGGCGCGGGTCCAACAACGACGAGGGCGTGGTGAACCACGAGACGTCGGCGAACTGGACGGTGCTGGGAAACACGATCAGGAACAACGCCGGGAACGCGGTCATGATCGGCACCCGGAACCTGCTGCGCCACAACTGCCTCGCGGACAACGGGCAGAGCGGCTTCGGCACCTACAGCGCCACCGCCGGCGTCTCGAACATCACGCTCGACGGCAACGAGATCGCCCGCAACAACACCGACGACTGGGAGCACATCCGGCCGGGCTGCGGATGCACCGCCGGCGGGAAGTTCTGGGAAGTCACGCGGGCGATCGTGCGGAACAACTGGGTGCACGACAACAAGGGCGCCGGCCTGTGGGCCGACACCAACAACGTCGGATTCCTGTTCGAGGGCAACTACATCGAAGGCAACGACTCCGAGGGCCTGATCTACGAGGCCAGCTACAACGCGGTCATCCGGAGCAACACCTTCGTCGGCAACGGCCATGTCGAAGGTCCGACCAACGGGAACTTCCCGACCGGAGCCGTCTACATCTCCGAGTCGGGCAGCGACGCACGCCTGCACGCGGGCTCCAGCAAGACCCTGGACATCACCGACAACATCTTCAAGGACAACTGGTCCGGCGTCGTGCTGTGGGAGAACTCCGACCGCTTCTCGGGATCGCCGGCGGAGGGCAGCCAGGCCGACACCCTGGTCAATCCCGGCCTGGTCACCTCCCAGACCTGTACCCAGGCCAACATCAAGAATCCGCCGTACGTCGACGACTGCCGGTGGAAGACCCAGAACGTCCAGGTCCACAACAACCTCTTCAGCCTCGACCCGAGCCACCTTCCGGCGACCTGCAGCTCGCAGAGCGGTTGCGGCTACAACGGCCTGTTCGCGAACTGGGGAACCTCGCCCGAGTGGTCGCCGTACAAGGGCACCGTGATCGAGGAGGCCGTTGCGTTGCGGCAGAACAACCGGTTCTACGCGAACGTCTACTCCGGCCCGTGGAGCTTCGTCGTTCCCGCTCAGGGCGCGCGAGCGAACTGGGCCACCTGGCAGGGCGCGCCGTACAGCCAGGACACGGACAGCCTGATCAAGCTGCCGACTCCCGCGAGCGGCTCGACCGGGGGGCGCTGAGGCGATGATCGGGCCACCGGAGCGAGCCGCCTGCGAGCAGATCGCGCTGTTCCGATCGGTCGGGTACGCCGCGTTCGGCCGGCACGAGCGTGGCCTCGACGTCCTCGACCTGGTCTTCGACAGCCTCGTCGACCAGCCCGGCGCCGACGACGCACGCCGACTGCGCTTCGCCGGGCACGGGGTGACGCTGGACGTGGAACGCACCGAGCTGACGGTGGAACTGTGGGTCTCCCCGGCCGGTCCGGTCGTGGTCGAGGCACGCGGCGGCGACGGACCTGGCGACGCACAACTGGTGAGCTTCCTGCTGCGGTGGCCCGGCAGCGCACAACGACCGGTCCGGACCGCCTGGATCATGCTCTGAGCCCCTGAGTGAGCCTCTGAGTGAGCCTCTGGGGGCCAGAGCATGATCCGTCAGCGGCCCGGACCGGGTCTGCTGCCTCAGGAGGCAAGCAGCAGTCTGAGCTTCTCCAGGCAACGGCCGCGGATCGGGCCGATGCTGCCGATCGGGATCCCGATCGTCGCCGAGATCTCGGCGTACGGCGCCGGCGGATCCGACATCAGCATCCCGAGCAGCTGCTGCCAGCGGTCCGGCAGCTTTTCGAGTGCCCGTCGTACGTCGTCCGCGCGTTCGCCGGCGATCAGATCGGAGTCGAGCTCCGGTTGATCACCCGCCACCTCCTCGAACGCCGTTGCCTCGTAGGTCAGCAGTACGCGTTTGCGGAATGCCAGTACTCGCAGGCATTCGCGGCGTGTGGTGACGACCAGCCAGGCGCCGACCCGTTCGGGATCGACGCGATTGATGTGCTCGAGCAGCCGCAGCCAGACCATCTGCGAGACGTCAGCGGAGTCGCTGTCGCCCAGCCGGAAGCTGCGGGTGACGGCCCAGACGAGCCGTGCATAGTGGTCGACCAGCTGGCTCCAAGCCCCCTGGTCCCCCGCCGCGGCCCTGATCACCAGAGTCGCGGCTTCGGATCGGGCGACGGCCGACCTTTCCAGTACTACAGTCACGGATTCCCCCCTCGGGAACACAAACACCGCTCAACACCACTCAGTACGCGCCGTCGCTCCCCAGCACTGCGCGTGCGGTCTTCCACAGAATCAAAAGGTCCAGTGCGATCGACCAGTTGTCGGCGTACCGCAGGTCGAGCCGCATGGACTCCTCCCAGGTCAGGTCGCTCCGGCCGCTGACCTGCCACAGGCCGGTCAGACCCGGCTTCACGAGCATCCGGCGCGCGTCGTCGATCGCGTACTGCGCGACCTCGGCGGGCAACGGCGGACGCGGGCCGACCAGTGACATGTCCCCCCGGAGCACGTTCACCAGCTGTGGCAGTTCGTCGATCGAGAACCGTCGCAGGTATCGGCCGACCTTCGTCACCCGCGGGTCGTCGCGGAGCTTGAACAGGACCCCGTTGCCTTCGTTCAGCGCGTGCAGCTCGGCCTTGCGTGCCTCGGCGTCGACCACCATCGTGCGGAACTTCAGCATCTGGAACTGCTTGCCGCCGCGGCCGACCCGGGTCTGCCGGAACAGCGCCGGCCCACGGCTGGTGAGCTTCACCAGGAACGCGGTGACCAGCAGGATCGGCGCGACGCCGAGCAGCATCAGGCACCCGACCACCCGGTCGAAGATGTTCTTCAGCAGGTGCGGTCCGCCCGAGACGGACGGCCGCTCCAGGTGCAGCAACGACAGGCCGGCGACCGGGCGGATCGAGATCCGCGGACCGGCGACCTCGACGATGCCCGGCGAGACGATCAGTTCGACACCGCGCTGTTCGAGTGCCCACGACAGCTTCCGCAGCGTGTGCCCGGCGAGTTCGGGGTCGGCGGCCACCGCCACGACGTCGACGGTGTACTGGTCGACCGCGGCCAGGATGTCCATCTCGGTGCGGCCGAGGCGTTCCGGTTCCGGCTCCTCCTCGAAGACGTCGCCCCGCGGCAGGCAGCTGGCCACCACGACGTACCCGTCGGCCGGCCGTTCTTCCAGGTGCCGCTTCAGCGTGGTCACCTGGTCGTTGCGTCCGACAACGAGCACCCGGCGCATGCACCGGCCCGCGAACCGCCGCCAGGAGATCTGCCGGTGCAGCATCCAGCGGCCGAACATCGCCGCCACACACGTCATCGGCACCGCCAGTACGACGAACCCTCGAGCAACCTCGCTCTTGGTCGCGTACGACGAGATCGCCACGATGGCGGTCAGCGCCACCGCGGCCCGGATGATCGAGCGGAACTCCTCCGGCCCGGTGCCGAAGTACCGGGTCTCGTAACCGCGTTGCAGCGCCACGCAGGCCACCCAGGCGACCGGCAGCAGCACCCCCAGCACGAAATATCCGAGATTGATCTGAGCCCCGAACCGGGCCACCAGCGCCAGCGAGGCGCCGATCACCCCGGCGCCGAGATCAGCCGCCAGCGACGCCTGCCGGTACTTCGCCACCCAGCGCGCCTCGGTGAACCGGGCCGAGCGCGGCAGCACAGCCGGTACCTCGTCCGGAACCACCCAGACCGGCCGACGACGCTCCCCCGACGGCGCCGGCCGCAAATCAGCTGGCTCGGCGAGCCCTTCAGACATGACAAACTCAGTCACGCACAGCCACCCCCCACAGGTGTACAGCGAAACCCGTGACCAACCCACACCCCGTCACAGACTTCGTCCAACGCCGCCCCCACAACGGCGTGCCCCAGACAGTACTACGCGAATGCCGCCTGGAACAGCACTGATGACGAGTGTTTACCGCGGCGCAATCGCCGTACCGCAAAAAGACCCCCGGGACCGGTTTTCGGTCCCAGGGGTCTCACAAAAACGGCTACTCCAAGTGATCAGCCGGCGATCAAGCCGTCGCCACTGATCAGTTCACGCATCTCGGCGAGCGAGCTGTCCGACGGGGGCAGGATGGCGTCGGAGTCGTGCAGCTCGTTGTCCGGCACCTGCTCGCCGGAGCGAACGAAGGCCAGCAGCGCGGCGAACGCGCTCTGGTACGCCGTCTCGTCGCCGGACGACACGGCCTTCTCCAGGTCGCCGTCCACCGCGTTGAGCGCATCCAGCTTGTCGTCGGCCAGTCGCCACTGGCCTTCACCCATGATGCGAACGATCACCGAACATCTCCGTCCTGAGGTCGCGCCGGCTCGGCTGCCGGCTGCTGCACTGGCTGGGCGGGCTGCTGCTGGGCCGGTGCGGCCCCCTCACCGGAGAGCTCCTTCGGCGCACTGCCGCCGGACAGCTGGGCCTTCATCGCGGCCAGCTCGTTCTCCACGTCGGAGCCGGACGACATCCGGTCCAGCTCCAGGGTGATGTTGTCCTTGACCGTGCCGCTGGCGTCGTCGAGCGCGCCGGAGGCGAGCAGCTCGTCGATCGCGCCGGCCCGGGCCTGCATCTGCTGGGTCTTGTCCTCGGCGCGCTGGACCGCGAGACCGACGTCGCTCATCTCCTCGGAGATGCCGGAGAAGGCCTCGTTGATCCGGGTCTGCGCCTCGGCCGCGGTGTAGGTGGCCTTGATGGTCTCCTTGCGGGTCCGGAAGGACTCGACCTTGGCCTGCAGCCGCTGGGAGGCGAGCGTGAGCTTCTCCTCCTCACCCTGCAGCTGGGCGTGCTGGGTCGTCAGGTCGTCGATCTGGCCCTGGAGCCCGGACTTGCGGGTCAGAGCCTCGCGGGCCAGGTCCTCGCGGCCCATCGAGAGCGCCTTCTGCGCCTGCTCCTGCAGCTTGGCCGACTGGGACTGCAGCTGAGACGCCTGCAGTTCCACCCGCTTCCGGCTGGTGGCCACGTCGGCCACACCGCGCCGTACCTTCTGCAGCAGCTCGAGCTGCTTCTGATACGAGTAGTCAAGGGTTTCGCGAGGATCCTCGGCCTTGTCCAGGGCGGAGTTCGCCTTGGCCTTGAAGATCGTCGACATCCGCTTGAAGATGCTCATCGATATCCGTACCCCTTCTGTGCCGGAGTGACGACCCGGCGTGCGTGCCTTCCACCCTATGTCCCTATGGGTCACCACACCATCAGGACAGGCCCCGATGCGGTCCCCATATAGGATCAGGGGTGTGAAGGTCCGGGGACCACCCCGAGTCGCGACCTGCCCTGCGAATGAGGTTCTGACCCCGTGTTCCGTCGTACCAAGTCTGAGACAGATACCACCGTACCCGCCGACCCCCAGGGCAAGCCGGGCGGCAAGGGCCGGCCGACACCGAGCCGCAAGGAAGCGGAGGCGGCCCGCAAGGCCGCGTTCAAGAAGCCGCGGAACCGCAAGGAGGCCTCGGCGATCCGGCGGGACAAGGTCCGGACCGAACGCGCCAAGATGCAGGCGGCGATGCAGACCGGCGACGACCGGTACCTCCCGGCCGCCGACAAGGGGCCGGTACGGCGGTTCGCCCGGGACTACGTCGACGCGCGCTACTCGGTGATGGAGTTCGCGCTGCCGGTCCTCCTGGTGGTGTCGCTGGTGGGCGTGGTGTTCTCGCCGCAGTTCCCGTGGCTGGCCGGGATGGTGAACCTGCTGTTCCTGTTCATGATCCTGCTGATCGCGGCTGACTGGTTCCTGCTCACGTCCGGGCTGAAGAAGCAGGTCGGGATCAAGTTCCCGAACGAGTCCACCAAGGGGCTCGGGTTCTACGCGGTCCGGCGGACCATGCAGATGCGCCGGTGGCGGCTGCCCAAGCCGATGGTGAAGCGCGGCGAGAAGCCGTCCTGAGATGATGGCGTCCTGAGTCGAGACAAGTAGGGTCGGAGCATGGACTTCCGCTATCTGGGCAACAGTGGTCTCAAGGTCAGCGAGATCTCGTACGGCAACTGGCTGACGCACGGCTCCCAGGTGGAGAACGAGCAGGCGAAGGCCTGCGTGCGGGCGGCCCTGGAGGCCGGCATCACGACGTTCGACACCGCCGACACCTACGCCAACACCAAGGCCGAGTCGGTGCTCGGCGAGGCGCTGGCCGGCGAGCGCCGCGAGTCGCTGGAGATCTTCACCAAGGTGTACTGGCCGACCGGTCCGGGCGGGCCGAACGACACCGGCCTGTCCCGCAAGCACATCCACGAGTCGATCAACGGCTCGCTCAAGCGGCTCGGCACCGAGTACGTCGACCTCTACCAGGCGCACCGGTACGACACCGAGACGCCGCTCGAGGAGACGATGGAGGCGTTCGCCGACGTCGTCCGGCAGGGCAAGGCGCTCTACATCGGCGTGTCCGAGTGGACCGCGGAGCAGCTGCAGGAGGGCCACCGGCTGGCCCGTGAGCTGCGCATCCCGTTCGTCTCGAACCAGCCGCAGTACAGCATGCTGTGGCGTGTGATCGAGGCCGAGGTGGTCCCGGCCTCGGAGGAGCTCGGCATCGGCCAGGTGGTGTTCTCGCCGATCGCGCAGGGCGTGCTCACCGGCAAGTACCTGCCCGGTCAGCAGCCGCCGGAGGGTTCCCGGGCGACCGACGCCAACGGGTCGAACTTCATCAAGCGGTTCCTCACCGACGACGTACTCACCCGGGTCCAGGAGCTGAAGCCGCTCGCCGACGAGGCGGGCCTCTCGCTGTCGCAGCTCGCGATCGCGTGGGTGCTGCAGAACAGCAACGTCTCATCGGCCATCATCGGCGCCTCCCGGCCCGAGCAGGTCACCGAGAACGTGAAGGCGGCCGGTGTGACGCTGGAGGAGGGTCTGCTGAAGCGGATCGACGAGGTGCTCGGCCACATCGTCGAGAGCGATCCGGCGAAGACCGCGCAGAACGCCCCGCAGAAGCGGCCGAACTCGTGAGCTGGAGCTGGCGGTTCGAGACCGCTACCGGTGCCGTGGTCGACCCCGGTGATGTCGGCGGGGCCGAGTTCTCGGCGCAGGGTGACGCGGAGAGCTGGCTGGGTGAGGTCTGGCGGGACCTGGCCGACCGTGGCGTCGGACAGGTGTACCTGCTGGAGGACAGTCGCGAGGTCTACGGCCCGATGAGCCTCTCCTCAGCAGAGTAAGCTTCGGTCGAACCACACGCCTGCGTCACAGGGAAGCCGGTCGAAATCCGGCGCTGACCCGCAACCGTAGGCCACCGGACAGGTGGCAAGCCGGAACACTGTGACGCAGGCAGTCAGGCTCAACTACCCGCCGTGGTCCGCGGGTGGAGCCCCTACCCTGCCGGTGCAGGCGGGACCTCCTCCACCGGGCTGCGGCCCGACCGAGGATCGACAATGACTGCACATCGGACCGTACGACTGGTCCTCAGCCTGCTGGCGGGTCTCCTGCTCGCTGGGGCCGTTGCCACCGTTTCAGCCACCGCCGCACAGGCCGAGAACGGCTACCGCTTCTGGGGCTACTACCAATGGAGCAGCGGCCAGTGGGCCTTCTCCCAGAAGGGCGCCGACGCCTTCGTACCGGCTGACGGAGCCGTGGAGGGCTGGCGGTTCGCTCTCGGCGGCGCCAAGCCCCGCGTGCCGCGCGCCGCGG
The DNA here is from genome assembly GCF_053607525.1 of Kribbella sp. NPDC055110. NCBI lineage: Bacteria > Bacillati > Actinomycetota > Actinomycetes > Propionibacteriales > Kribbellaceae > Kribbella > Kribbella sp. NPDC055110. Next base: position 201,179 of record NZ_JBSGTS010000011.1, read on the forward strand.
GCGACTTCGAGCAGATCTGCGGCAAGACCCCGGCGGAGACCGGTAAGAAGCGGGTCGCCGTGGTCGTCGACCCGGGTACGCCGGAGGACGCCGTCGCCGGTGATACGCCGGGTGAAGCCAAGGGCACCTGCGTGGTGACGGACCCGGCGTCGAACGGCGCGAAGATCCTCGCCGCGGTCGCACCGGTCCGGATCGAGAAGGGCCTGACCTGTGGCGTCGCGGGCTATCCGTCCAAGGGATGCGGCGATCAGGTGAAGAACATCACGGTCCCCGCCACCGACGCGCCCGTGACACTGCAAATCGGCGCTGCCGTGGGCTCCACCGCCACGTCGTCACCGTCGGCTACCCCGTCCTCTTCCGACGACAGTGGCGCACCGTGGGGCATCATCATCGCGGCCGTCGTGGTCGTCCTCCTGGCCGGGGGCGGATTCGCCCTGAGCCGCCGGCGTACCGCAGCCAAGTAGATGCGCGCCGTACACCACCTGACACTCCCCCGGGCCCTTCACCCGGGGGCCTGGTGGTTGTGGGCGCTCTGTATGGCTGTTGCGGCCAGCAGGACGCGCAACCCGGTCCTGCTGGTCCTGATCCTCGCCGTGACCGGTTTCGTCGTTTCAGCCCGCCGGAGCGACGCACCGTGGGCGCACAGCTTCACTGCGTTCCTCAAACTCGGCCTGCTCGTCATCGGCGTCCGCGTGGTCCTTCAGGCACTGCTGTCCACCCGCTCGCAGGGAAACACGGTGCTGTTCACGCTGCCGCAGATCCCCTTGCCTGACTGGGCTGCAGGCGTCAAGCTCGGCGGCGACGTCACGGCGGAGGCTCTGGTGACGGCTCTGTACGACGGTGGTCAGCTGGCCGTCATGCTCTGCTGTGTGGGTGCGGCCAACGCACTGGCCAGTCCGCGGCGGTTGCTGAAGTCGTTGCCAGGGGCCCTCTACGAAATGGGTGTGGCCTGTGTGGTCGCACTCACGTTCGCGCCGCAACTGGTGACGGACGGCCGTCGCGTGCGCGCTGCGCGACGGCTGCGCGGCCGTACCCGCGCCTCCTTCCGTACGACGGCCATGCCGGTCCTGGAGGGTGCGTTGGACCGCTCGGTGGAGCTGGCGGCCGCGATGGACTCACGCGGCTACGGCCGTACTGCGCAGGCTCCTCGTGCGCAGCGTCGGCTCACGGCGCTGTGCGTGCTGCTGGGACTGCTGGGGATCCTGCTCGGTGTCTACGCGTTGCTGACCGACGCCATGGCGTTCCCGCTCGCCGCCGGTGCACTGGCGGCCGGTGTACTGCTGGCAGTCGTAGCCATGGCCGTCGGACGGCAGCGGGTCGGCAGGACGCGCTACCGGCCCGACCCGTGGGCGCTACCCGAGTGGCTCGTTGTAGCGGCCGGTGCCGTGGCCGCAGGTGCAATGGTGACCGCAGCCGTCCGTGGCGTGAACGGTCTGCTGCTGGCCGGCCCGTTGGTCGTCCCACCAGTGCCGGTGCTGCCAGTCGTCGGGGTACTGATCGGATTGGTTCCCGCGCTGGCCGCACCACCGTTGAAGAAGGCGGCAGCATGATCGAGTTCGACCAGGTGACGGTGACGTACGACGGGGCGCGGGAGCCCGCCCTGCGGGACGTGAGCTTCACGGTGCCGGAGGGCGAGCTCGCACTGGTGATCGGGCGGACCGGGTCCGGGAAGTCCACGTTGCTGCGGGCAATCAACGGCCTGGTGCCGCATTTCACCGGTGGAACGCTCGCCGGGCGGGTGCTGGTCGACGGGCGGGACACCAGCAAGTACCGGCCGCGCGATCTCGCGGACGTGGTCGGGATGGTCGGGCAGGACCCGATGGCGGGGTTCGTCACCGACACGGTCGAGGACGAGCTGGCGTACAGCATGGAGTCACTCGGTGTGGCGCCGGACGTGATGCGGCGGCGCGTCGAGGAGACGCTGGATCTGCTCGGGCTGGCCGACGTACGGGATCGTGCTTTGACGTCGTTGTCGGGCGGTCAGCGACAGCGGACTGCCATCGGTGCAGCGCTCACGTCGCACCCCGCCGTACTGGTGCTGGACGAGCCCACGTCAGCGCTGGACCCGCAGGCGGCTGAGGAGGTGCTGGCTGCGCTCCAGCGGCTCGTGCACGACCTGGGCGTCACTGTGGTGATGGCCGAGCACCGGTTGGAGCGGGTGATCCAGTACGCCGACCGCGTGATCGAAGTACCCGGTGGCGCCGCTGCTGTGTCCACGGGCCTGCCGGCCGAGCGCATGGTGACCGCACCGGTCGCACCGCCTGTGGTGGAGTTGGGACGGCTGGCTGGCTGGTCGCCGCTCCCCCTGTCAGTGCGGGACGCCCGACGCGCCGCAACAGCTCTCCGCTCCCAGCTCGACGTTCCACGGCCTGCACGCACCAGACGAGCACTGGGCGCGGAGCTTGCCCAGTGCAAGGACCTGGTGGTGAGCTACGGCAGCGTTACTGCACTCCGTGGCGTGTCGCTGAGTATCAAAGCCGGTGAGGTCGTCGCGTTGATGGGCCGCAACGGCGCGGGCAAGTCCACCTTGCTGAACTCTCTCGTCGGCATCCTCACTCCTAGCTCTGGCACTGCGGTTGCCGCAGGGGTCGACCCACGCCGTACCAAGCCGAAGCGACTGGTCAAGGCCGTCGGACTGGTCCCGCAGGAACCCGCAGACCTCCTGTACGCCGCCACGGTCGCGGACGAGTGCGCGAGCGCGGACTCCGACTTCAAGGTGCCCGCAGGTAGTTGCCGGGCGCTGCTGGAGCGGCTGGCACCCGATGTGGCTCTGGACGTACATCCGCGCGACCTGTCCGAGGGACAACGGCTGTGTTTGGCGTTGGCCGTCGTACTGTGCGGCGCGCCGCCGTTGCTGTTGCTGGACGAGCCGACGCGTGGACTGGACTACGGCGCGAAGCGGCGGCTGGTCGCGATCCTGCGCGAGCTGGCCGCTGCCGGGCACGCGGTGGTGCTGTCGACGCATGACGTGGAGATGGTCGCCGAAGTCGCCACGCGGGTGCTGGTGCTCGCCGACGGCGAGCTGGTGAGTGACGGCGAGACGGCCGAGGTGATTGCCGGGTCGCCGGCGTTCGCGCCGCAGGTGGCGAAGATCCTGGCGCCGCTGCCGTTCCTGACGGTCGGCGAGGTCGCCGAGGCGCTGGACCGGGCCTCGTGAACCTGATCCGCCTCAAGTCCCGCAGGACGGCGCCGACATCCACCCCTCTTCACCTGATTCGGCTCAAGCCGCGAAGTACTGCGGCGTTGGTGGTTGCATCCTTGGTCGGCGTACTCGCGTTTGCGTGGCCCCTGTTCTTCCAGACCTCGCAGGCGGGTGAATCCGCGATCGGCCACACCACGGACGCGCCCTGGCTGTTCGTGTTGCTCTTGCCGTTGCTGGTGGCCGTCGTACTCGCGGAGCTGTCCGAGGCCGGGATCGACGCCAAGGTGATCGCCCTGGTCGGCATGCTCGCCGCGGTCGGTGCTGCGTTGCGGGCGTTGGGCCCAGGTACGGCGGGACTCGAGCCGGGGTTCTTCCTGCTGGTGCTGGCCGGACGGGCGTTCGGCGCCGGGTTCGGGTTCGTGCTCGGGGCGGTGTCGTTGCTGGGTGGGGCGCTGATCAGCGGCGGGGTCGGGCCGTGGATGCCGTTCCAGATGTTCGCGTGCGCGTGGGTCGGGTGCCTGGCCGGGCTACTACCGCGTGTCGGCGGGCGGCTGGAGTTGCTGCTGCTGGCGGCGTACTCACTGGTCTCAGGGGTGCTGTACGGCGTGATCATGAACCTCTGGTTCTGGCCGTACGCGACGTTCGGCAGCGACTTCTCGTTCATCCCGGGCGACCCGCTGGCCGCCAACCTGCACCGGTACCTCCTGTTCGTGGTGGCGACATCGCTCGGGTGGGACATTCCGCGCGGGATCCTGTCCGCGGTGCTGGTGCTGGTGCTCGGACGGCCGATCCTGAACGCGTTCCGGCGTACGGCGCGCAAGGCAGCGTTCGAGGCGCCGGTCGTCTTCGAATCCGGGAGGACGAATGCCTGACCGAACCCTCGTCCTCGGCGGAGCCCGCTCCGGCAAATCCGTCGCCGCCGAACGCCTGCTGTCCGCGGAGCCCGACGTCCTGTACGTCGCAACCGGCGGAGAGGACTCCGGTGACGCCGAGTGGGCGGCCCGGGTCGCGAAACACCAAGCCCGTCGCCCGGCCGGCTGGGGACTGGCGGAAACCATCGACCTCGTACCACTGCTCGAGTCCCCCGGTCCCCCGCTCCTGATCGACTGCCTCACCCTGTGGCTGTCCCGCACCATGGACAACGCCGACGTCTGGTCCGATCTCGGCCGGGCCGACCTCGTCGAGCAACAGATCGCCGACCTCGCGGAGGCCTGGTCCGCGACCACCCGCCGCGTGGTTGCCGTCAGCAACGACGTCGGCTCCGGCATCGTCCCCGCCGACCCCGGCACCCGCCTGTTCCGCGACCTGATGGGCCGCCTCAACACCACCATCTCCCTGGCCTCCGACCAGGTGTTGTGGACCGTCGCCGGCCGAACCCTCCCACTCACATGACCGAGCCCAACGAACCAAACTCGGACGCCCGTCGAGCCGCGGACGAGTCCTCCCACGACGACGGGCAGGAGCCCGGTGCGGCGGATCAAGGTGAAGGACGGGCGCGGGGTGGTTGGGCCGACGCTGTTCGGCTCTCGTTCGGCACCCTCACGTTGCTGCCTGCCGGTGTGCCGTCCAGGGTCGACCGGGAGATCGGGGGGCGGGCGATGGTGCTGGCCCCGGCCGTTGGGGTCCTGGTCGGAGGGATTGCGGCCGCGGTTGTCGTGCTTGCTCAGTTGGTGAAGCCGGACGCGGACCTGCTGGCGGCTGTCCTCGGGGTGCTGGTTGTCGCCGGGCTCTCGGGTGGTCTGCACCTGGACGGGCTCGCCGACTTCGCCGATGCGCTGGGCAGCCGGCGGGACCGCGAGACCATGCTGCGGATCATGAAGCAGAGCGACATCGGCCCGTTCGGTGTCGTCGCGATCATCGGCGTACTGCTCCTCGACGTCGCCGCCCTCACCGCCTGCCTGCAAGCGGACTTCGGCTGGCAGGCGCTCGTGATCGCGACCACCGCGAGCCGCCTCACCCTCCCCTGGTCCTGCCGTACGTCGATCCCCGCGGCCCGCCCCGACGGCCTGGGCTCATTCGTCGCCGCCACCGTCCGACCACCCACGGCAACGCTCGCCACGGCCGCAGTACTCGCCGCGACCATCGCCCTCACCTGGCTCACCTCCGCCGGCAGCGCACCCGACGTACTCCGCATGACGGGCTCCGCAGCCGCCGTCCTCCTCGCTGTCGCGACCAGTCTCCTCATCAGCCGTCGCGCCAGCCGCGCGCTCGGTGGCACTACCGGCGATGTGCTCGGTGCGACCGTCGAACTCGCGCTCCCGGTAGCCCTTGTGATGCTTGCCCTGACCGTGTGAGCGCTCACCTCCACCACCTCGTCGCCCGAGTGGTCTACTGTCGCCGACGGAGCATTCGAGTGGGGTAGTGACGGCGAGGTTGCGGAAGATGTTCGTGGTTCACGACCGGTGGGCGGCCGGGTACGCCCCGCGATCCGTTATCTTTATGTAATGAACGCAACTCGCCCAGCCCCGGGCTCGCAGGCTTCGCTGCGCGAAGCCAATCGTGCGCGCGTTCTCGGCGTCGTCCGGCAGCACGGCCCACTCACCCAGGTCGAGATCGCCGCCGCCTCCGGGCTGTCCGCCGCCACCGTCTCGAACATGGTCAAGGAACTCGACCAGGCCGGCATGGTCGGTCTGTCCCGCAGCATCCGCAACGGCCGCCGCGCCGTACTGGTCTCCCTCGCGTCCGGCGGCGGACTGCTGGCCGGCATCGCGTTCGGCGAGCGCGACGTGCGGGTCGCGGTCGCGAACGGTTCCCGCGAGATCCTCGCCCAGCAACTCATGCCGCTGCAGGCCGACCACGTCGCAGATGAGGGCATGGAACGCGCCGCCCGGCTGCTCGCCGACCTGGCCGAAACGGTCAGCTCCGGCGTCGAGGACATCTCCGCGGTCGGGTTCGGACTGCCGATGCCGGTCGACTCCGTCAGCGGCGAGGCGGGTTCCGACGCGGTGCTGCCCGGCTGGCGCGGCGTCAACGTGACCGAGGCGATGTCCGGGTACTTGCAGGCCCCGGTCGCACTCGACAACACCGCGAATCTGGCCGCCCTGGGCGAACTGCGGGCCGGCGCGCTGCGCGGTGTCCGGAACGGCTGCTACCTGAAGTTCTCGTACGGCGTCGGCGCGGGCATCGTGATCAACGGCGACGTGTTCCGCGGTTCGACCGGTACGGCGGGCGAGATCGGGCATGTCACGATCGACGAGAACGGCCCGATCTGCCGCTGCGGCAACCGCGGCTGCCTGGACACGTTCGTCGGCTCGCGGGCACTGATCAGCAGCCTGGCCGCATCGCACGGACCGCTGCGGCTGAAGGACATCGTGACCCGCGCGCTCGGTGGCGACCTCGGCTGCCGCCGCGTGATCGAGGACGCCGGCCGACGCGTCGGCGTCGCCGTGGCCGGCGTCGTGAACCTGCTGAACCCGGAGGCGATCGTGGTCGGCGGCCTGATGGCCGAGGCCGGCGAACTGATCCACGCCCCGCTCCGCGAAGCGCTCGACCGCTGCGCGATCCCGAGCGCCGCGGCCACCGTCGAACTCCGCCGCGCCGAACTCGGCGACGACGCCGACATCGTCGGCGCAATCCACCTCGCCTCCATCCTCACCCACACCACCACCGCCCTCACCCCCACCCTGTAAACCCTGCTCCACCACCACCCCAACCCGCCGCCCCGCTCCCCACCCCGCCGCCCGGCGCAACTTTGAGAAGCCACCAACCGTTTTTCGGCCGGAGATCTGGTTGGTGGCTTCTCAAAGTTGGGGTGCGGGGGTCGGGTGGGTCGGGGGTGTAACGCGAATATGTCTATTTCTTGAATTCAAGTCTTGACGTCAAGACGGCGGAGGGCTTGACTGCGGGCAGGCCAATCGGGGCCGTCTCGTCAAGGAGCTGCCATATGTCCGTCTCAGCAATTCGTCTCGTCGGCCTCGGCCTTGCCGTCTCGGCCCTCGCCGCCTCCTTGGTGGCCTGCGGCTCGAACGACTCCGGCTCGGGCAGCGGCTCAGGCGGCGCGAAGAAGATCGCGCTGTTGCTGCCCGAGTCGAAGACCACTCGGTACGAGGCGCTCGACCGCCCGCTGTTCACCGAGGCGCTGAAGGCGGCCTGCGCCGACTGCCAGCTGATCTACAGCAACGCCGACCAGGACGCCGCCAAGCAACAGCAGCAGGCCGAGGCCGCGCTCACCCAGGGCGCGAACGTGCTGGTCCTCGACCCGGTCGACGGCAAGGCCGCCGCCGCGGTCGCCGCCTCCGCGAAGGGCCAGAACGTCCCGGTCGTCGCGTACGACCGGTTCATCGAGAACGCCAACTACTACGTGTCGTTCGAGAACGAGGCAGTCGGCAAGCTTCAGGCGCAGACCCTGGTGGACGACCTGAAGGCGGCCGGCAAGACCTCCGGCAACATCGCGATGATCAACGGCTCGCCGACCGACCCGAACGCCGCCGACTTCAAGAAGGGCGCGCACAGCGTGCTCGACTCCAGCGGCTTCAAGATCGCCGCCGAGTTCGACACGCCGGACTGGAGCCCGGACAAGGCGCAGGCCTGGATGGAAGGGCAGCTGAGCGCGATCAAGAACGGCCTGGTCGGTGTGTACGCCGCCAACGACGGCACCGCCGGCGGCGCGATCGCCGCGCTCAAGGGCGGTGGCGTGAAGCCGCTGCCGCCGGTCACCGGGCAGGACTCGGAACTGGCCGCGATCCAGCGGATCGTCGCCGGCGACCAGGCGATGACCATCTACAAGGCGGTCAAGCCGCAGGCCGAGGCCGCCGCCAAGGGTGCGGTGGCGCTCGCGAACGGCGCCAAGCCCGAGTCCACCACCGAGAAGAGCGGCGTACCGTCGACGATTCTCGACCCGGTCGCGGTGACCAAGGCGAACATCAAGGACACCGTGGTCAAGGACAACATCTACAAGGTCAGCGACATCTGCACCGCGTCCTTCGCAGCCGCCTGCGCCGCCGCAGGCCTCAGCAGCAACTGACCCGCCCCCTCGTCGCAGCCCCCCGCAGTGAGGTGCGGGGGGCTGTGCCGGGCCTCTCCCCAACCGCGCTCCCGGCGAGGATCATGGCCCGAAATAAGCCCCAGGAGGCTGATCGAGTGACTGTTACCCCGACTCCCCTCGACGTCGGCGCCGGTACGGTGCTGACATTGCAGGGGGTTTCCAAGCGTTTCGGGGCCGTGCAGGCCCTGAAGAACATCGAGCTCGACGTCCGCGCCGGCGAGGTGCTGGCACTGGTCGGCGACAACGGGGCCGGCAAGTCCACGCTGGTCAAGACCATCGCCGGCGTCTACACCGCCGACGACGGGTCGATGGTGTTCGACGGCAAGCCGGTCCAGGTGAGCAGCCCGGCCGAGGCACAGCAGCTCGGCATCGCCACCGTGTTCCAGGACCTGGCGCTGTGCGACAACCTGGACGTGGTCGCGAACCTGTACCTCGGCCGTGAGCTGCACAGGAACGGCACACTCGACGAGGTCGAGATGGAACGCTCGTCCTGGGATCTGCTCCGCCAGCTGTCCGCGAAGATCCCGTCGGTCCGGATCCCGGTCGCCAGCCTGTCCGGCGGCCAGCGGCAGACCGTCGCGATCGCGCGCAGCCTGCTCGGCAAGCCCAAGGTCGTGATGCTGGACGAACCGACAGCGGCTCTCGGCGTGGCTCAGACCGCCGAGGTCCTCAACCTGGTCGAGCGGCTCCGCGAACGCGGCCTGGCCGTGATCCTGATCAGCCACAACATGGCCGACGTGATGGCGGTCGCGGACCGGGTCGCCGTACTGCGCCTCGGTCGCAACAACGGCGTCTTCGTGGTCAGCGAGACCAGGACGCAGGACATCATCGCCGCCATCACCGGCGCTACCGACAACGCGGTCTCCGAGCGCGCAGCGCGCCGGAGCCGGGAAGAGGGACCGGCCTCATGAGTCTCCAAGGATCGGGGACCCGCCCCCAGGACACTGCCGGTACGCCGGCAACGCCCGAGCAGAACGGTGCGGCGCAGCTGCCGGCCGACCTGCAGGACGAGCGGCTGATCGCCCGGCAGGGAATCAGCGGCGCGGTCGGCGCCTTCACCTCCCGGCTCCGGTCCGGTGACCTGGGCTCGGTCCCGGTGGTCGTCGGCCTGGTCATCATCTGGGCGGTCTTCCAGATCGCGAACAGCTCGTTCCTGTCCAGCCGCAACCTGGTGAACCTGACGCTGCAGACCACCTCTGTCGGGGTGATTGCTCTCGGCATCGTTCTGGTCCTGCTGCTGGGCGAGATCGACCTCTCGGTCGGTTCGGTGAGCGGCGTGGCGGCCGCGGTCGTCGGCGTCACGTTCGTCAACAAAGGCTGGCCGATCGTGCTGTCGCTCGTTGCCGCCATCGCGCTCGGTGTGCTGATCGGCCTGTTCTACGGTCTGCTCTACACGCGCTTCGGCGTACCGAGCTTCGTCATCACCCTGGCCGGCCTGCTCGGGTTCCTCGGGCTCCAGTTGCTCGTGCTGGGCAAGGACGGCACGATCAACCTGCCGTACGACTCCGCGCTGGTCGGCTTCGCGACGCGGAGCTTCCTCTCCCCCGCGATCGCCTACGCGCTGATCGCTTTGGTCGTCGTGGCCTACGCGCTGAGCCGCTGGCAGGGCCGGACCGCCCGCGCCGCGGCCGGTCTGTCCGCGGCGCCGACCTCGGTGATCGCGATCAAGGCAGCAGGTCTCGCGATCATGCTGCTGATCCCGGTCGTGGTCCTGAACGGCGACCGCGGCGTCTCGTCGATGTTCCTGCTCTTCCTCGCGCTGGTCGTGGTCACGGACCTCGCCGTACGACGGACGCGCTGGGGCCGCTCCGTGTTCGCCGTCGGCGGCAACGTCGAGGCCGCGCGGCGGGCCGGTATCAACGTGCGGATGATCTACCTGACGGTGTTCGCCGCGTGCACCACCTTCGCCGCGGTGGGAGGCATCCTCGCAGCGGCCCGGCTGGTAGCGGTCAGCCAGGCCAGCGGTGGCACGGACGTGAACCTGAACGCGATCGCATCCGCTGTCATCGGCGGCACCAGCCTGTTCGGCGGCCGCGGTTCGGCGTACTCCGCACTGCTCGGCGCGCTGGTGATCACCTCGATCTCCAACGGACTCGCCCTGCTCAGCCTGGACTCCAATGTCCGCTACATCGTCACCGCCGGCGTCCTGCTGATCGCCGTCACGATCGACTCCCTCAGCCGCCGCAGCCGCCAGGCCCACGGCCGCGCCTGAGAACCCCAAGAAAAAGGAGACTGCAAGACCCCGGCGAGAGTTACGTTCCTGGATGGGCTAGTTGCCTGAAGCATCTAATTTCACCAGGATCGAAAGGCTTGACAACCATGAAGTGGAAGCTTCCCGGATCTCGCCGGAACCGGGTACTCGGGGCCGGCGCCGTCGTGACCACGGCGGCGCTGGCGGTCGGCGGCGTGCTGGTCGCGAACACCGCCGGCGCGGCGCAGAACACCGTGACGGCCACGTCGTACCGCACCCAGCTGATCGAGATGCGAACCTCGGGCAGTAAGGGCTATTTCTACACGTCGAACCAGGCCGAGTACCTGAGCGCGCAGAAGCTCGGGTTCACGTTCACCGGTCAGGTGCCCGGATACGTCGCGAACACGGCGGTCCGCGGCACGGTTCCGGTTTACCGGCTGCGGCTGAAGTCCGGAGGGTCGTACCTGCTGTCGATCTCGACCGCCGAGCGGAACAAGCTGGCCTCGTCCGGCCAGTGGGTGTACGAGGGCGTCGTCGGCCGGATCCCGCTGGCCGCCGCGGCCGACCGGACGAAGATCTACCGGGTCTCCAAGAACGGCATCGGGTGGCGCGTCCTCCGCACCACCCAGGCCGCGGCGTACGTGAAGGCCGGCTGGCACATGGACGGCTTCATGGGCTACGTCTGGACCCACAAGTAGTCCACACATGAGAAATCCCCCGTCGCCGTTGACGGGGGATTTCTCCGTGGTTACGCGGTTTCGGCGATCAGGTCGACCTTCGGCTCCGCGAAGTGGCAGGCGGCGATGTGGCCCTCGGACGACTGCGGCTTGATCTCCAGCAGTGGCTCCTGGGTGGCGCAGATGTCCTCCGCCTTCCAGCAGCGGGTCCGGAACCGGCAGCCGCTCGGCGGGTCGATCGGCGAGGGTACGTCGCCGACCAGGCGGATCCGCTCCTTCGGCGGGATGCCCCGGATGGTGCCCAGGTCCGGTGCGGCCGACAGCAGCGCCTGCGTGTACGGGTGCTGCGGCGCGTTGTAGATCTGGTCCCGGCTGCCCTGCTCGACGATCTTGCCGAGGTACATCACCGCGACCTCGTCACAGAAGTGCCGGACGACGCCGAGGTCGTGCGCGATGAACACGAACGCGATCCCGAGGTCCTTGCGCAGGTCCTCGAGCAGGTTCATCACCTGGGCCTGGATCGACACGTCGAGTGCGGACACTGGCTCGTCGGCGATGATCACCTCGGGCTCCACCGCGAGCGCCCGGGCGATGCCGATGCGCTGCCGCTGACCGCCCGAGAACTCGTTCGGGTAGCGGTTGTGGTGCTCCGGGTTCAGGCCGACGCGCTCCAGCAGCTCCTGCACCCGCGCGAGTTCCTGGCCCTTCTTGACCAGGTTGTGCACGCGCAGCGGCGTACTGATGATGTTGCTGACCGTCTGGCGCGGGTTCAGCGAGCTGTACGGGTCCTGGAAGACGATCTGCAGCTGGCGGCGGAACGGGCGCAGGTCCCGCTCCTTCAGCTGCGCGATGTCGGTGCCCTTGAACACGATCTCGCCCGCGGTCGGGGTCAGCAGCCGGGTGATCATCCGGCCGGTGGTCGACTTACCGCAGCCGGACTCTCCGACCAGGCCGAGGCTGGCGCCGGCCTTCAGCTCGAAGCTGACGCCGTCGACGGCCTGCACGACCTTCTTGGTCCGGCCGAGGCCGGCCGCTTCCTTGATCGGGAAGTGCATCTTCAGGTCGCGGACCTGCAACAGCGTCTCACTCTTGGTTTCGCTCATGGCTTTCCTCAGTCCCCTCGTCAGCCCAGTCTCGGCGCGATCTCGGTCTCGTAGATCGAGACCTTGTCGTGCAGGTGACAACGGGAAGTGTGCGCACCGGCGCCGTCCACCGGCAGCAGGTCCGGGAGTTGGGTGGTGCAGAGCTCGCCCTTGACGCGGTCGACGTACGGGCAGCGCGCGGAGAACGAGCAGCCGTCCGGCAGGTTCAGCAGGCTCGGCGGCAGGCCCTTGATCGGGCGCAGCCGCTCGTTCGCCGCGGACACGGTCGGGATCGACTCGAGCAGGCCCCAGGTGTAGGGCATCCGCGGGTTCGCCAGGACGTCCTCGGCGGTGCCGTACTCGACGCAGCGCCCGGCGTACATCACCAGGACGTCGTCGGCCATCTCGGCGACCACCCCGAGGTCGTGGGTGATCAGCACGATCGCGGAGCCGAACTCCTTCTGCAGGTTGTTCAGCAGGTCCAGGATCTGCGCCTGCACGGTGACGTCCAGCGCGGTGGTCGGCTCGTCGGCGATCACCAGCTTGGGGTCGTTGATCAGGCTCATCGCGATCATCGCGCGCTGCCGCATACCGCCGGAGAACTCGTGCGGGTACTGCGAGAACCGGCGCTGCGGGTTCGGGATGCCGACCAGGTCGAGCATCTCCAGCGACCGCTTCTTCGCCACGTCCTTGGAGACCTTGTGGTGCACCCGGTACGCCTCGACCAGCTGGTTGCCGATCGTGTACAGCGGGTGCAGCGAGGACTGCGGGTCCTGGAAGACCATCGACATCGCGTCGCCGCGGATCTTCATCAGCTCGTTCTCGGACAGGCCGACGAGTTCGTCGCCGCCGAGCCGGATCGAGCCGGTGATCCGGGTCCGCTTGCGGTCGTGCAGGCCCATCACGGCCATACTCGACACCGACTTGCCGGAACCGGACTCGCCGACGATCGCCAGCGTGCGGCCGAGCGGCACCGAGTAGCTGAGCCCGTTCACGGCGCTCACCAGACCGTCGGCGGTCGGGAACTTCACGGTCAGGTCCTCGACCACCAGGTACGGCGTCTCGCCGCTCGGGTTGATCGAACCCTGCCGGCGCTCACGAGTGGCGACCGACGGACCACGCTTGGCGTCCACAGGACCGTCCTTCTTGTCTTCGGGGGCGGGTGTGCTCATGACAGCCTCACTCGTGGGTCGATCAGGCTGTAGCCGATGTCCACCAGGAAGTTCATCGCGACGATGATCACCGAGGCGACGAGCACGGTGCCCATGATCACGGGCAGGTCGTAGTTGTTCAAACTGTCCAGCACCAGCTGCCCGAGCCCGGGGAGGTCGAAGATCCGCTCGGTGAAGATCGCGCCGCCGAGGCTAGCCGCCACGTCCAGACCGAAGATCGTCACGACCGGTATCAGCCCGGAGCGCAGCGCGTGCTTGTAGGTGACCACCCGGTCGGACAGGCCCTTGGCCCGCGCGGTCCGGATGTAGTCCTCGCTCAGCGTCTCCACCATCGAGCCGCGGGAGTACCGCGCGTACGACACGCAGTTGTAGACGCCGAGCACCAGCCAGGGAGTCAACAGACCCGCGATCCACTTCGCCGGATTCTCCGAGGGCGGTGTCCACGCACCCCGGGGCAGGATCGGATAGACGATGGTCAGATAGAGCGCGACCATCAGCGCCACGATGTAGTAGGGCACGGAACTGATCACCAGCGTGCTGGTCATCAGCGCGCGGTCGCCCATGCTCCCGCGTCTCTTCGCGGCCATCGAGCCGATGGCCACGCCTAGCGTCAGCACCAGGACGGAGGACCCGAGCACGAGCGACAGCGTCACCGGGAACCGGGAGTTGATCAGGTCCGTGACCGGCCGGTCGTTCTTGAACGAGAAGCCGAGGCACGGCGCCGCGCAGTGCTGCGTGACACCGGAGGTGGTGAAGTCACGTCCGAGGAAGATGCCGACCGTGTAGTCGACGAACTGCTCGACCTTCGGCCGGTCCAGGTTCAGGTTCTTCGTGATCTCCTCATAGCGCTGCTGCGTGCAGTTGCGCTCACCGCAGATGGCCGCGGCCGGATCGGTCGGCGCGATGAAGAACAGCGCGAACGTCGCGATCAACGTTGCCAGCACCACACTGAGCGCGCTGATCAAACGGCGCGCCACGAAATAGAGCACGGGATTGTCTCCTCACCGATCGGCGTGATGCCCGGACTTGTGGTCCGGGCACCACGCCACTTTCAGTGGATCAGTACTGCTTCAGACGGACGTCGGTCAGGGCTGCTTCAGGAACATCGAGGTGAACTCGAACACACCCTGGGTCGGGTCGTTCACCGCACCGCCGATGTTCTTTCCGACCGGCATGTTGCTCGAGCTGTAGTAGAGCGGCAGGACCGGGAGGTACTTCTCCAGGATCTCCTTGTCGATCTTCGGCCACTCCTTCAGCTGCTCGTCCGGAGTCTTGGCCTGGACGGCCTCGATCTCGGCGTCCAGCGCCGGCTCCTTCAGCTGACCGACGCTGTTGCCCGCCTCGACCGCCGAGGTGGTGAACAGCACCGGGAACCAGCTGGTGGCGCTCGGCCAGTCGGAGCACCAGCCGGCCGGGGTCCGGCCGATGTTCACCGGGGCGTCCGGCGCACCGGTGAACTTGCGGATGTTCGCCTTCGGCACACCGATCGCCTTGACCTTGAAGCCGGCCTTCTCGAAGACCTGCTTGCGCAGCTGGTTGGCCTGGGTCGAGATCTTGTCGTCGATCGAGTAGTACCAGCTGAGCTCGAAGTTCGACTTGCCGATCTTGGCCAGCTCGTCCTTGACCTCCTTGGCGACCGCGTCGTCCTCGGCGCCGTCACCGGTGCCGTTCAGGCCCGGCAGCTCGTACTTCTCGTAGCCCGGGACAGCCGGCGGCAGGATCGTCGAGGCTGCCGGGTCGGTGGTCGGGGTCAGACCGGCGATCTTGCGCCACGAGTTGTACGGGTACGACTTGGCGATCAGCTTACGGACGTCCAGCGGGATCTTCTGGGTGTCCATCGTGTACATGTTCGTGCACGGCGACTGGCCGGTGATCAGCTGCGCCTGGTCCTTGACCTCGGGCAGCAGCGTGGCGTCCAGGTTCGAGTAGTTCACCGCGTTCGCGTCCGGGCCGGAGCTGACCAGCACCTGGCGCTGGGCCTTGATGGTGTCCTGACCGAACTTGAAGTCGAACGCGTCGACGTACTGGTGCCGCACCGGGTCGGTGTTCGGGTCCCACTGCGGGTTCTTCACCAGCTTGAGCTCGCTGCCCGGGTTGTACGACTGGACCATGTACGGGCCGGTCGACATCGGGTGCTGCTCGTAGTTCTTCTGCGTGTCCTTCGCCTTCGGCATCGGCGCGAACAGCGGGAACGCCGCGTAGAACGGCATGTCGTCGAACTTCTTCGCGAGCTTGATGACCAGGGTGTGGTCGTCCGGCGTCTCGACGCCCTTGTAGACGTCACCGCCGGCGACGTACGGACCCTTGTAGGTCTTGCCGTCCAGGAAGTAGTCCATCTGGTACGTCGGGCCGTTCTCGTACAGCGTGTGCGCGAAGGACCGCTTGATCGCGTACGCGTAGTCCTCGGCCTTGACCGGCGTACCGTCCTGGTACTTGATGCCCTGCTTGAGCTTGAAGGTCCAGGTCAGGCCGTCGTCGGACTTGGTCCCGAGATCCTCGGCCAGGTCCGGTACCAGGACCGGCTTGTGGTCCGGGCCGTCGAGGCGGAACTGGGTCAGCGAGCGGAAGTAGAGCTTCTCGATCGCGTTACCGTCCACGTAGTACGTGTCGGTCGGGTCGAAGCCGGACGGCGTCACGTCGGACAGGACGGTGATCGTCCCGCCCTTCTTCGCACCCTGGACGTCAGCGGCCGGGCCTTTGGCAGTGGGGTCCGTCGCTTTGACCTGAGCGCCCCCCACCGCGTCCGTGCCGCCCTTGTTGCCGCCGTTCGAGGACGGGCTGCCACAGGCCACGGCGGTCAACATGACCGTCGCCGCGACTGCGGTTATCCGTTTCCACTGCATGATCGGGTTTCTCCTTTTCTGCCGCTGGGGCAATCGCCGTACTACCGGCGAGTCTTGGGGTCGAAGGCGTCGCGGATCGCGTCTCCGAGCAGGGCCAGCGCGAGCACCAGAGCGGTGATCCCGATGACCGGCAGCCACAGGTAGAGCGGGTCGGCCTTGTACCAGTTGGTGGCGACGGCGATCGTCTGGCCCCAGGAGGGCTTCGGTTCGACCAGTCCGACACCGAGGAACGAGAGTCCGGCCTCCGCGGTCACGTACGCGGGGACTGCCAGCGAGGCCGAGATCACGATCGGGGCGACCAGGTTGGGCAGCAGTTCCTTGAACAGGACCTGCCAGGTCGGCACGCCGATCGCCTTGGCGGCGAGCACGAACTCGCGCTCGCGCAGCGAGAGCACCTCGCCGCGGATGATGCGGGCCAGGCCCGCCCAGCCGAAGAACGCGAGGACGAAGATCAGCACGTAGAACCGGATGTTCGCCTGGTCTTCCGGCGTCAGGTTGAACGAGCCGCCGCGCAGCGACTCGACGATCGGGACCAGGGCGATCGCGAAGAGCAGGAACGGCAGGCTGAGCACGAAGTCGATCAGCCAGGAGATGACCCGGTCCACCCAGCCGCCGAGGAAGCCGGCCAGCAGACCCATCACGACGCCGATCGCGGTGCCGACCACGGTCGCCAGGAACGCGATGATCAGCGACGGGCGGGCGCCGTACACCCAGCGGGCGAAGTTGTCCCGGCCGGTCTTCGGCTCGATGCCGAACCAGTGGTCGGAGGTGATGCCGATCGTCGGGTAGCCGAACTCGTCGATCTGCCGGGTGTTGAAGGTGCCGATGTCCTGACCCTCGAGCTTGGCCAGCAGCGGCGCGAACACCGCGATCAGGACGAAGAACAGCACGATCGACGCGCAGATCACCGCGACCTTGTCCTTGCGGAGCCGGTCGAAGGCGATCCGGCTCGGCGACTTGCCGTGCGGAGTGGCGGCCGTGCGGATCGGCTCCGCCGAGGCCGGGTGTTCTTCGACCCCTACGGTCGAGTCGGGCGACCCAATACTCATTCGCACTCCGTCAGTTCAGTCGACCGGATTTCGGTCCGCGGATCCGGCACATATCGGTGGATGGCGTGCCGACCTTTGCTCTCTTGCGGGCTGGCGTCAAATTCCCTTGACAGGGGGTTCCGCCGTAGCCGCGCGCTAGCCTGCCCGACACCGTGACACCAAACCAGCAGTGCCCGGCAGCAGTGCACAAATCGTTACCGGAACCGGTAGGTGAACGGAACATTTGCCCCATTTCGTCACCGTTCGCAGTCAATCCTTCGCAAAGCGCGTCGGCACAACACCGACAGTGTCCAATTTGTGCCAGGATATTACAGAATGTAACATTTCGAGTGCCGTAGTCGCGGACCGCTGTCAGCGCACGTGCACCGTCACGAAGGGCGGTTTGACGACGTCGAAGGTTTCCCCGCGACCTCGGATGTCGACGGTTACCTGATCGCCTTCTTTCACCGACGCGTCCAGCAGTGCCAACGCAATGCCTTTCTTCAGCGTCGGCGAGAACGTTCCGGAGGTGACTTCACCGAGT
This sequence comes from Kribbella sp. NPDC055110, assembly GCF_053607525.1. Lineage (NCBI taxonomy): Bacteria > Bacillati > Actinomycetota > Actinomycetes > Propionibacteriales > Kribbellaceae > Kribbella > Kribbella sp. NPDC055110. Next base: position 218,842 of record NZ_JBSGTS010000011.1, read on the forward strand.
GCCGCTCCGGATTGATCCAGAACCGACATGTGCGGCCGCGGAATACCCCGCCCGACGGCACGCAGGCCGCGCAGGATCCGGGTCGGTCCCTGTTCCTTCTCGGCGCGCAGGGCCGCGTCGCCCCAGAAGTGCTCCTTCTTCCAGCCGACGGCCCAGCCGGACCGTGCCTGGACGGGCGTGATGTCCGGCGAGATGTCCTGGCCGTGCAGCGGGTATCCCATCTCGGTCCGCAGCGTGTCCCGCGCGCCCAGTCCGGCCGGGACGATGCCGTACTGCTCGCCGGCCGTCAGCAGCGCATCGAAGACGGCCACCGCGGCGGCGTTCGGTACGACGAGTTCGAACCCGCGCTCGCCCGTATAGCCGGTGCGGCAGACGACCACCGGCGTACCGCCGAAATCGGCCGTGGCGAAGGACATGTAGTCGTGGCCCGTCGGGAGACCGATCGCGGACACCACCTCGTCGCTGTTCGCGCCCTGCACCGCAAGGATCGCGTAGTCGTCGTGGACGCTGGTCACCTCGACGCCGTCGGGTGCGTCGGCCTGGAGCAGCCGGACCACCTCGGCGGTGTTCGCCGCGTTCGGGATCAGGAACACGTCGTCGTCGGCGTTCAGGTAGGCGATCAGGTCGTCGACCACTCCCCCGTTCTCGTTGCAGCACAGGGTGTACTGCGCCTGACCGGGCGCGATCTTGCCGAGGTCGTTGGTCAGGCACGCGTTCACGTACGCCGCAGCGCCCGGACCCTTGACCGTCGCCTTACCGAGGTGGCTGACGTCGAAGACACCGACCGACGTACGGACAGCGGTGTGTTCGGCCACGACACCGGAATACTCCAGGGGCATCTCCCAGCCGCCGAACTCGGCGAACTTGGCGCCGAGCGCGACGTGGCGCTCGTGCAGTGGCGACTTCTTCAGATCAGGAGACTGGGTCATGGAGGGGAAACTACCCGACGCGTAGCATGCTCAGGCAGCACGCACGTACCGTGACGACCGGCCATCTGCCCGCCGGTCAAGGAGGACTGAGGATTTCGTGACCACCATCACCCTGAGCAAGTCAGATGCCGCCGGCGTCAAGAGCGACGCCGTAGTCATCGGCGTGGTCAAACTCGGCGGCGGCGTCACCCTGCCGGCCGGCACCGAGTCGCTGAACGCCGCGTACGGCGGGAAGCTGGTGGAGGTGCTGTCCGGTCTCGGCGCCACCGGCAAGGCCGGCGAGGTGACGAAGGTGCCCGGGCCGCTGCTCGGCAAGCCGGGCAAGTCCGCGACGCTGATCGCGGTGGGTCTGGGTGCGGCGCCCGACGGTGTGCTGAAGACCGAGGACCTGCGGGCCGCGGCCGGCACCGGGGTGCGGGCGGCCAAGATCACGCAGTCGGTCGCGTTCGCTTTGCCGGCGCCGGACGCTGAGTGCGTGCGCGCGGTCGCCGAGGGCGCGCTGATGGGTCGGTACGCGTTCACGGCGTACAAGTCGTCGGACGCCGCGAACGAAGCGCCCGGCAACCTGATCGTGCTGACCGACCTGGCCCGGAACAAGGACGCCAAGGCCGCCCTCGAGCGCGCCCAGGTCACCGCGGACGCCGTCGCGCAGGTGCGGGACTGGGTGAACACGCCGCCGTCGGACCTGCACCCGGCCGAGTTCGCGGCCGACGCGGTCAAGCTCGGCAAGGAGTACGGCGTCAAGGTCGAGGTGCTCGACGAGAAGGCGCTCGCCAAGGGCGGGTACGGCGGCATCCTCGGCGTCGGCCAGGGCTCGAGCAACCCGCCGCGGCTGGTCCGTCTGAGCTACACGCCGAAGAAGCCGGTCACGCACCTGGCGTTCGTCGGCAAGGGCATCACGTTCGACTCCGGCGGCCTGTCGCTGAAGACGTCGACCGGCATGGTGAGCATGAAGTCCGACATGGCCGGCGCCGCCGCGGTGATCGGCGCGACGATCGCCATCGCCCGGCTCGGCCTGCCCGTCCAGGTGACGACGTACGCCGCGATGGCCGAGAACATGCCGTCCGGTTCGGCGGCCCGGCCCTCCGACGTACTGACAATGTACGGCGGCAAGACCGTCGAGGTGCTGAACACCGACGCCGAGGGTCGTCTGGTGCTCGGTGACGCACTCGTCCGGGCCTCCGCCGACCAGCCCGACCTGATCATCGACGTGGCCACCCTGACCGGAGCGTGTGTCGTTGCCCTGGGCACCAAGGTGGCGGGCGCGTTCGGGAACGCCGACACGGCCCGCGACCGGGTCGTCGACGCGGCGATCGCGGCCGGCGAGTCGATGTGGCCGCTGCCGATCCCGACCGAGATGCTCGACAAGCTGAAGTCGCACTCCAAGGTCGCCGACCTGGCCAACATCACCGGCGAGCCGTGGGGCGGCGCCCTCGCGGCGGCCGCCTTCCTCGGCGACTTCGTTGCTGACGGCATCGACTGGGTCCACCTGGATGTCGCCGGCCCCGCCTTCAACGACGGCGGCCCGTCCGGCTACACCCCCACCGGCGGCACCGGGTACGCCGTCCGCACGCTGGTGGAACTCGCCGCCTCAGCGACCTGAGTAGCGAATCTCCAGCATGATGCAGCCGGTCCCCGTCACGTAGGGACCGTGCGGCATCCCCGGCGGCCGGCAGGCGTAGTCGCCGGGGCCGAACGTCTGGCCGAGGGTGAGATCGGTCAGCTCACCCTCGAGCAGATAGACCTCCTCGACGTACTCGTGCCGGATGACCTCGGTGCCGGACGCCGTACCGGGTGCCCAGCGGGCAAGCCTCGTCAGCGTGCCGTCGGCGTCTTCACTGAGCACCTTCTGCGTGATCCCGCCGCCGGCGTCGGTCCACGCGAGGGCATCGGTGGCGAAGAACTCCTTTTGGTCCTTCATGTCAGTCCCAGGCCGGTGCGAGCTGCTCGATCGAGTAAACGACGCGGCTCGTGAGGCCGCGCGGGTCCGTCAGCTCGACCCGCCAGGCGTCGGCGAACTGGTCGACGCCCGGGATCATCGGGATCGTGCCACTGAGCAGCACGGTCCCCGGGACCAGGCGGTCGCCGAGTTCCTTCAGCCAGTACGACGGCGGCAGCAGCTGGGCGAGCGTGCCGTCCTGGATCAACTGCTCTGTGTCGCCGTGGCGGACCCAGGCCTTCAAGGTGAACCGGTCGAGTTCGTCCTCGATCTCCGTCAGCGGCCAGGCGACATCACCGAGCAGGTCCGGCGCGGATTGCTTGCTCCAGGCAACACCGTGCACCTCGAGCGCCCGGTCGGTGTGATCGCACGCGGCCGTGAGCAGGACCTCGTCCTCGCCGACCACCAGCGCCCACTCCGCCTCACCCGACGTCTTGGCGTGGGCGACCTGGACGACGTCCGGCCGCCCGACCAGTGACGCGGACAGCGGGTACAGCGTCGGGATGCGGCGCGGAGCCGGTACGCCGAGGTCGGCCAGCTCGTCCACGTGATGCTGGACCTGCGCGGTGTCGCGGCCGGCGTAGCCCGCGTTCAACGCGTAGCGGACCGTGATCGCCCGCTCAGTCCCGTCGGGCAGGGTGAACCGCATCGTCATCAGGTTCCTCCAGAACTTTTCTCGAATCAGTGCTTGCGTGAACACGTCGTATACAACGAGTATGGGGCATTCCCTCAAGGAGGTCCACCCTGATGTCCAGCGCCCCGCCCGCTCCCCCCGATCGCCGCGGTCTGTACAAAGCCTTCGCCGCGAGCCTGTCCGGCACCTCGCTGGAGTGGTACGACTTCGCCGTCTACAGCTCGGCCGCCGCCCTCGTCTTCGGCGACCTGTTCTTCCCCGGCAGCGATCCGCTGACCGGGACACTGCAGGCGTTCGCGACGTACGCCGTCGGGTACGTCGCGCGCCCGCTCGGCGGCATCTTCTTCGGCCGGCTCGGCGACGTGATCGGCCGCAAACGCGTATTGGTAGCGACCCTGCTGCTGATCGGCGTGGCCACGTTCTGCATCGGTCTGCTGCCGACGCACGCCCAAGCCGGCGCGTTGGCGCCGACGCTGCTGGTCGTACTCCGTTTCGCACAGGGCGTTGGTGTGGGTGGCGAGTGGGGTGGAGCCGTGCTGCTCAGCAGCGAGTTCAGCGAGGCCGGGCAGCGGGGCTTCTGGGCTTCAGCGGCGCAGGTCGGGCCGCCGCTCGGGACGCTGCTGGCGAACGGTGTGCTGGCTGTTCTGGCCGGTGCGTTGTCCGAGGACGCGTTCCTCAGCTGGGGTTGGCGGGTCGCCTTCCTCCTGTCCGCCGTACTGGTCGCCTTCGGTCTGCTGATCCGTTCCAGGCTGGAGGAAACGCCGGTTTTCCGCGAGCTGGAGGCGCGGGGCGATCGGCCGACCGCTCCGGTGTCCGAGGTGCTCCGGACGCAGCGGCGGCCGCTAATTGCGGCGATCCTGGCTCGGGTGGGGCCGGACGTGCTCTATGCGATGTTCGCGGTATTCGTTCTCACGTACGCGACCAAGGAGCTGGGCATGAGTCGCGGCGAGGCAGTGACCGCCGTACTCGTGGGTTCCGCCTTGCAGGTCGTGATGATTCCCTGGTCCGGTTGGCTTTCGGACAGGTACGGGCGTCGCACGATCTACGCGATCGGTGCGGTCGGAGGAGCCGTGTGGAGCGTGGTGTTCTTCGCGATGGCGTCATCCCTGGCGACCGTGTTGCCCGGTGTGGTGATCGGGCTGGTGTTCCACTCGCTCATGTACGGGCCGCAGGCCGCGTTCGTGTCGGAGCAGTTCACCGCGCGGCTGCGATACACGGGGAGCTCGCTGGCCTACACGTTCGCCGGTGTGATCGGCGGTGCGCTGGCGCCGCTGGCGTTCACGTACTTCCTCGCCAAGGCGGGCACGGGCTACGTCATCGCGGCGTACATCATTGTGGCGTGCTCGATCACCCTCGTCGGCCTTCGCCTCGGCCGGGCCGTGCAGGAGGAGTCCCTTGCCGTCAGCCCTGCATGAGGATCGAGCCGGTCGTGCCGAGATGGCTGAGGATCGCCTTCTCGGCCGCGGCCGGATCGCCGCCGGCCAGGCCGTCGACGATGGCCTGGTGCTCGGCGAGAACGTCCTGCCTTCGGGTGGCGCTGCGCTGCAAGGCGACGACGCCGAGGAGCACATGCTTGGACCGCAGGTTCTCGTACAGCCGGCCGAGCACCGAGTTGCCGCCGGCCGCGACGAGGAGCGCGTGGAACTGGCTGTCCAGCTCGATGAACGCCTTCGCGTCGCCTTGTTCGACGATCGCCCGCTGCTGCTCGAGGACGCTCGTCATCGCCTCGACCGGGGCCGCGCCGTCCGCAAGAGAAGTCGACGCGGCCCAGCACTCGATCACGCCGCGGGCCTGCATCAGCTCGGCGATCTCGCGGCCGGGCAGCGGCGCGACGAAGGCACCGCGATGCGGCACGAGCTGGACGAGGTCTTCGGCGGCGAGCATCAGCAACGCCTCGCGGACCGGCGTACGGGAGATGCCGACCTCGGTCGCGACGACCTGCTCGTTGATGAACGTCCCCGACACGGCCGGGTCGCTCAGTACGGTCCCCCGCAGGTATTGATAGGCACGATCACGGCCGGAGTCCCCACTCAATTGCATACTCAATGTATACAGCTTCGGAGGTTCTGATGACAGCCCTGCACGTGGCCGCGGCCCAGATCAGCAGCGGACCAGACCCGGTTGCCAACCTGGCCGCGGCGACCGGCGCCGTCCGGCAGGCGGCTGCCGGAGGAGCCGAGTTGGTCATTCTCCCCGAAGCCACGTCGGCCTGCTTCGGGACCGACCTGCGCTCGATCGCCGAGCCGTTGGACGGACCGTTCGCCACCGGTCTGCGGAAGGTCGCGGCGGACGCCGGGGTCGTGGTGGTGGCCGGCCTGTTCGAGCCGTCGGAGGACGGACGGGCGCACAACACGCTCCTCGTCACGGGACCCGGCGTGGAAACGTCGTACCGGAAGATCCATCTGTACGACGCTTTCGGGTCGCGCGAATCGGACACAGTTGCTCCGGGCAACGAGCTCGTCACGTTCGGGTGGCGGGACGTGACGATCGGGCTGGCGACCTGCTACGACCTGCGGTTCGCCGACCAGTTCACCGCGCTCGGGCGGCTCGGGGCGGAGCTGATCGTCGTACCGGCGTCTTGGGGTGCGGGGCCGGGTAAAGAAGAACAGTGGGATCTGCTGACGCGGGCTCGCGCCGCGGACGCTCAGGCGTGGTTGCTGGCGTGCGACCAGGCGTATGTGCCGCCGGTCGGCACGGATCCGCTGGGGATCGGGCGCAGCAGCCTGACCACTCCCCTGGGTCAGACCCACACCAGGCTCGGCGCCGGCGCCGAGACGTTGCACGCTGTAGTCGAGCTGTCGGTCGTCGCAGCAGTCCGTGCGCGAGTCCCGATCCTCTGACGCTTACGCGAGACCGTTCTTCTTCATACGGGCGTTGTACTCGCGCATCCGGGGCGGGTAGCCGACCACGGCCGCGTCGTACGACGGGATGCCGAGCTTGTTCGCGAAATCGTGCGCCCACTTGACCGACGGGACCCGGCGGCGGGTCCACTCACCGTCGAGCGCGACCAGCACCATCGTGTACTCCGTGACCGCCGTCCGCGGCTCGACGAACCCCTCGACGCCCTGGCGGGTCTGGGCGAACTCACGCAGGTGCGCCTGGTCGGGAGTGTCCGACCGGCGCATCGTTCCGGCCTTCTGCCGGCGACCGAACCACTTCATGGGAGTAAGTGTCCACTATCTGTGCAAGTCCGTGCCGAAATCCTGGATAACGGTTCCAGCCGCTCCCGGCCCGCCCGCCACGAGCGGCCCGGGGATGGATCCGGGCGTGATCGGTGACAAGATGACGCCGGGCCGGGACCGCGATCCGGGACCGCCCCCGACCAGATCCACGGCCTTGGACCCACGGAGGAACCTGTGACTGACAGCGGTACTGAAACTGGTACGACGTACGACCTGGTGATTCTCGGTGGAGGCAGCGGTGGCTACGCCGCCGGGCTGCGCGCGGCGACCCTCGGCCTGTCCGTGGCGCTGGTGGAGAAGGACAAGGTCGGCGGAACCTGTCTGCACCGCGGGTGCATCCCGACGAAGGCGCTGCTGCACGCCGCGGAGGTGGCCGACTCGGCCCGCGACGGCGAGCAGTTCGGAGTCCGGACGACGCTCGAGGGCGTCGACATGGGCGGCGTGAACAAGTACAAGGACGGCGTCGTCGACCGGCTGTTCAAGGGACTGCAGGGCCAGTTGAAGGCCCGCGGCATCACCGTGATCGAGGGCGAGGGGCGGCTGACCTCGCCCACCACGGTCCAGGTCGGCGACACGACGTACACCGGCCGCAACGTCATCCTTGCCTCCGGCTCCTACTCCCGTTCGCTGCCCGGTCTCGAGCTCGACGGGCACCGAGTGATCGCCAGCGAGCACGCGCTCACGCTCGACCGGGTCCCGGAGTCCGCGGTGATCCTCGGCGGCGGCGTGATCGGCGTCGAGTTCGCGTCCGCGTGGACGTCGTTCGGGACCCGCGTGACGATCGTCGAAGCATTGCCGCGGCTGGTCCCGGCCGAGGACGCGGACTGCTCGAAGACTTTGGAGCGCGCGTTCCGGAAGCGGAAGATCGCGTTCAAGACCGGTACGGCGTTCGAGTCGGTCGCGGTGACCGATTCCGGCGTACAGGTGACTGTCGCCGGTGGCGAGGTGATCGAGGCCGAGGTACTGCTGGTCGCCGTCGGCCGGGGACCCAACACCACGGGCCTTGGGTATGAAGAGGTCGGCGTCGCGCTCGACCGCGGGTTCGTCACCGTCGACTCGACGCTGCAGACCAGCGTGCCGGGCGTGTACGCCGTCGGCGACATCGTGCCGGGGCTGCAGCTTGCGCACCGCGGGTTCCAGCAGGGCATCTTCGTCGCCGAGCACCTCGCGGGCCTCGCGCCGACGCCGATCGACGAGGCCGGCATCCCGCGCGTCACGTACTCCGAGCCCGAGGTCGCGTCGGTCGGGCTGACCGAGGAGCAGGCCCGCGCTCGCTACGGCGAGGTGGAGATCCTGAACTACAACCTCGGCGGGAACGGCAAGTCGCAGATCCTCAAGACTGCCGGCTTCGTGAAGCTGGTCCGCGCTCGCGACGGCGCGGTCGTCGGGCTGCACATGGTCGGCTCGCGCGTCGGCGAACTGATCGGCGAGGCGCAGCTGATCTACAACTGGGAGGCGTACCCGGCCGACGTCGCACCGCTGATCCACGCGCACCCGACCCAGAACGAAGCCCTCGGCGAGGCCCACCTCGCACTCGCCGGGAAACCTTTGCACTTCCATGACTGAGAGGGTGTCTCCCAAGACACCCTCCAACCTGCTGGACCGTCCCAGTAAGTTGGAGCTGCAGGAGCGTGAAGGATGCCCGTGACCCGGATCCCGACCGCTCCGGCGGCACCGTAGGCTGACACTCGACCGATCAGACGAAGGAGCAACGACCGTCATGCCGACCTCTGTATCCCTGCCGGCCCTCGGGGAGAGCGTCACCGAAGGAACCGTCACCCGCTGGCTCAAGCAGGTCGGTGACACGGTTGCCGTGGACGAACCCCTGCTGGAGGTCTCGACCGACAAGGTCGACACCGAAATCCCGAGCCCCGTCGCCGGCACCCTTCTCGAGATCAAGGCCGCCGAGGACGAGACCGTCGAGGTCGGCGCCGAACTCGCCGTGATCGGCGACGCCGGCGAGGCCGGCTCCGCTCCGTCGGCCCCCGCCGAGCCCGCGGCAGACCCCGCGCCGGCCGCTGCTCCTGCTCCGGTCGAGTCCGCTCCGGCTCCGGTTGCCGAGGCTCCGGCCGCCGCGCCTGCTCCGGCGCCTGCTCCCGTTGCTGAGGCTCCTGCTGCGGCCGAGGCCGCGCCGGCTGCTGGTGCTTCCGGTACGTCGGTGACGCTGCCCGCGCTGGGTGAGAGCGTGACCGAGGGAACCGTCACCCGCTGGCTGAAGCAGGTCGGCGACGACGTGGCCGTCGACGAGCCGCTCCTCGAGGTCTCCACCGACAAGGTCGACACCGAGATCCCGAGCCCGATCGCCGGCAAGCTCCTGGAGATCAAGGTCGCCGAGGACGAAACCGTCGAGGTCGGCGCCGAACTCGCCATCGTCGGCTCCGGCGCAGCCGCCCCCGCCGATTCGGCTCCCGCCGCGGCTCCGGCTCCTGCTGCTCCCGCCCCGGCTCCTGCCGCAGCTCCGGCCCCGGCTGCTGCTCCCGCCCCGGCTCCGGCAGCTCAGGCTCCGGTTGCTCAGGCCCCGGCTACTCAGGCTCCGGCTGCTCAGGCTCCGGTTGCTCAGGCTCGTGCGCCGCAGGCGGCTCCGGCCGCGGCTGCGCCGGCTCCCGCGGCAGCCCCGGCTCCTGCGGTGTCTCCGAACGGCTCTTCCGACAGCTCGAACTACGTCACCCCGCTGGTCCGAAAGCTCGCGGCGGAGCACGACGTCGACCTGAACGCCGTACAGGGCACCGGCGTTGGCGGCCGTATCCGCAAGCAGGACGTCATCACCGCCGCCGAGGCCAAGAAGGCAGCCGCGGCAGCACCCGCTCCGGCAGCCCAGGCCGCGGCCCCTGCCGCAGCAGCGAAGGCCCCGGTCGTCAGCCCGCTGCGCGGCACCACCGAGAAGATGAGCCGGATCCGCAAGGCGATCGCGGCCCACATGGTCAACAGCCTGAAGGTCTCGGCCCAGCTGACCACGGTCGTCGAGGTCGACGTCACCGAGATCTCGAAGCTGCGGAACAAGAAGAAGGCCGAGTTCGAGGCCCGCGAGGGCGTCAAGCTGTCCTTCCTCCCGTTCTTCGCGCTCGCCGCGGTGGACGCGCTGAAGCAGTACCCGAAGCTCAACGCCTCGATCGACGAGGAGAAGGGCGAGATCACGTACCACGCGGCCGAGCACCTCGGCATCGCGGTGGACGTGGAGCGCGGCCTGATGGTCCCCGTCGTACACAACGCCGGCGACCTGAACATCGCCGGCCTGGCGAAGAAGATCGCCGACCTCGCCGACCGCACCCGCAACAACAAGGTGCTGCCGGACGAGATGGCGGGCGGCACGTTCACCATCACCAACACCGGTAGCCGGGGCGCGCTGTTCGACACCCCGATCCTGAACCAGCCGCAGGTCGGCATGCTCGGGACCGGCGCGGTGGTGAAGCGCCCGGTGGTCATCACCCACCCCGAGCTCGGCGAGACGATCGCGATCCGGCAGATGGTGTACCTGGCGCTGACCTACGACCACCGCCTGGTCGACGGCGCCGACGCGGCCCGCTACCTGACGGCGGTCAAGCAGCGCCTCGAAGAGGCCCAGTTCGACGTCTGATCCGAACGGACACCCGGCGCCGGTGCCTGTCTCCCCGGAGGCGGCCACCGGCGCCGTTGTCTTTGAACCGGTTGTCTTTGATCCGGTTGTCTTTGATCCGATTGTCTTGATGCCGCGGTCGTGACCCGAGAAGGAGCAGAACGGATGAAGTACGTGCTGGCCGGCGCCTCCGGCTTCCTCGGCAAGGCCCTCGCCCGCGACTTGGTTGCCAACGGCCACCAGGTCCTCCGACTGGTACGCCGTACGCCGTCGACGCCGGACGAGGTGCGCTGGGACCCCGCCCGGGGCGATCTCGACCCGGCCGCCCTGGGTGATCCCGACGTACTGGTCAACCTGGCCGGCGCGAACATCGGCCGCCCGTGGACACCGACGTACCGCCTGAAGATCCGGGAGAGCCGCGTCGCGACGACCGCGACCCTGGCCGCGGTGGCAACCCAGCTCGACCGCCGGCCGGTGCTGATCACGCAGAGCGGGATCGGCGGCTACGGCACCGACCTCGGCGATCACATCCTGACCGAGGACTCCGAGCTCGGCGAGGGCTTCCTGGCCGACGTCGTACGGCTGTGGGAAGGCGCGCTCGAGCCCGCCCGCGCAGCAGGCAGCCGGGTCGCCTCGCTGCGCACCGGCGTCGTACTCGACCGCAAGGCCCCGGCGTTCCAGCTCCTCTCGCTCCCTTTCCGCATCGGCCTCGGCGGCCGCCTCGGGCCGGGAACCCAGTACTTCCCGGTGGTCTCCCTCACCGACTGGATCCGCGCCGTCCGGCACGTCGCCGAGAACGACAGCGTGAGCGGCCCGGTGAACGTCTCCTTGCCGACACCGGCCACGAACCTCGAACTGACCGAGGCCCTCGCAACCGCCCTCCACCGCCCCTCCGCCGTGCCGGTGCCCGCATTCCTCATGAAGGCCGCCCTTGGCGAGTTCGCCTGGGAACTCCTGGGCAGCAAACGAGCCCTCCCAACCCGCCTCCAATCCACCGGCTTCACCTTCCACCACCCCACCATCACCACCGCAATCTCCGCCGCCCTCGCCTAGCCCGCACTGCGATTCACACCAGCGCCATTCCAGGGACTCGCTTGCGGATGGCCTCCATCTCGGCCTCGTCGGAGATGCCCTGCCAGTCGTACCGCGGCGTGTACGGAACCTCCAATGCACGGACGTCGTCGTCGGTGAGCTCGACCTCCAGCGATGCCACGGCGTCGTCGATCTGCTGAATCGAGCCGGCGCCGACCAGCGGTGCGGTCACAACCGGCTGGAGGCGCAGCCATGCGAGCGCGATCTGCGCACGGCTGACGCCGTGCTCTTGCGCGACCTCTCCGACCGCCTCGATGATCGCGCGGTTGGAGGCCTCCTGCTCCGGCGAGTAGAGCAGGTCCGCGTAGGCGCCGTCGGTCTCGGAGCGAGCCGTTGACCTGGCGTCGCCCCAGCTCCGGCCGAGCCTGCCGCGAGCCAGCGGCGACCAGACGATCGTGCCGACACCTTCGTCCAGGCACAGCGGGATCATCTCCCGCTCTTCCTCACGAGCGAGCAGGTTGTAGTGGTCCTGCATCGACACGAATCGCGCCCAGCCGTTCTGTTGCTGCAGGTTGAGCGCCTTGGCGAACTCCCAGGCGTGCATCGACGAGGCGCCGAGGTACCGGACCTTGCCGACCTTGACGAGATCGCTGAGTGCCTCGAGCGTCTCCTCCCACGGAGTCGCGTGATCGTTGCGGTGGATCTGGTAGAGGTCGATGTAGTCGGTGCCGAGTCGGCGCAGCGAGTGGTCGACCTCGGTCATCACCGCCTTGCGCGACAGGCCGCGGCCGTTCGGGCCGAGCCGCATCGGGTGCCGGAGCTTGGTCGCGATCACGACGCCGTCGCGGTCGGCGTGGTCCCGGAGCGCGCGACCGAGGATCTCCTCACTGGACCCGTTCGAGTACATGTTCGCGGTGTCGAAGAAGTTGATGCCCGCATCCAGCGCGTGCCGGATCAGCGGCCGCGCCGCCTCCTCGCCCTTCGACCAGACGGGATGGCCGCGGTCGGGTTCGCCGTACGTCATCGCGCCGATCGCGATCGGTGACACGTCGAGGCCGGTGGTGCCGAGCTTGATGTATTGCATGATGCTCCTTAAGCTAATTGGAGAACTCTCCGCTTACCGTAGTGGAGAGCTCTCCACTTAGCAAGCGAGGAGCTCATGGTTCGTTCGGACGCCCGGGAGAATCGGGCACGCATCGTCGCCGCCGCCCGTGAGGCGTTCGCCGAGGACGACCGCACGTCGATGAACCAGGTGGCTCAGCGCGCGGGGGTCGGCGCCGGCACCTTGTATCGGAACTTCCCGACCCGGGAGGCGCTCGTACTCGCCGTCTACCAGGACGAGGTCGACCGCATCACCGGCGCCGTGCCGGAGCTGCTCGCCGAACTGCCCCCGGTCGAAGCGCTCCGAAAGTGGACGACCGGACTGGTTGAGGCGATGCGCAGGAAGCACGGCCTCGGTGACGCGCTCAGCCCAGCCGCGCACAAGGAGATCAGCGAGCAGACCTATCGGCCGGTCGTTGCGGCTATCACCGAACTACTCGACGCCGGCAAGAAGGACGGCAGCATCCGCGAGGACGCCGACCCCGGCGACTTCCTCCAACTCACCGGCGCCCTCTGGCGCGCCACCACCCACCCCGAGGACCGAGCCCCCCACATGCTCGCCGTCATCCTCGACGGCCTCCAACCCCACTAGACCAGTCGCCAGGCCTCGTCTGGTCGGTTGGTTGGGGGCAGGGCGATGAGCATGACCCGCCTGGTTCCAGCCATCGGTAGGCGCCGTCGGGTCAAGACAGCTGACTGATTACCTGCGCCCTCCAGGTAACTTCGAGGGAAGCCGTTGCCAGGCGCCGGATCTCGGTGAAGGGTCGCGAGAGGGGAACCCCGATATGACAGTCACACCGAAGGCGACTGCGCGGTACGACGGTCTCGCCGAGTGGTACGACGAGCACAACGCTGACGCGGCTGACTCCAATCGTGAACCTCTGGTGGATCTGCTGGGGTCGCGAGACGGTCTGTGCCTGGATCTTGGTTGCGGGACGGGACAGAATCTGCAGACGTTGCGCAGTACGGGGCGCACCGTCGTTGGTCTTGAATACTCTGCGGACCAGTTGGGACTCGCTCGGCAGCGCGTGGTCCATGGCGAGGCGCTGGTGCAGGGCAACGCCGCTGGTCTGCCGTTCGCCGACGGTGTCTTCTCTACTGTCGCGATTCTGTGGCTCTCCACTGACGTCGACGACTTCGCCGCTGTCCTGCGCGAGGCGGCTCGCGTCCTGCAGCCGAGTGGGGTGGTCGTGTTCTACGGGGCGCACCCTTGCTTCAACGGTCCCCACACCGAGAGCCGTTCCGATGGCGGGCGCATCGTGCACCCGACGTACCGCACGGTCGGCTGGCATCCTCCGGCGCCGTGGTGGGGCGAGGGCGGTATTCGCCAGCGCCTCGGCATGCGTCACGTACCGCTTGCCGACCTCCTCAATGCATTTGCCGGTGCGGGCCTGACAATTACCCGCACCGTAGAGCCCCGCACCGACCCGGTTCCCTGGGTTCTGGCGCTGCGCGCCGAGAAGCGTTAGCTCGCAGAAACAGGAGCCGCTCACGGATGGCAGCCGGTGGTGGTGCCGCGCCGGTTTATGGCCTGTGACCGGTGTCGTCCTGGTTGGATTGCTGGGTGGCGATTCTCTTTGTTGATCTGGAAACCACGAGTGTTCGGGAACCTTGGCTGCCGGGTGGTCGGCAGATCTGGCAGTTGGCGGTCATTCGGCGCGAGGACGACGGGCGGGAGACGGCGTACAACCGGTTCGTCCGGTTGGACGAGCTGGATCTGTCGGCCGCTACCGAGCGGGCGTTGGAGATCAGCCGCTTTCATCGCCACCCTTCGCTGAACGGATCCGAGGTGGAGGTCAGCAGCGGTCGGGACGTCGCGGAGCTGATGGTTGAGCTCACCGCCGACGAGCCGTTGTGGGTGGGCGCCGCACCGTGGATGGATGCGACTGATGTTCTGCATCTGATGTATCTCAACGGATTGGTCGCGGAGGATGCGGCGGACGTGCCTTGGGACTTTCGGCTTGTGTGCGTGATCAGCGAGCTGTTGGGCCGGACGAACCTGCCGCCGACCGCGGATGTTGGCGAGATGTCGGCGATCGTCGGCATCGACCAGTCCTCGTATGCGATTCACGATGCGCTGGCGGATACCTACTTCGTACGGGACGTGTTCGACGCACTGCACCGGGCGAGCTGGGGGACGTCGCGCCTGGTTCGGTGGGTCAGGGTTGGGTGATTGTGGTGATGTGCCAGGTCTGGGTGGGTTGACGAGCCGAGCTGCGTGAGGGGGCGGAGCGTGGGCGTGCCGGTTGGTGGGCCGCGTGGTGCGGGGGAAACCTTGAGGGATCTGGTGCCGTGGGAGGTGAAAACCTCCAGGGTCTCGGCGCTGGTCTGGGGAGCTGGGAGTGGGGCGTTCTGCTGATCGGTTCAGGTGGGTAGCGTTCCCCAGCTCCTGCCGGCGAGTGGTGCGATGCGATCGGCTGGTGGCGACTCCAGCTCAGACCGGCGGGTGGTAGCGGCCCCGACCCGCTGCGTAGCACGGGACGCACGCTGAGGATCAGGCGCCGCACCTCGTCAGGGTTGGGTGATTGTGGTGATGCGCCAGGTGTGGGTGGGTTGACGGGCTGCGCCGCGTGAGGGAGCCGCGGTGCGTGGGGTGGTCGTCAGGGTGATCAGTCTGGTGGCTGAGGGGCCGGGTGGGAGTGGGGTTGTGGTGCCCGTGTGGTCGACTGCTTGGCCGGCTGTTAGGTGGTCGGTGGTTTTGAGGGTGACTGTGGTCGCCGTGCGACGGGTGATTGCGGTGCTTTCGATCGTGATCCGGAGTCCTTGGATGCGGACGTTCTGTTTGCGGTAAGCGGACAGGAGTGCGCGGTCGGTGCGCCAGGGGGCGCTGCCTGGGACGTAGATGCGGTCGAGGGCGTTGAGGTCGAGGGTCCAGAAGGCCTGGGCGCGTTGGGCGTCCAGGGCTTGGAGCGTTTGGATCCAGGTCGCCAGCTCTGCTGAAGATGCCGTCGATTCGGAAGGTGGCGCTGAGGTCGTGGCTCGGGTCGCCGACAGTTGGGTGGTCTTCGGGTGCGCAGTCGTTGGGCGGGCGGTGGTGGGCGACTGCGTGGGCGACTGGGTGGGCGGGGCCGCGGTTGTGCGTTGGGCTGTGGACTGCGGGGCGGTGGGGTCTGGTTGTGCGGTTGCTGGGGTGTCGATGGTGCGGAGTGTGGCGACGGCGATCGCGAGCACGATGATCGCGGCCAGGGCGGCTGCGGCGAGGACGCCGTACGCGGGGTGTGGGAGTCGGCGGAGGGTGGTGAGGGCGACAAACCGGGTGCGGCGGGACTTGGTCCGGCGGTTGGAGCGGACGCGCTTCGAGCGGGCTTTGGCGGTACGTGCGGTGGGGTGCGGGCGCTTTGGTTGCGTGAGCGGTGACGTTGGTGGATCTGCTGGAGGTGGGGCGAGCGGCGTACGCGAGGCGGAGGGCGCATCGTCGTCGTCTGCAGATCCCCCCGAAGACGTTGGAGGGTGGGGTGGAGTGCTCGGCGTTGGGGCGTCGGTGAGGGGGGCTAGGTCTATGGGGGTGGCGGGGGTGTGGGTCAGGAGGCGGTGAGGGAGGGATCTGAGGGGGGTGGTGATGAGCAGCGCGGGCGGGAAGGGCTTGGGGTGGGCGCTGACGGAGTGGGCGAGGGTGGCGAGGGCCTGCTGGTCGGTGGTGGGGTCGCTGGGGCGGAGGGCGGCGTCGGTGAGGACCGGGCGGCCGTCGGCGTCGAAGAGGACGTTTTCGGGGGTGATGGAGCCGTGGGCGAGGTTGGAGTCGTGGAGGCGGGCGAGGGCGTCGGCGAGCGGGGCGAGGAGGGTGACGAGTTCGCCGCGGGACAGCGGGCCGCGGCGGTTGAGGAGGGCGGCGAGGCTGCCGGCGGCCAGGTGCTGGGTGATCAGGATCCAGCCGGTCTCGGTCTCGCGGTACTCGAGTAGTTGCGCGACATGCGGGTGCCGGAAGCGGGACAGCATGCTGAAGTCCTCGCGGAGCCGCCCGCTGTCGGCGTACGCGCTGTGTGGGAGGTGTTTGAGCACGGCGTTGCGGCCCGAGGCGCGGTCCCGGACCTGCCAGACGGTGCCGGCCGGTCCGGACCCGAGCTCGCGGCGCAGGCTGTAGCCGGTGAGGTCTGCGAGGTCCATGTCCAAGAGGATGCACCGATCGCGACCTCGCCCGTCGAAGTTATCCACAGCCCAGGGCGCCGGCCCCGACCAGGCGCCGCCTACACTCGAAGGCGTGAGGGCTATCAGGTACGTGGAAGCCGGATTCGGCGCCGACGCGGTGGACTACGAGACCGCGTGGGCCGAACAGCGACGACTGCACGCGGAGGTTGCCGAGGGCACCGGCTCGGACACGGTGATCCTGCTCGAGCACCCACCGGTCTATACGGCGGGCAAGCGCACTCAGCCGGAGGAGCGGCCGTTCGACGGTACGCCGGTGGTCGACGTGGACCGTGGCGGCAAGATCACCTGGCACGGCCCTGGGCAACTGGTCGGGTATCCGATCGTGAAGCTCGCCTCACACGTGTACGTCGTGGACTACGTCCGGCGGCTCGAGGAGGCGCTGATCGGCGTCTGCGCCGAGCTCGGTGTGAAGACCGGCCGGGTCAAGGGCCGCAGCGGCGTCTGGGTCGCGGCCGACGACCGCGGCCGGGAGCGGAAGATCGCCGCGATCGGCATCCGGGTCGCGCAGGGCGTGACCATGCACGGCTTCGCGCTGAACTGCAACAACGACCTGGCGTGGTTCGACCGGATCGTCCCGTGCGGTATCTCGGACGCCGACGTGACCACGCTCTCCAAGGAGCTCGGCCGCGAGGTCACGACCACCGAGGTCCTCGACGCCGTACGCCGGCACCTCGACGAGTTCCTCGCGTGGAACGAGTACGAGCGCAGCCCGGACATCGACCACCACGAGGAACCGCCGACCGCGATCACCTACGGGTTGACCGTCTGAGGCTCCAGACCTACCTCCGCGCGCCATTCGGCGTGCAACGAGCGCAACCGATCGGCGATCTCCGGCTGCACTGACAGGTGGTTGGTCTGCTCGCCGATGTCGTCGGCCAGGTTCGCGAGGAACCAGCCCTCCCCCATCGGCGCGTGTTCGTAGTCGCGCAGATGCCTGGTGTTGGCGTCGTCGGCCACCCAGCTGAGCTTCCACTCCCCCGACCGCACCGCCCACTGGAACCCGCAGTCCCAATGCAGGTTCTGGTGCGCTACCTCGGCGGTCCCTGCGAGTACGGGCAGGATGTCGACGCCGTCGGCACCAGCCACGGTCGCGCCCGCCGCTGCGGCCAGCGTGGGGACCAGGTCCATCGTGCTGACAAGTGCGTCCGTACGACGTCCTGCCGGCAGCTGGTCCGGCCAGCGCCAGAGCATCGGGATGCGGATGCCGCCGTCCCACAGCGTGTACTTCGTCCCACGCAGCGGCGCGTTGTCGCCGAAATTGCAGGTCGACCCGCCGTTGTCCGTCACGTACACGACGATCGTGTCGTCACCTGCCAGGTCGAGCAGCCGTCCGATCTCCGCGTCCATCAGCTCCAGCTGGGCGAGGTAGTACTCCCGCCCGTGCGGCAGATTCGGCACGATCACGTCGTCGTACCACTCCATAAAGGGGCCATCCGAGTCAGGTGACCAGTCGCGGAAGGCCGGGAGCCCGCGTGCTTCCAGTTCGGAGTCCGGCAGCTGCCAGCAGAAGTTGTGGACGGCGTTGAACGCCACCATGCAGAAGTACGGCCGCTCGTCATCCGCATCCATGAACTCAGCCGCGCGGCGACCGAACTCGGCGGTCAGGAAGCCCTCGTGCTCAACCGGCTCATCCCCTGACAGCAGAGGCTGCACAGCCATGTGGTGCGCGGCCGGCTGACCGTACGACTCGACTGACTCGTCAGAGTGATGCAGGTAGTTCAGCCGCCCGAAGGACTGCCCTGCCAGCCCGTAGAGCGTCTCCTCGAACCCGTGGTGCGGCGGACACGCCCTGTCCCCCACGTCCTCTTTCCCGTAGTGCACCTTGCCGAAGTACCCCGTCCGGTGCCCCTGGTCGCGCAGGATCTCCGCAAGCGTCGGTACGTCGTCCGGCGGGAACGCGGCCGAGTCGAACCATTGGCCGCCCCACCGCTGCTGGTACCGCCCGGAGATGATCGACGCCCGTGACGGGCTGCAGATCGGCGCGGTCACGTAGGCGTCGGTGCAGCTCACCCCCTCCGCGGCAAGCCGGTCCAGAGCCGGAGTGCGTACGTCGGCGTGCACCCCGAGTCCACCGCGGTCGGCGTACCCGTGGTCGTCGGAAACGATCAGCAGAATGTTCGGAGTGGGCAACAGCTCATCCTCTCGAAAGGCGCGCGGCCTGGTCCGACTTTCGCACGGACATCGGTCGCGTCAGGGTCCAGCAGCAATCTCAGCTCAGCATCCAGCCGCCGCACCAGAGCCGTCTCACCGGACAGGTCGTGGGTGGTTGAACAGGAAGTGGTGGGCTCGAACAGGCAATAACCTGTTCAAGCACCCGCGAGCCGGTGGCCTCCCCCGCGAACTGGTCGAGTCGGCCAGCGGCGCGATCGGCAGGCCCGATTCCACCGTCTGGACACCATCGCAGGGGTTCTCCCCTGCTGTTGAGGGTTCTCCCCTCGTGTACGAGCAGAGAACCCACAACTGCAACGGATATCCCCAGCAGTTACAGGCCGGGCGGGGTTGTTCGATGCCCTCGGCCACTGGCCGGCCGGCGTTCCACGGATCTCAGGTAGGGCAAACGGTTGCCTGTCCGCGTGTGCCGAAGTGTCTGCGGGGTGTAGCCGCAGTTCGTCGCTACCTTGGGGGTGTGTCCAAATTTCTTGGGTTCTTGCTCGGCGTAGCCGTTGCTCTGGCCGGACCGGCCGTGTTCGGAGTCCTTGCGGCGCCGGGTGGTATCGAGCTGAACGCGAAGGGGATGGCGCTTGCCTTCGGCATCGGCGCGCTGGTCTTCTGGGCCGTGGTGTCGTACTTCTCCGGTGCCGGCGCGCTGGGGGCGTTCCTCTCCTTCGGCGCCCTGATCTACTGCTGGCTCTGGATCCCGAACCGGACCACGAACTTCCTGAACGACGTCCCCGGCGTCACCAACGGGATGATCGACGGGTCGAAGCAGTACACGCTGAACGGCGTGGTGCCGATCCTCGGGGTGATCTCGCTGGTGTACGCGGTCCAGCTGATCGTCCGCGGCGTCCAGCGCCGGCGGCGGGAGCGGGCCGACGCCGAGCGGCTGCAGCGCGAGCAGGAAGCCGCGCAGGCGCAGCAGGAGGCGGACGTCGCGGCCGTGTATCCGGTTGCCGGAGGCACCTATCAGGCGCCGGCGGCGTACGAGAGTCACACGCGGTACGACGACCTGTTCGACGAGCCCGAGGTGGCGCAACCGCGGAACCAGGCCGACGACCAGACGCGGCAGTTCCCGGTCGGCGAGGCGGAGGAGTTCGACCACACCCGGCAGTTCCCCGAGGCAGATGCCGAAAGCAACAACCCCGGCGAGGAGACGGTCATCGCACCGCCTCCAGCAGCCGAGGAGCCGGCCGTAGAGCAGGCACCCCCGGCAGCCGAGGTGAACGAGCCGACACAGCCGGTGGAAGCGCTCGAGGCGGCCGCGCCGGTGGAGGCGACACAGCCCATGGAGCCGGTGAAGGCGGAGCCCGCGGCTGCACCGGTCGAGGAGCCCAAACCAGCTGAGGCCAAGCCCGAGGCGGTTGCGCCCGTTGAGGTGACTCAGCCGGTGGAGCCTGAGCCGCAGGCGGCCGCGCCGGTTGAGGAGACCCAGCCGATGCAGGCGACGCCCGAGGCGGTGACCCCGGTCGAGGAGACCAAGCCGGTCGAGCCCAAGCCCCAGGCGGCTGCACCAGTTGAGGAGACGCGGCCTGTCGAGAAGCAGGCTGAGCGGCGGGTTTTGCCTCGGGAGCAGGTGGGGTCTCAGTATCGGGAGCGGATGGAGGACCCGGAGGACACCGGGGAGTTCCACCTCGCGTTCGAGAGCCCGGTGGTCAAGCCCGCCTAGAGCGGGTCAGGCGACGTGCATGCGCTGCTGGTGCTGGTCCCGGCGCGCATGCTCGGTGATGGCCTCGTCGTACGCCGCACTCGCCATCTGGAGCACGTCGCCCGCCATCTGGGCCCGCGGTGAGTCAGTGCTCCAAGCGAGCACCAACTTCCGATGAATCGGATCACCCACGAGAGTGCGCGTGGTGACGTCAGCGGAAAGCATCCGGTACGACGTGGGCGAGATGAGCGCCACGCCCTGACCGCTGGTCACGAACCCCATCAGCACCGACGTGTCGACCGAATGATGCTCCACCCGAGGCTGGAACCCAGCCGCCTCACACGCCGCCCGGAACAGCACATGGAACCCGCTGTCGTCCGGCGGCTCACCGATCCACTCCTCGCCCGACAGCAACGCCAGGTCGACCTCACCCCGCGCCCGCGTCGCCTCCGCCACCGGGTGATCCGCCGACAAGGCGACGTACGCCGACTCGGACTCGACGACCGTGATGGATTCGACCCCGGCCGGCAGCCGCAGCTCGAACCCGGGAAACTCCCGCAATAGCGCGAAGTCCAGCCGCCCGCTCTCCAGCTGCTGCAGGAGCACGCTGGTGGACCACTCGACCTCGATGCTGACCTGCTCGATCTCGCCGTGAGCGCGGAGCCGGGACGCGATCCCGGACATCGGCGCGGTCGGGAACCCGCCGAGGCGGACCGCCGACGACTCGACCGCGGTCATCGCGGACACGGTCGCCGACAGGTGGTCGACGTCGACCAGGATGGCCCGCGCGCGATCGACGGCGTACCGGCCGAGCGGTGTCGGCTTCACACCGGTACGGGAACGTTCGAACAGCTCACCGCCGAACGCTGCCTCGATCCGCTTCAGCTGCGCGGTCAGGCTCGGCTGGCTGACCTTGAGCCAACGGGCGGCCCGACCGACGGACCCCGCTTCTGCCACCAGGACCACCACCCGCAGGTGGCGCAGCTCAACGTTCATGCGTTGAGACCGTAGTCGAGGTCTACACACAGCACACAGCGACCCTACATTGCGGTTTCGTCACAGCCGGGTCCAAACCTGTAACGCCGGACCCGGCCATGACGATTAGCTACTTCGCTTCGAGCGCAAGCGCCTCGCGGTATCCGAGGCGACGGCCGGTCTGCAGCAGCGTGCGCTCGTACAGCCGCGCGCCCATCCGGACGATCAGCACGGTGGCGGCCAGCAGCAGCGCGATGGCGACCAGCGGCTGCCAGATCGGCACGTCCTCGGTGAGCATCCGGCCCGGCATCGACATCGACGACGCGATCGGGACGAACGACGCCACGGTCTTGGCCGACGACCCCGCGAACACCGAGAAGAAGAACGGGATCATCAGGATCATCTGCCCCGGCAGCGTGGTCGACCCGAGGTCCTCCTGCCGCGTCGCCAGCGAACCGGCGACCGCCCACAGCCCGGCCAGCGCGACGAACCCGAGCACGAAGAACACCACGAACCACCCGGCGACCGGCGCGACCACTTCGAGGATGTCGGCCTGGTCGGTGGCGAGCAGCCCGATCAGCGACGCACCCGCGATCACCACGATCTGGGACAGCGCCAGCACCGTGTTGCCCAGCACCTTCCCCCACAGCAGCGACCGGATCGGCACCGCGGCGGCGAGGATCTCGACGACCCGGCTCTCCTTCTCCTGTACGACGCTCTGCGCGATCATCATCCCGAATCCGAGCGCTGTCATGTAGAAGACCAGCGCCAGCCCGATGTTCACGAAGTCCGAGACCAGATCCGGCAACGGGCCCGGTTTCAGCAGCTGCAACGAGACCTTCGTACCGGCGTGCAGCTCCGCCGGGGTCAGTCCCGCCTTCCCGGCGTTCGTTTCCATCCCGACCGCGGCGGCCGCCTCACGCAGGGCGCCTTCGACACCAGTGTCGACGCGGTCCTTGCCGAGTACGACGTACCCGTCCGTGTCCGGCAGCAGCGCCGCCTTCACCTTGCCGTCGGTGACGGCCTTCTCGGCGGCCGGCCGGTCGGCGAATCGCGTCGCTTCGTACCCGTCGCCGCCCGCCGTCGCCGATGCCGTCTGAACGACCTTCTGGCTTGCGTCGTCGATGACCGCGATCTTGTCCGGGCCGCCCTGGCCGGCGAGGATCGCGGGCAGGATCACCGCAACCATCACGATCAGCAGCATCACCAGCGTCGAGCCGATGAACGTCTTGTCCCGCAGCTTCGTGGTGATCTCGCGCTCCGCGATCAGCACCCACGGCCTGTCCAGGGTCTTCATCGGGTCGCCTCCCGGAAGACGTCGCTCAGCGCCACCCGCTCCGGCCCGAACTCGAGCACCGGTCCGCGGCTGATCGCCTCCTGCAGGATCTTCTGCTCCACCGCACCGTCGAGTACGTCGAACAGCGCCGTACCGCCGGCCACATCGCGCACCTGGATCCCTCGCACATCACGCAGCCACCCGGCGTCGCCGTCCACGACCAAGCGGTACGTCGACGTGGGCCCGGCCGCCAACTCGGACACGGCGCCCGCGGCAACGACCTTGCCCCGGGACAATACGACGAGGTCGTCGCACAGGCGCTCGACCAGGTCGAGCTGATGGCTGGAGAACAGCACCGGCACCTCGGGCGTCACCTCCTCGCGGAGCAGGTCGACCATCGCATCGACGGCGAGCGGATCGAGGCCGCTGAACGGCTCGTCGAGCACGAGCGCGATCGGCTCGTGCACCAGCGCGGCCGCGATCTGCACGCGCTGCTGGTTGCCCAGCGACAGCGTCTCGAGTACGTCGGTAGCGCGCTCGGCGAGTCCGAGCCGCCCGAGGATCTTGTCGGTCCGCGCGGCGGCGCGCTCCGGGTCGAGCCCGTGCAACCGGCCGAAGAACACCAGCTGGTCGCGGATCTTCATCTTCGGGTACAGCCCGCGTTCCTCGGGCATGTAGCCGAAGTCCCGGCGTACGTCCTGCGTCAGCGGCTGGTCCTGCCACCGCACCTCGCCGGCCGTCGCGGCCAGGACGCCGAGGATGATCCGCATCGTCGTCGTCTTCCCGGCCCCGTTGGCCCCGACGAATCCGGTCATCCGTCCCGGTACGACGTCGAAGGTCACGTCGTCCAGCGCCAGATGATCACCGAACCGCCGGGTGAGCCCAGCCACCCTCAGCATGTGTCACCGTTCCCATCAGCTTCCAGCCCCCGGCCGGGCGTTCGCCCGACCCTGACAACGCTAACGAGAAGCGCCCTACCCACACGTCGCCCGCACGGCTGATCACCCACGTCATCCGCACGGCGGACCCGTTGCGTCCGAAGATCTGTGGCGTGGGAGGCACAGTTCTTCGGACGTAAGCGTCTGCGGTCAGGCGGTGGGGTCGTCTCCTGGGGTGACGAGGCCGCATTCGTAGGCGAAGACGACCGCCTGGACGCGGTCGCGGAGGCCGAGCTTCAGGAGTACGCGCGACACGTGGGTCTTGACCGTTGCCTCGCCGACGTACAGCTGGTTGGCGATCTCGGTGTTGGTCAGGCCGCGGGCGATCAGCCCGAGCACCTCGCGTTCGCGCTCGGTCAGCTCCGCGAGCAGGTCCGGCCGGTACACCCGCTCGCCCTTGCCGGCGAACCGCTTGATCACCCGCCGGGTCACCTCGGGCGCGAGCAGCGCGTGGCCGGAGTGCACGACCTGGATCGCCTCCACCAGGTCCTCGGGCGCGGTGTTCTTGAGCAGGAAGCCGCTCGCGCCGGCCCCGAGCGACTCGAAGAGGTAGTCGTCACGGTCGAACGTGGTGAGGATGACGACCTTCCCGGCGTCCTCCGCGACGATCCGCTGGGTCGCGCTGATCCCGTCCATACCGGGCATCTGGACATCCATCAGTACGACGTCCGGCCGCAACGCCAGCGCCAGCTCGATCGCCTTCTCGCCGTCCGCGGCCTCGCCGACCACCTCGATCTCCGGCTCGACCGACAGGATCATCCGGAACCCGGCGCGCACCAGGTCCTGATCGTCCACCAGCAGAACCCGCATGGGGTCAATCACCAGCAACTCCCATTGGATTGTTCAGCGGGATCCGGACCCGGACGCGGAATCCTCCCACGGGACGCGGGCCGATCTCGCTCTCGCCGCCGAGCAGGCCGACCCGTTCGCGGATCCCGACATGGCCGAGCCGGCTACCCACCGGAGCGTGTTTCGGGCGGCCGTCGTCGAGTACCTCGAGCTCGACCGCGTCGCCGAGATAACGCAGTGTGACATGGGCGCTGCGGGCCGTCGAGTGCTTGCGGACGTTCGCGAGCGCCTCCTGCGCGATCCGGTAGACCGACACCGACACGGTCTTGGGCAGCTCGGCCGGCGATCCGATCTGGTGGAAGCCGACCTCGAGACCCAGGCTGTTCGCCTCCGCGATCAGCGCCGGCAGCCGGTCCGCGCCGGCCTGCGGCTCTTTCGGATCCGGCGTACCGACGTCGAGGTCGGGGTCCGCCGAGCGGAGCATGCCGAGCAGCTGGCGCATCTCGTTCACCGCGCTCCGGCTGGACTCCTCGATCACGTTCAGCGCGTTCTTCGCCGCTTCCGGGTCGGTGTCCATCACCCGCCGGGCGCCGCCGGCCTGGATGCCGATGCTGCTGATGTGGTGGGCGACGACGTCGTGCAGCTCGCGGGAGATCCGCAGCCGCTCGTCGATCACCGCGCGCCGCGAGTTCGCCTCCTGCTGCGCCGCCAGCTCGGTCGCCTGCTGTTCGAGCTCGAACCGCTGCCGCGCGGTCGCCCACGCGGTGCGGCCCCAGAAGTACGCACCGAAGAAGTAGAGGACGTTCAACGCGACGGCAAGCACCACATTCGAGACGTACGGCGAGAACAGCGCGTGGTTCGGTCCTTCGATCGAGTTGTTCTGCAGCGCCTTGACGAAGTTGATCGTCAGCCAGCCGAACATCACCAGGAACACGACCGCGACCGCTGCCTTCATCAGCCGCCGGTCGCGGGACCACGCCACCGCCGCGTAGATCGCCATGAACATCGTCGCCTGGGTGACCAGGTTGCCGCCGAACCCGAACAGCGCCCGCTCGCCGTTCAGCACGAACAGCACCGCGACCACCAGCACCACCGGGATCGGCCACCGGCGCCGGAAGCACAGCGGCAGCGCGATCGCCGCGCTGAGCACGTACGGCTCGACACCGCCGATGCCGAGGCCGACGTGGGTCGGCGAGCCGCCGCGGGCGAGTTCGGTGCCGAGCAGGGACGCCAGCGCCATCCCGAGCCCGAGGAGTACGTCGTACCGCTGCTCGCGCCGGGTCGGCGCGGGCCGGATCCAGGTACTCGCGGACATAGCCCATAAGGGTAGCCGCGGGATTACTCTGCTCGCGTGACCACGCCCGCGGGCATGACAGTCGAACCGATCGTCGGACGGCGTCGTGAGCTCGACGCGTTGCGGCGATGGCTCGACGCGGCCCGCGCCGGAGCCGGACGGCTGGTGTGCTGTGCCGGCGACCCCGGTATCGGTAAGACCCGGCTCGCCCAGGAGCTGGCCGGGACTGCCTCGGCCGCGGGCGTCGCCGTCGCCTGGGGGCGATGTGCGGAGGCCGAGGGCGCGCCAGGGTTCTGGCCGTGGCGCCAGGTGCTGCGCGATATCGGCATCGACGCCGACCAGGTGCTCACCGGACGGATCGCGTCGCTGGAGGAACGGTTCCGGATCTTCGAGGACGTCGCCGAGGCGGTGTGCGGAGTGGCTGCACAGCAGGGTGGCCTCCTCGTCGTGCTCGACGACATCCATTGGGCCGACGACGGATCATTGCTTGTCCTGCGCCACCTCGCCGACCGGCTCGACGGGTCATACCTGCTGGTGCTCGCCGCGTTCCGCGACGCCGAACCCGCCGACAGTCTGCACCGCGTGTTGCCCGGCCTACTGCGGTCGCGTGCGACGGTCGAACGCCTGGACCTGCGCGGTTTCGACCTGGCAGAGGTCCGGGAGCAGCTGGCCAGGGTCCTCGCCGCGGACGCGGCCGCCGATACCCGCGCGGTTCTCGACATCACCGGCGGCAATCCGCTGTTCGTTCGCGAGGTGGCCCGGGCCATGGCGAGCGGTACCTGGCGTGCGGACCAGCCGTCGCGGACCGTGCTCGACATCGTCGCAGAGCGCCTCACCGCCGTGTCCGCAGGTTGTCGGCGGATGCTGGAGGCCGCCGCCGTTGTGGGCCGTGACTTCCCGCTCGGGCTCGTCGCGGCTGTGCTTGGCGAGCCCGTCGCCGGGTGTCTGCCGCTCGTCGACGAGGCGATCCGGTACGGCCTGGTCGCCCGTACCGGCGCCGGCCACCGGTTCGTGCACGCCCTCACCAGGGACGCCGTCGAGGCCTCCCTGACCACGGCCGACCTGGCCGCCATGCATCGTGCCGTGGCGCTTGCCGCCGAGGCGCACTACGCGGGCGACCTGGCCGAGCACCTCGTCGAGATCGCCCGGCACTGGGCGGTGGTCGCGCCGTACGGCGACGCCGCGACTGCTCGGAGCTGGGCAGTCCGGGCGGCCGATGACGCGGTACGGAGCCTTGCCTACGAGGACGGCGTACGGCTGTATCGCAGCGCTCTCGCGCTCGACCCACCGACGCTGTCCGGCGACGAGCGCTACCGACTGCTGACCGCCCTCGGCCGCGCCGCCTATCTCGCCGGCGACCCGAACGCCTGCGCTGACGCAGCGTCCGCAGCGATGGAACTGGCCCGCCGGGCAGGCCAGCCGGTGCGGATGGCCGAGGCCGCGCTGGTGGTCGAAGCGGCACCCGACCTCTACGCCGCCGCGGGACGGCTGTGCGACGAGGCACTCGCGGCCTTGGGCGACACAGGGGCGATCGGCTTGCGGGCGCGGCTGCTGGCTCAGCGCAGCCGGGTCGCGTTCGTCGAAGGCGAGCAGGACAGCACCGAGTCGTTGAGCAGCGCAGCGCTCGAACTCGCCCGTACGGCGGGGGACGACCGCGCACTCGCCGAGGCGTTGCTCGCCCGGGAGGAGGCCTGCCCGGGACCGGCGGGCGCGCCCGAACGGCTTCGGCTGGCGGCCGAGGTGATCGCGGTCGCCCGCCGTACGGACAGCCCCCGCACCGAGATGTGGGGTGAGATCTGGCGGATCGGCGCGCTGCTCCAAGTCGGCCGGCTGGCCGAGGCGGCGGCGGAACTGGTCCCTTTGCGTTCCGTCTGCGAGCAGGTCGGCGGGCCGGTCGGCGGCTGGCATTTCGACCGGGTTACTGCCTGCGTGGCCCAGGCCCAGGGCCGGTTCGCCGACGCCGAGCACGCGGGCCGACGCGGGTTCGAGCGGATGCGCACGGTCGAGCCTGTGTCGTCCACCGGCAGGTATCTCGCGCTGGAGTGCGCGCTCGCGATGCACATCGGTGTGACCGACACCGCGGCGGAATTCCTGATTCACCCGTGGGATCCGCCGACCGGACACTTCGCGACGATGAACCGGCTGCACCTGACGTTCTTGCTGCTCCGGGCCGGGCGAGCCGACGAGGCCGGAGCCGTGTACCAGCAGGCGGGTCCGCCGGAAGCCTGGAGGTTGCCCGCGCTGTTCGCCCTGCCTGGGTATGTCTACGGCTCACTCGCCGCCGCGGAGCTCGGCCGCCCCGACGACCTCACCTACCTACTGGACCGCCTGGGACAGTTCAACGGCGCACAGGTGACCGGCGGCAACGGCGTCGTCTACCTGGGTCCGGCCGATCTCACTCTCGGGCGGGGCGCTGCGGCGCAGGGCAAGTCGGACCGGGCGATCGAACTCCTGGCCGACGCCGCCGACCAGGCCGACCGGGCGGGCGCACCAGGCTTCGCCGCCGAGGCGCGGTTCCACCTGGCGACCACTCTGCTGACCCGCGATGATCCGGGTGATCGAGCCCGCGCCGGTGTGGTCGCCCGCGACGCCCACCAGCAGGCCCGCACGCTGGGCATGGGCACCTACCTGACCCGGACCGCCGACCTGGTCGCCCACCTCGATCGGGCCGCGCAGCGTGTCCAGCCGGGCGGCCTGAGCCCACGCGAGGTCGAGGTCGCCAGGCTGGTGGCGGATGGCCTCACCAACCGGCAGATCGCCGACCGCCTGGTCATCTCCGACCGCACCGCGGAGAACCACGTGCAGCACATCCTTCGAAAGCTCGGGTTCGCCACCCGCAGCCAGATCGCCACCTGGAGCTTGCGTAGCGGCGATTGAGTACTCCGATGCGTACTTCGCCGGATGCGGAGAACCAGGGCATGCCCGACGCTGACGGAAATACCACGGGAGGAGACCGAAATGAGTGAGCTCGACGACTTCCTCGCTGAAACCCTGCCCAGGCAGATCAAGGCGGAGACGGCGATCCACAACGGAGACGTAGCACCGCGGTTGGCCATGTGGTCGACGAAGGATCCGGTGACCTTGTTGGGCGCGGCATCAGGCCTGGCCAAGATCGGAACGGAGGACGTCACCCGGGTCTCGCGCTGGGTCGCGTCGAAGTTCTCCGACTGCCGCGCGTACGACTTCGAACTCGTCGCGGCCGGCGTCAGCGGCGACCTGGCCTACACGGTTGGCTACGAACACTGCACCCGGTCATGGGCAGGCGGCGCGCCCGAGGACGCGACGCTGCGGGTAACGCACGTCTACCGGCGTGAGGACGGCGAGTGGAAGATCGTCCACCGGCACGGGGACGTTCCGCCGGTCGACCAGAGCACGCCGGCCGATCAGAGCCCGCCGGCGGCGACGGCCCGGTCATGAGCGAGCTAGACGCCTTCGTGACCCGGACGCTGCCCGCCCAGATCGAGCGGGAAACGGCGTGGCACCACGGCGACCTCGACGCCCGGCTGGGCATCTGGTCGGTGCGGGATCCGGTGACCCTGTTCGGCGCGGGCGGGAGATGCGCGAGCGGCGCCGACGGGATCGCCCGGGCCTTCCGCTGGGCGGTCTCGACGATCATTCCGTGCCGCTCGTTCGGGTACGACGTCATCGCGGCGGGCGTCGCTGGTGACCTGGCTTACACCGTCGGCTACGAACACACGACGTTCGACCCCGGCTCCGCCGACGACTACACGCTCCGTGTCACCTACATCTACCGGCGCGAACGCGGTGAGTGGCGGATCGTCCACCGCCACGGCGGCTACCTCCGGACGGACGACGGCCCGCCCGCCTGAGCCCCACGTCAGGCCGCGTACCCTTGGGGGCGTGACGATCGCCCCAGAAGGACGGAAACTGCTCAGGCTCGAGGTGCGCAACGCGGAGACCCCGATCGAGCGCAAACCCGAGTGGATCAAGACCCGCGCCAAGATGGGCCCGGAATACCAGGCACTGCAGAAACTCGTGAAATCCGAGGGACTGCACACGGTGTGCCAGGAAGCCGGCTGCCCGAACATCTTCGAGTGCTGGGAGGACCGTGAGGCCACGTTCCTCATCGGTGGCGACCAGTGCACCCGGCGCTGTGACTTCTGCCAGATCGACACCGGCAAACCGGAGGCGCTGGACCGCGACGAGCCGCGTCGCGTCGCCGAGTCGGTCCGCACCATGGGCCTGCGGTACGCGACCGTGACCGGTGTCGCCCGCGACGACCTGGACGACGGCGGCGCCTGGCTGTACGCCGAGACGATCCGCCAGATCCACGAGCTGAACCCGGGCACCGGTGTCGAGATGCTCGCGCCGGACTTCAACGCCGTACCCGAGCAACTCGCCGAGGTGTTCTCGTCGCGGCCGGAGGTGTTCGCGCACAACGTCGAGACGGTGCCGCGGATCTTCCGCCGGATCCGGCCCGGTTTCCGCTACGAGCGCTCGCTGGACGTCATCACCCAGGCCCGCGACTACGGGCTGGTCACCAAGTCGAACCTGATCCTCGGCATGGGCGAGACCCGCGACGAGGTCAGCCAGGCGCTGAAGGACCTGCACGCGGCCGGCTGCGAGATCATCACGATCACGCAGTACCTGCGGCCCTCGGTGCGGCACCACCCGGTCGAGCGCTGGGTGCGGCCCGAGGAGTTCGTCGAGCTGGACGCCGAGGCACAGGAGATCGGTTTCGCCGGAGTCATGTCCGGTCCGCTGGTACGGTCCTCGTACCGCGCCGGACGGCTGTACCGTCAGGCCGTTGAGTCACGTTTGAACAACCAGGACAGGTAGAGATGGCCAAGAACGACGCGCCCGAAGAGAAGACCAGCAGGCTCAAGCAGATCGTTTCGGCGTACAAGCTGACCCAGAAGTCCGAGCCGCTGGTCGGCCTGGTGCTCGCCGGGATCTTCCTCGGCATCGTCGGGCTGGCCGTGCTCGGCGGATTCCTGGTGGGGCCGCTGCTGGTGTGGATCCCGCTCGGCGTCGCGCTCGGCTTCCTGGCCGCCACGATCGTGTTCGGCCGCAAGGTCGAGAAGGCGGCGTACAGCCAGATCGAGGGCCAGGCCGGTGCGGCCGCGTCCGCGCTGCAGACGCTGCGCCGCGGCTGGAACGTCGACCCCGCGGTCGCCGTCACCAAGAACTCCGACATCGTCCACCGGGTGGTCGGCAAGCCCGGCATCGTCCTGGTCGGCGAGGGGCAGCCGAGCCGGGTGAAGAACCTGCTCGCCGCCGAAGCCAAGAAGCACAACCGGGTCGCCGGCGGTGCGCCGGTGACCCAGATCATCGCCGGCAAGGGCGAGGGCGAGATCGACATCCGGAAGCTGACCAAGTACGTGATGAAGCTGCCGGCCGTCATGCAGCCGTCCGAGATCACCGACCTGCTGCAGCGGCTGAAGGCGCTGGATGCGGTCCGGCCGCAGATCCCGATGCCGAAGGGCCCGGTGCCGACGAGTCTCAAGGGCGCCCGGCAGGCGATGCGGGGCCGCTGAGCAGCTGGTGGGGGTATCTCTGAGTGAGACACCGGTAACCCGGTGGCCGCTCAGGCAGTTGATCTGTCGTGACGTGGCACGTGTGTGCCTCCGTGTCGCGCTGTGGGGTGGCTGGTTGGCCTTAAGGTGCGACCAGGACGGATCGATACAGGGGTAGAGATGACGGATGTGATGCCGCGTGTGCAGCATCCCGTGCACGCGCCGGAGACCGAGACCTGGCCGACGCTGGCCCGGCCACGGTCGAACCCGGTCCGTCGGTACGGCGCTGCGACCGCGATCCGGCTGATCGCCAAGGATCTCCCGGCCACGATCCACCTGGACCGCAACCGCTCCTTCGGCCTCGGCGGCCCCGCCATGCGGGTGCACCGGACGTCGGCGTTCCTGGACCGGCTCGGTCAGGACGCCGGGTCCGGGTTCGGCGAGGCGTACCTGGCCGGCGACTGGGACCCGGAGCCGGGTACCGACCTGGCCGACCTGCTGGTCCCGTTCGCCGAGCGGTTCAGCAACGAAGAGACCCGGCACCTGCTGCCGAAGTGGGCGCAGTCGCTGCGCTGGCTGGTCACCCGGTCGCAGCCGGGCGAGCAGGAGAACGACCGGGCCGGCGCCCGCGAGAACATCAGCCGGCACTACGACCTGAGCAACCCGATGTTCGCGGAGTTCCTCGATCCGACTTTGACGTACTCCGCGGCGTACTTCGGCGGCGACCCGACAGCCGATCTCGCAACCGCGTCGTACGACGAACTCTCCGCCGCCCAACTGCGCAAGCTCGACTCGATCCTCGACGCGGCCGGGGTGCGGTCCGGGTCCCGGGTGCTCGACATCGGTTGCGGCTGGGCGAGCCTCGCGATCCGCGCCGCGCAACGGGGCGCCTGGGTGACGGCGATCACGATCGCCTCGCAGCAGGCGTTGCTGGCGCAGCGCAAGATCGCCGAAGCGGGCGTCGGTGACCGCGTGCAGGTCGCGCTGCGCGACTACCGCGACCAGATCGGCGAGTTCGACGCCGTACTGAGTGTGGAGATGATCGAAGCGGTCGGCGAGAAGTACTGGCCCGTGTACTTCGACGCGATCGAGCGGCGGCTCGCGCCCGACGGAGTCGGGGTCGTGCAGGCGATCGTGATGCCGCACGAGCGGATGCTCGCGACCCGGAACACGTTCACCTGGGTGCAGAAGTACATCTTCCCCGGCGGGCTGATCCCGTCGATCAAGGTGATCGAGGACGTCACCGCGCAGCACACCGGCCTGCGCGCCGAGGTGATCCGGCATCTCGGCGGGGACTACGCGCGGACGCTGCGGGTCTGGCGGAGCCGGTTCGTCGAGCACTGGCCGGCGATCGCGGCGCTCGGGTTCGACGACACGTTCGGGCGGATGTGGGAGTTCTACCTCGCGTACTCCGAGGCGGGCTTCCGGACCGGGTACCTGGACGACGTACAGCTGCTGCTCACGCGGCGCTAACTGTCGGCTAACGCAGTACTACAACCGTCCTGGCAGCGAGGTCGTGCAGCCCGCGCCGGTCGCGGTCGAAGATCACCGCCGGGATCAGGAAGCTGACCAGCAGCGCGCGGAGGATGCCCGCCAGCAAACCCGGCGGCGCGGTGTACGTTTTCCGGTCGCGGACCGGAACCACCCGCAGATCGCAGATCCGGTGGCCGATGGTGGCGCCCGCCAAACCGGTCAGGATCCCGGTCGTCACGGCGAAGATGGCCGAGTGCATCACGCCGAAGTCGCTGCCGCCCGCCCACATCGGCCGGCCCATGACCACGGATGCGATCAGGCCCGCGATCAGCCAGTCGATCAGCAGCGCCGCCACGCGGCGTCCCCAGGTCGCCACCGAGCCCGGTCCGTCCTCGGGCAGGCCCAGCCGATTGCCCGGGTAGCGGAATTCTTCGGTGGGTCCGGTTGCGGCCGCCGCGGATGATGCCATGATGTCTAGCCTACGGACACTCCCGGGGGCGGTCGCACGCGGACCGCGATATCTCAGGGCGTAACCGCCGTACACCAGTGGGTCAGCGCGGACACGCTGGGCGTAACATCCGCGAAACATCCGGGTCACGACGGAGAAACCGCCGGGCCCTACGTTCAGATGCAATCTCTGAGCCACCCTAGGAGTACGTATGTTTTCCAGCGCTGAGGAGCTGCTCGCCTACGTCAAGGACGAGGGCATCGAGATCATCGATGTCCGGTTCTCCGACCTGCCGGGCATCATGCAGCACTTCACCGTCCCGGTCTCATCGTTCGGGCCCGAGGTCTTCGAAGAGGGCCTGATGTTCGACGGTTCGTCGGTGCGCGGGTTCCAGCAGATCCACGAATCGGACATGAAGCTGCTGCCCGACCCCACGACGGCCTTCCTCGACACGTTTCGCGGGACCAAGACGCTGGCCCTCAACTTCTTCGTGCACGACCCGCTGACCGGCGAGGCGTACTCGCGCGACCCGCGCAACATCGCCCGCAAGGCGCAGGAGTACCTGAAGTCGACCGGGATCGCGGACACCGCGTTCTTCGCGCCCGAGGCCGAGTTCTACGTCTTCGACGACGTCCGGTTCGAGACCAAGTCGAACTCCTCGCACTACTCGATCGACTCGGTCGCCGGCGCCTGGAACACCGGCCGCGTCGAGGACGGCGGCAACCGCGGCTACAAGGTCCGCTACAAGGGTGGCTACTTCCCGGTCGCGCCGACCGACCACTTCGGCGAGCTGCGGGACGACATCACGCTGGCCCTCGAGAAGGCCGGCCTGGTCGTCGAGCGGGCCCACCACGAGGTCGGCACCGCGGGTCAGGCGGAGATCAACTTCCGCTTCGACGAACTGCTGAAGACCGCGGACAACCTGATGAAGTTCAAGTACATCGTCAAGAACACCGCCTGGGCGGCCGGCAAGACGGCGACCTTCATGCCGAAGCCGATCTTCGGCGACAACGGCTCCGGCATGCACGTCCACCAATCCCTGTTCCAGAACGGCGACGCGCTGTTCTACGACGAGTCCGGGTACGGCGGCCTGTCCGACGTGGCCCGCTGGTACATCGGCGGTCTGCTCAAGCACGCCCCGTCGCTGCTCGCCTTCACCAACCCGACGGTGAACTCGTACCACCGCCTGGTGCCCGGCTTCGAGGCGCCGGTCAACCTGGTCTACTCGCAGCGCAACCGTTCGGCCTGCATCCGGATCCCGATCACCGGCTCGAACCCTAAGGCCAAGCGGATCGAGTTCCGCTGCCCCGACCCGTCGGCGAACCCGTACCTGGCCTTCTCGGCCCAGTTGCTGGCCGGCCTGGACGGTATCCGCAACAAGATCGAGCCGGCCGACCCGGTCGACAAGGATCTCTACGAGCTGCCGCCGGAGGAGCACGCGAGCATCCCGCAGGTCCCGACGTCCCTGCCGGCCGTGATCGACTCCCTCGAGGCCGACCACGCCTTCCTGCTCGAAGGCGACGTCTTCACCTCGGACCTGATCGAGACCTGGATCGACCTCAAGCGCGACAACGAGATCGCCCCCATCCAGCTCCGTCCCCACCCGCACGAGTTCGAGCTCTACTACGACGTCTGAGTTCGCAACCACTCCCCGAGAGCCGCATCCACTCCACTGGATGCGGCTCTCGCATTTCCGGAGCGTCGAGCTTGCCTTGTCTCCACACCGTCTAACATAAGCGTAGAGGCATCTACATATGTTACGGTCACGAACGGAGCGATAATGGCTGGCGCGGAAACACCATGGGCGGTGGCCTGGGAGACATTGCCGTGGGAGTCCAACGGTAGCCCGCGTCCACTGTCACGCGCCCAGCGAGCCGCAATTCGCCCGACCTACGATGCGGCCGTCCCTGCGACCATCGCATCCCTCGATGTCACCATCGACCCCGCTGCACTCGCGGCAGCAGACGACGCACGGGCCGAGATCTCACGCTTCGACGCCGAACTGTCGACCGTGTTGCCCGGCTCCGAGGTCGCTCCGCTTGCCGCCGTACTTCTGCGAACCGAGTCAGCGTCCTCGTCTCAGATCGAGAACATCACCGCACGAGCGAAGGCCCTCGCCATGGCCGAACTCGGCGTCGCCAAGTACGGCAGCAACGCCGAGCTAGTGGCGGCGAACGTCGATGCGATGAACCGCGCGATCGAACTCGCTGACGGAGTTACGCCGGCGACGATCCTCGCAATCCACGAGGCCCTCATGCGCGGACAGAACCACGCCGATCCGGGAGCCTTCCGTTCCGAGCAGGTCTGGATCGGTGGCTCAAGCGCATCACCGCACGGTGCCGCCTTCGTCCCGCCCCATCACTCTCGGGTTCCGGCAGCGATCGACGACCTGTGCGCGTTCGCCGCCCGCACCGACGTGCCGCTCCTGACCCAGGCAGCGATCGCCCACGCCCAGTTCGAGACCATTCATCCCTTCAACGACGGCAACGGCCGCACCGGTCGTGCAATCGTCCACGCGATGCTCAAGCAGGGCGGCGCGACCACCCGAGCCACCGTCCCTGTTTCTGCGGGGCTGCTCGCCGACACAAGCTCCTACTTCGCAGCCCTCACGGACTTCCACAGCGGCGATGCCGGCCCGATCGTCGCCCGGTTCGCCGACGCCGCTTTGGCAGCGATCGGCAACGGCAGGCTACTTGCTCAAGACCTCCTGGCAACATACGAGACCTGGTCAGAGTCGGTCGCCGCCCGCCGCACCGCCGCGGTCTGGGAGGTTCTGCCGCTGCTGCTGAGCCAACCTGCCGTCACGTCTTCACTCATCCAGAAGGCGACTGGGCTCTCCCAGCCAGCGGCCGACAACGTCATCTCCCAGCTCCGCGAGGCCGGAATCCTTACCAAGGCAGCCGGAGTCCAGCGGTACGTCGTCTGGGTTGCCGCCGATGTCACGCGCGCATTGGACGACTTCGCCGATCGCGCCAGGCGCCGCCGTTGACCGACATACTCAACTTGCATGGGACACCTCGGCTGACCTACGGGAGGCCGGCGTGGTTGAGTTCCTCTTGGAGGGCTCGTTTCTGGCGGTGGGTGGTGCGTAGGGCGGCCAGGTGGGACTCGAAGTCCGCGGTGCGATCGCAGCGGGCGAACAGGGCACCGGCTTCGCTGAGCAAGCCGGCGGCGACGCGATAGGACTCACGCTTCTTGTAGCCGATCGACTGGTCCGCCGCGGCGACGAGGATCGGGATCGCGTCGGCGGGCCAGGTCTTGGCGCGCTCCTGCGCAAGCCGCATCCAGAGGTCGTCGCGGCAGCCGCCTTTCTGTGCCGCATTCCACGCGCCGTCCAGGTCGCCCTCCCACAGCAGCACCTCGACGAGCGCCGAGCGTCCAAGAGGTCGGCCGTACGGCGAAGGCGCGAACCTGGACGTCGTCGCCGGATGCTTCCGCAGTACGGCGATCGCGCGCTCCCGCCAGTCCGCAAAGTGCTCGCCGGTGGCGTCGTGCAGTGCGACGTACCTGTCCAGCTCCGGCCTCTCGGTGAAGTTCACCCAGAGCAACTCGCCTGCCTCGGCCGGCCGATCGGCACGGACATGGCAGGCGGCCGCCAGGGAGCGAAGTCGCCGATCCGGCGGGAAGTCAGCCATGCCCCGCTGCAGCCATTCCAGTGCCTCGTCGTCGCGGCTGTCGTCACACAGGCGCTGCGCGATGCGCAGTACATCGTGCGCAGCCGTCAGATCGCGGGCGAGCACCTCGATCAGCGCGTCGGCACCGCCGGTACCCTCGGCCAGCCGTTCCATCAGGTGAGTCACGGTGTACCGGCGAGTGCTGTAGTCGTTGGGCTCCTTCGGCGGCAAGTCGCGCCAGGCCTGCTCGACCAGCTCTCG
Organism: Kribbella sp. NPDC055110; assembly: GCF_053607525.1. NCBI lineage: Bacteria > Bacillati > Actinomycetota > Actinomycetes > Propionibacteriales > Kribbellaceae > Kribbella > Kribbella sp. NPDC055110. Next base: position 255,705 of record NZ_JBSGTS010000011.1, read on the forward strand.
ATACCGGGCCATACCGCTCGGTCCGAGGATCGGCTCGTAGTCCGGCAGCACATCCCGAAATATCTCGTACTTGCTGGCCATCGCGCGATCGAACAACAGCTCCGCAAGCTCGACCGGATCCGGATCACCAGCCGCGGACGCGTCCAAGTGAATGTCCTCGGTCCGCTCCAGGGTCACTCGCAGGCCACCGTCGGAGTCATCGACCAGGCCGGCCGAATGCTCGAGGAGCTGTATCGCATACAAGGCCAGCTCGGCGGCCGCGGCCGGGAAGCCGGAGTCGACGAGATCCGCCACGTCGTCGAGGGCTTCATCGACGTCGTGAAAGTAGGAGTACGAGGAGCGGTAGTCGACGAAATCGGTGATCTCGATCGCTCGCTCGAGTTGGTTGCGCACGGCCCGATCGTCGTATGCGCCCTGAGCGTCGGCCCCGGCAGCGACCTCCAACCGTGCCCGCAGCAACGGATCGGTGCGGGAAGCCGCGAGCAGCTCATCGGCCAGCCACGCCGCGTCCTGAGACCGCAAGAACTCCAGCAATTGGCCGTCCTCTGCTGCGGACGGCTCATCGTCGTCTTCCCAGGCCAGCGCCGTCGCGACACAGTGCTTGCAGAGTTCGCCGGACTCGCCGTACGGACACGAACACGACCAGTCCAGGCCGTCTGGTGTGAGTTCCAGGCGGACCTGGTAGTCGCTCGTCCCTCCGACGGTCGCGCACAGCGCCATGTCGTCGAAGGTCAGGCTGCGTACCGCGCCGGCCGACAAGTACGCCTGACCGCGCTCGAACGACCGAGGTCCGGCCAGTCGCCGTACCATCTGCGAGAGACCGTCGGTCCGATGCTCCACCGGTGCAGCCTAGCGGGCGCTCGGCCGGGCGGTTGGTCAGGCGAAGGTCTGGGTGCCGATGACGCGGAGGAGGTCTAGTTTTTCTCGGGCGTTGGTGCCTTCGAGGGGGAGGAAGGCTCGGACTCGTACCTCGGCCGCGGGCGTCAGGAGGGTCTCGCAGGTGAGGTCGAGCTCGCCGACCTCCGGGTTCAGGAATCGCTTGCGCGGCAGGCGTCGTACGGCGACCTCGTGGAGGTCCCACAGCGCGCGGAACTCCTCGCTCTGGGCGACGAGGTCCTCGACCAGCTCGGTGATGTCGCGGTCGCCCATCCGGCGCGAGTACGTCGCACGCAGGTCGGCGACATGGGAGGCCGAGTGGACGTCCCAGTCCTCCTCCGGGAAGATCCGCCGGATCTCCGGATCGGTGAACCAGAGCCAGGTCAGGTTCCGGGCGCGGCCCTCGCCGGCGAGCCGACCGATGACGACGTCGGCCAGAGCGTTCTGCCAGAGCACCTCGTCGAGGTCCGTGCAGATAATGACCGGGAGGTCGGTGAGACGAGAGACCAGTGCGAGCAGGCCCGGGTTGATGTGCCGCCCGGCCATGCGCAGCGGCGGTGTGAGGCCGGCCAGGTGGTACAGATGGTCGCGTTCGTCCAGGTCGCAGCGCAGGGCGCGGGCGAGGCTGGCGACGATCGGCTCCGACGGGTTCGCGCCGCGGGACTGCTCCAGCCGCGAGTAGTAGTCCGTCGACATACCGGCCAGCTGCGCGACCTCTTCCCGGCGCAGTCCCGGCGTACGGCGGCGCGCACCGTCCGGAAGGCCGACGTCCGCCGGCCGGAGCAGCTCGCGGCGCCGACGGAGGAAGTCGGCCAGGCCGTCACGATCGATCACACGTTCCATCATGCGTGACGTACGGCGCGCTATCCAGGGACAACCTGTCCGTGGATGAAGTGGACCTTCTCCACGCCCGCCGGGACCTCCAAGGTGGAGACAACACCAAGGAGGCAACACCATGCACTACCGCACACTCGGCCGGACCGGTATCAAGGTCAGCCCGTACGCCCTCGGCGCGATGATGTTCGGTGCCATCGGCAACGACGACCGCGCGGAGTCGATCCGGATCATCCACAAGGCACTCGATGCCAGCATCAACTTCGTCGACACCGCCGACATCTACTCGCACGGCGGCTCCGAGGAGATCGTCGGCGAGGCGTTGCAGGGCCGCCGGGAACACGTCGTACTGGCCACCAAGTCGCACCTGCCGATGGGCGACGACCCGAACCAGCGCGGCAACTCGCGGCGCTGGATCATGACCGCCGTCGAGGACTCGTTGCGCCGGCTGCGAACCGACTACCTCGACTTGTTCCAGATGCACCGCCCGGATCCGGAGACCGATATCGAGGAGACCCTGTCGGCGCTGACCGACCTGATCCGCAGCGGAAAGGTGCGCGCGATCGGTACGTCGACGATGCCGGCCAGCGAACTCGTCGAGGCGCACTGGGTCGCGGAACGCCGTGGTCTCGAGCGGTTCCGCACCGAGCAACCGCCGTACTCGATCCTCAACCGCGGGATCGAACGCGAGGTGCTCCCGGTGGTGCAGAAGTACGGGATGGGCGCGCTCGTGTGGAGCCCGCTCGCACAGGGTCAGCTGACCGGACGGGCGCCGGAGGACCTTCGGCGTACGGCGATGTTCCGGCACATGTCCGACCAGCGGCGTCTCGAGGTCGTCGAGCAGCTGATCCCGGTCGCCGACGCGGCCGGGCTGAAGCTGACCCATCTGGCGATGGCGTTCGCGATCGCGCACCCGGCGGTCACGTCCGCGATCATCGGTCCGCGGACGATGGCCCACCTGGACGACGCGCTGGCCGGCGCCGACGTCGTACTCGGCGACGACGTTCTCGAGCAGATCGACAAGATCGTCCCACCGGGCACCGACGTCGGCCGCCTCGACATGGACTACGACACCCCCGCCATCCTCGACGCCAACCTGCGCCGTCGCCCGGCCGAGAATCGCGCGGCCGCCTGACGTAGCTACCCGGTGATCAGGTTCCGCGCGGTGTAGGAGATCGACTGGATGGTCACGTTCGGGTAGTTGGAGAGTACGACCACGGTCCAGTCGGACTCCGGGTAGATGTCGATCGAGGTCGACACACCGGAACTGTTGCCGCCGCCGTGGCCGAACGTCCATTGCCCGCCGATGAGCGATCCCGTCGGGCCATAGCACTGGAAGGTAGCCAGCGGACCCGCGCTGCCGCCCGGCGGCGGGCCCGGTGGCATGGCCGGCAGCACCTTGCCGCTCAGCATCAACGCGGTCTGGCCGTGGTCGACAATCCGTTCCTGCCAAAGGAAACGTCCGAAACGATCCAGGTCGGCGCAGGTGCTGAACGCGTCACCGGCCGGGGTGCTGACGACGTACCCGAAGTCCGGGATCCCGTCGACCCACTGCCCTTGCGCGTCCCGGTGGTAGGGATGGGCGAGTTTGCGGTCCGTCTCCCATTCCGGCGCGGTCAAGAATCGGGTGCTGGTCATTCCGGCCGCGGCGAACACGTTGTCGCGCACGTAGTCGAAGTACGACCTGCCGCTCGCCTTCTCCACGATCGCGCCGAGAAGATGGAAGCCCGAGTTGCTGTAGGCCCAGCGCGCGCCCGGCGCGAAGGCGAGCTCGGACTTCTTGATGAACTCGGTGATACCGGCCATGGCCTGTGCCTGAGTGGTCCAGCCGGCCGCGGCGTCCGCGAAGCCGGGCATCGAGTGGTAGTCGCCGAGTCCCGACGTGTGCGTGAGCAGATGGTGCACGGTCACGGTGTCGGCGATCGACGACGGGAAACCGTCGAGGAAACTGCCGAGCGTGGCGCGATACGTGAGCTTTCGCCGCTGTGCGAGGTGGGCGATCGCGGTCGCGGTGAACATCTTCGTCACCGAAGCCAACGCGAACGCCGTGTCCGGCCCGTTCGGGATGGCCCGCTGCTTGTCGGCCATGCCGTAGGAGCGGGCCAGCACGGTCCGGTTCCGGTGCGCGAGACGCACCGTGCCGGAGAATTCGTCGCGTGCCGCCAGGTCCGCGATGAGCTTGTCCAGTTGACCACCGGGCCGCAAGCCCGCCGGCACCGCGTTCGACTGAGTGCCGGCTGCGGCGGCCGGACTCGCACCGACTGCGAGAGCGGCAACGGGGGTCGCGCCCAGTACGCCGAGTACTGAGCGCCGGGATGGTTGCGCCACGATTTCTCCTTCGCCCGCTGGGGATGTGATCATCCGCAGTTCTATCCACCGGGACCTATCGGCGAGCGATCGCGCGACCATACCTGTTCCATATGTCCCCAGCCACTAGTCTCCTGACTCGGAAGTACGCGGCTACTTGGTAGGCCGTGTCGGTGGCGAGTCCGCCCAGCATTAGCGCCGCGAAGGCCTCCCCAAACCGATTTGGGGAGCAAGACCCACCCGAACCAGCCTGTAACACTCCCCATTCGGAGCGGATCGACCCGCGGATCGACCCGCG
>NZ_JBSGTS010000012.1:0-214334 GCF_053607525.1 Kribbella sp. NPDC055110
ACCGAGAGGTAGTGCTTCAGCGGGTCCTGGCCTTCGCCGACGCCCATCGTCTCGCGGATCTGGCCCTCGACCAGCCGGCCGAAGGTACGGGCCTGGATCCGGACCGCTTCCGGCCCGAGGTCCGCGACCAGGTCCGACGCCCGGGCGAACAGCCAGTCACCGGACAGGATCGCGACCGAGTTGTCCCACCGTGCGTTCGCCGTCGACGAGCCGCGCCGCAACACGGCCTCGTCCATCACGTCGTCGTGGTGCAGCGTCGCGACGTGCGTGAGCTCGACGACGACCGCCGCCTTCACCACCTCGTCGGACGCCACGTCAGCACCGAACTCGGCCCCGAGCAGCACCAGCAACGGCCGGAACCGCTTGCCGCCGGCAAGCATGACGTGCTGGGAGGCCGCCGTGACGAACGGCGCCTCCGACTGGGTCGCGTCGAGCAGCGCCTGCTCGACACGCTCCAGCCCAGCACGAACCCGGGACTCGAGGCCTGCGTCGGCGAACTCGAATCCCAGGCTCTCGGCCGGCAGCGGGGTCGGACTCAACGGATGAACTCACCAGCTCGGGCCGCCAGGTCGAGCACCGGTCCGGGAACCAGACCGAGAACCACCGTGGCGGCAAGACCCAGGGCGACGGCCGACGTGGTCTGCCAACCCGGCAGCGCCACGTCCGGCGCGTCGGCCGGCAGGTCGGAGAAGAACATCAGCACGATCACGCGGACGTAGAAGAACGCGGCGACCAGGCTGGACAGGACAGCGACGACGACCAGCGGCCACGCGCCACCTGTCCACGCCGCGCTGAAGACCGCCCACTTGCCGGTGAAGCCCGCGGTCAGCGGGATGCCGGCGAAGGACAGCAGGAAGAACGCGAAGATACCGGCCAGCAGCGGCGACTTCTTGCCCAGGCCCGCCCAGCGGGACAGGTGCGTCGCCTCGCCACCCGCGTCGCGCACCAGTGTGACCACCGCGAACGCGCCGATGGTCGGGAAGCCGTACGAGACCAGGTAGAACAGCACCGCCTGCGTCGAGGTGATGCCGTTGTGGACGCCGCTCCCGACCTGCGCGAGGCCGACGAACGCGGTCAGCAGGAAGCCCGCGTGCGCGATCGACGAGTACGCGAGCATCCGCTTCACGTCGGTCTGCGTGATCGCGACGATCGAACCGACCACCATGGTGAGGATCGCGATGATCCACATCATCGGCGCCCAGTCCCAGCGCGAACCGCCGAGCGCGACGTAGAAGACCCGCATCAGGCCGACGAACGCGGCGATCTTGGTGCAGGCCGCCATGAACCCGGTGACCGGCGTCGGAGCGCCCTGGTACACGTCCGGCGTCCAGGAGTGGAACGGTACGCCGCCGACCTTGAACAGCAGGCCGACACCCAGCAGCCCGGTCCCGGCGAGCAGGATGGTGTCACCGCCGGTGTCCTTGCTGAGCGCGTCCGCGATCCCGCCGAGCGACATCGTGCCCGCGTACCCGTAGAGCAGCGCGATCCCGAACAGCAGGAACGCCGACGAGAACGCACCGAGCAGGAAGTACTTCATCGCGGCTTCCTGCGAGATCAGCCGGCGACGGCGCGCCAGGCCGCACAGCAGGTACAGCGGCAGTGAGAACACCTCGAGCGCGACGAACAGCACCAGCAGGTCGTTCGACGCCGCGAACAGCATCATGCCGCCGACCGCGAACAGGGTCAGCGGGAACACCTCGGTGTGCTCGACGCGCGCCGCCGTACCCTCACGCTCGGCCTCGGAACCCGGTACGGCGGCCGCTTGGCCGGCGAACGCGGACAGGCCGCCGTCGATCGAACGCTCCGCGAACAGCAGCACGCTGATCAGGGACAGCGCCAGCAGGATCAGCCAGGTGAACAACGCCGGGCCGTCGACCGAGATCGCGCCCTGGGCGGCGATGATCTCCTTCTTGCCGTGCATCAGCATGCCGGTCCGCACGCCGGCCGCGATCACGGCCACCACCGTGATCGTCAGCTGCACCAGGTGCCGCAGCGGCCGGGGCACGAACGCCTCGACCAGGACGCCCACGGCCGCGGCACCGAAGACGATGAACAGCGGGAGCAGTTCGCCGTACTCGATGCTGGGCTTCGTGAAGTCCGCCAGCGGCAGCAACATCGCGGTCACTTCTGTCCCTCCGTCACGGGGATCTGCGGTGCCTTGTCGGTCACGCCCACCCGCTGCATGGTCGAGTCGACCGCGGGCTTGATGATGTCGACGATCGGCTTCGGGAAGATGCCCAGGAAGATGATCAGGATCACGAGCGGTGCGATCGCCAGCACCTCACGCGGGTTCAGGTCCTTCAGCTTCTCGATCCCGTCACGGACCGGGCCGGTCATGGTGCGTTGGTACATCAGCAGGATGTACAGCGCGGCCAGCACGATACCGAGTACGGCGATCACGGCGATCACCTTGTGCCGGCTGAACGTCCCGGCCAGCACCATGAACTCGGAGATGAACGGCGACAGACCGGGCAGCGCCAGGCTGGACAGGCCTGCGAACAGGAACGTGCCGGCCAGCACCGGTGCGACCTTCTCCACCCCGCCGTAGTCGGCGATCCGCGCGGACCCGCGCCGGGAGATCAGGTACCCGGCGACCAGGAACAGCGCCGCCGTGGAGAGACCGTGGTTGAACATGTACAGCGTCGAACCGGTCAGGCCCTGCGACGTCAGCGCGAAGATGCCCATCACGATGAAGCCGAAGTGCGAGATCGACGTGTACGCGATCAGGCGTTTGATGTCGGTCTGCCCGATCGCCAGCAGCGCGCCGTACAGCACCGAGATCAGCGCCAGCACGAGGATGACCGGGGTAGCCCACTGGGACGCGTTCGGGAACAGCCCCAGGCAGAACCGGATCATCCCGAAGGTGCCGATCTTGTCGAGGATGCCGACCAGCAGCACCGACGTCCCGGGCGTCGCCTCACCGGCCGCGTCCGGCAGCCAGGTGTGGAACGGCACCATCGGCGCCTTCACCGCGAAGGCGAAGAAGAAACCGAGGAATAGCCAGCGCTCGGTGTTCTGGCTGATGTCCAGCTTCATCATGTCGGTCAGCAGGTACGACGGGGCGCCGTGCTTGGCCGAGACGACGTACAGGCCGACGACCGACGCCAGCATCAGCAGACCGCCGAGCAGCGAGTAGAGCAGGAACTTCACCGCGGCGTACGAACGCTGCGGGCCGCCGAAGCCACCGATCAGGAAGTACATCGGGATCAGCGTGGCCTCGAACAGCACGTAGAACAGGAACACGTCGGTGGCGGAGAACACGCCGATCGACAGCGCCTCGAGGCCGAGGATCCAGGCGAAGAAGGACTTCTCCGACCAGCGGCCGTGCGACGCGTCGTTCCAGGACGCGATCATCACGATCGGCGTCAGCAGCGCGGTCAGCACCACCAGCACGATGCCGAGACCGTCGAGGCCGAGCGCGTAGTGCGCGCCGAACGCCTTGATCCAGGTGTGCGTCTCGGTGTAGTCCCCGGCGCCGTTGCGCTGGTAGCCGATCGCGACGATCGCGGTCAGCACCAGCGTCACGAGCGAGAACCCGAGCGCGACCTGCTTGGCCGTCAGCGCTTTCGCCTTCGGCACCAGCATCGTCGCGATGGCCCCGACGAACGGCAGGAGCAGTAACAGGGTCAGCCAACCGATGTTCACGACAACCTCACCGCGAGGAGGGCGACGACCACGAATGCGGCGCCGAAGACCATGCTGAGTGCGTACGAACGGACGAAGCCCGTCTGGAACCGGCGGAGCCGGCCGGACAGACCGCCGAAGAGTGCGGCCAGGCCGTTCACCAGGCCGTCGACGCCCCGGTTGTCGAGCCAGACCAGCGTCCGGGTCAGGTACTGCCCGGGCCGCATCAGGACCGCCTCGTTCAGCGCGTCGCCGTACAGGTCCCGGCGGGCGAAGACGGTGACCGGCGAACCGGCCGGCGCCTCCCGCGGGATGTCCCGGCGGTACTTGAGCACCGCGATGACGATGCCGACGGCAACCACCGCGAGGGTGATCAGCGTCATCACCAGCGCACTCACCGGCGGGTGGTCCTCCTCGTGACCGACGATCGGCTCCAGCCAGTCGACGATCCAGTGACCCGCGAAGTACAGCGCGCCGCCGCCCAGCGACAGCGCCGCCAGGATGATCAGCGGCCAGGTCATCACGGCCGGCGACTCGTGCGGGTGCACGTCGTCCGCCCAGCGCTTCTTGCCGAAGAACGTCATCAGCATCACCCGCGTCATGTAGAACGCGGTGATCCCGGCGCCGAGCAGCGCGCACAGACCGACCACCGTGTTGTCCGCGAACGCGGCCTCGATGATCTTGTCCTTGCTGAAGAAGCCAGCGAACGGCGGGATGCCGAGGATCGCCAGGTAGCCGAACGCGAACGTGACGAAGGTGATCTTCATCGGCGTCCGCAGGGCGCCGTAGTGGCGCATGTTCACGTCGTCGTTCATGCCGTGCATGACGGATCCGGCGCCGAGGAACATGTTGGCCTTGAAGAAGCCGTGGGTGAGCAGATGGAAGATCGCGAACACGTACCCGGCCGGGCCGAGACCCGCGGCGAGCATCATGTAGCCGATCTGGCTCATCGTCGAACCGGCCAGCGCCTTCTTGATGTCGTCCTTGGCGCAACCGATGATCGCACCGGCGAGCGCGGTCACCGTGCCGACGATCACCACCGCGGTGGACGCGGCGTCGGTGACCTCGTAGATCGCGTGCGACCGGACCACCAGGTAGACGCCGGCCGTGACCATCGTCGCCGCGTGGATCAGCGCCGACACCGGGGTCGGGCCCTCCATCGCGTCCAGCAGCCAGGACTGCAGCGGCACCTGCGCGGACTTACCGCAGGCGGCCAGCAGCAGCATCAGGCCGAGCAGCGTGGCCCAGGTCTTCGAGAGGTGCTCGGCGCCGGCGTTCACCGTGCCGAACGCCGAGGAGCCGAACAGCGCCCACATGCTCATCACCGCGAGCGAGAGGCCGATGTCACCGACCCGGTTCACCACGAACGCCTTCTTCGCCGCGACCGCTGCTGTCGTCTTGTACTGCCAGAAGCCGATCAGCAGGTACGACGCCAGACCGACGCCCTCCCAGCCGACGAAGACCAGCAGGTAGTCGGCGGCCAGCACCAGCAGCAGCATCGACGCGATGAAGAGGTTCAGGTACCCGAAGAACCGCCGCCGGCGCTCGTCGTGCTCCATGTAGCCGATCGAGTAGATGTGGATCAGCGAACCCACGCCGGTGATCAGCAGCACGAACAGGATCGACAGCGGGTCGATCAGCAGCGTGAAGTCGACCTTGATGTGGCCGACCGAGAACCACTCGAACAGCCGGACCGTCTCGGACCGGTCCGCACTCGGCTTGCCCTGCATTTGGAAGAACAGCACGACGCCGAAGGCGAAGGAGATCACCGGCGCCAGCGTGCCCAGCAGGTGACCCCATGCATCGGTGGCCTTGCCACCGAGCAGGAGGATCGCCGCGGACAAAGCCGGTACCGCGACCAGCAGCCACGTCAGCTCATGACTCATCGGTGCTTACCTCAGTACTTGAGCAGGTTGGCGTCGTCGACCGAGGCCGAGCGACGGGTGCGGAAGATGGCCATGATGATCGCCAGCCCGATCACGACCTCGGCCGCGGCCACCACCATCACGAAGAAGGCGGCGATCTGGCCGTCGAGGTTGCCGTGCTGGCGGGCGAAGCTCACGAACGCGAGGTTGGTCGCGTTCAGCATCAGCTCGACGCACATGAAGACGACGATCGCGTTCCGGCGTACCAGCACGCCGAGCGCGCCGATACTGAACAGAATCGCCGCGAGCACGATGTACGGCTCTGTCGTCACTTGTCGTCCTCCTCGACCGGGAACTCACCTTCGGCGGTGAGCGTGCGGACCTCGTCGACGTCCGCGCGCTCCTCGGCTTCGGGGAACACGGTGCCACGTGCCTGGAGCACACGCGAAACCGAGGTCGGTGCGATCGACCCGTCCGGCAGCAGCGCCGGGGTGTCGACGGCGTTGTGCCGGGCCAGGACACCCGGTGTCGGCAGCGGGCCGGGGTGGATGCCCTGTTCGGCGTACTTGCGGATCCGCTCCTCGGCGTGGTCGCGCTGCGTCTTCTTCTTGGTCAGCCGCTCGCGATGGGCCAGCATCATGGCGCCCATCGCCGCGGTGATCAGCAGCGCCGACGTGACCTCGAAGGCGAACACGTACTTGCCGAACAGCAGTTGCGCGAGGCCCTTGACGTTGCCGTCCGGCTGCGCGTCGGCCAGCCCGGTCGGGTGCCCGTAGATCGCGTTGCCGACGGCCGCGATCAGCAGTACGCCGAAGCCGAGGAACGCGATCCCGGCGAGCAGCCGCTGACCGCGGATCGTCTCGACCAGCGAGTCGGACGCGTCGACGCCGACCAGCATCAGCACGAACAGGAACAGCATCAGGATCGCGCCGGTGTAGACGATGATCTGTACGGCGAACAGGAACGGCGCGTCCTGCGCGGCGTACTGCACCGCGAGGCAGATCATCACGGTCGCCAGCAGCAGCGCCGAGTGCACCGCCTTACGGACCAGCACCATGCCGATCGCGGCCAGGATCATGACCGGGGCCAGCAGCCAGAACGCGACCTGCGGGCCGGTGACGAGACCGATCATTTGGCGTCACTCCCGTCGGTCTTGGCGGCGACACCGGTCAGACCGAGGTAGTAGTCCTTCTCGGTCTTGCCCAGCTGCATCTCGTGCGGCGGCTCCTGCATGCCCGGGAGCAGCGGCGCCAGCAGGTCCTTCTTCTCGTAGATCAGGGACTCGCGGCTGGTGTCGGCCAGCTCGTACTCGTTGGTCATCGTGAGCGCCCGGGTCGGGCAGGCCTCGATGCACAGACCGCAGAGGATGCAGCGCAGGTAGTTGATCTGGTACACGCGCCCGTACCGCTCGCCCGGCGACATCCGGCCGCCCTCGGTGTTGTCGGCGCCCTCGACGTAGATCGCGTCCGCGGGGCAGGCCCACGCGCACAGCTCGCAGCCGATGCACTTCTCCAGGCCGTCCGGCCAGCGGTTCAGCTGGTGCCGGCCGTGGAACCGTGGTGCGGTCGGCTTCTTCTCGAACGGGTACTCCTCGGTGAACACCTTCCGGAACATCGTCCGGAAGGTCACCCCGAACCCGGCTACCGGGTCCCAGAGGGACTCTTTGACACTAGCCACGGCTGCCTGCCTTCGATGTCGGCTCGGTCTGCTGACTGGGGAGCGGTGGTGGCACCGGGAACCCGCCGGCGAAGGCGTCGAACTCCTCGCCGTCGGCTACCTCGACCGGCTCTTCCTTGGGCTTCCCCGGGACGAACATGCTGATCACCGCGAGCACCAGGACGACAGCGGCGGCGACCAGCAACGTCGTCCGGCTGAAGTTGGTCTCGCGGCCGACCGCGCGGACGGTGGCGACCAGCAGGATCCAGGCCAGCGAGATCGGGATCAGGACCTTCCAGCCAAACTTCATGAACTGGTCGTAGCGCAGTCGCGGCAGCGTTCCGCGCAGCCAGATGTAGAAGAAGATGAAGCACATCAGCTTGCCCATGAACCACAGCACCGGCCAGTAGCCGGAGTTCGCGCCGTCCCAGAGCGAGATCGGCCACGGCGCCCGCCAGCCGCCCAGGAACAGCGTGGTGGCCAGCGCGGACACGGTCGCCATGTTGATGTACTCGGCCAGGAAGAACATCGCGTACTTGATCGAGGAGTACTCGGTCAGGAAGCCCGCGACCAGCTCGCCCTCGGCCTCGGGGAGGTCGAACGGCGCCCGGTTCGTCTCGCCGACCATCGAGATCACGTAGATCACGAACGACGGGAAGAGCAGGAACGCGTACCACCCGGGCAGCGGGATGTCGGCCCCGAACCAGTGCACGGTCTGATGCGACTGCGCCGCGACGATCTCCGAGGTGGACAGCGAACCCGCGAACAGGAACACCGTCACCAGCGCCAGTCCCATCGCGACCTCGTACGAGATCATCTGCGCGCTGGACCGCAGGCCACCGAGCAGCGAGTACGTCGAGTTCGACGACCAGCCGCCGAGCACGATGCCGTAGATGCCGATCGAGGCGATCGCCATCACGTACAGCACCGAGACCGGCAGGTCGGTGAGCTGCAGCCGGGTGTAGGTGTCGGTAAACGGGATCTTCACCGTCGGCCCGAACGGGATCACCGCGAAGGTCAGGAAGGCCGGGATGGCGACGATCGCCGGCGCCAGGACGAAGACCAGCCGGTCGACGCCCTTCGGCATCAGGTCTTCCTTGAGCATCAGCTTCACACCGTCGGCCAGCGACTGCAGCAGACCCTGCGGGCCGTGCACGTTCGGGCCGATCCGCTGCTGCATCCGCGCCACCACCCGGCGTTCCAGCCAGATGTTGAAGAGCGTCAGCACCACCAGGAAGACGAAGATGAGCAGCACCTTGATGAGGATCACCCACCAGGGGTCGTGCCCGACCCCTGCGTCAGGTACGGCGAGCGACATCATGCGTTTCCTCCGGCGATCGTCACGATCGAGCCATGGTCTGCGTGCAACGACCGGCGGACGTGGGAGTCGGCCGAGTTCGTCGGCAGCCAGACCACGTTGTCGGCCATCGGGGTGATGACAACCGGCAGCCGGATGCTCCCGGCGTCGGTGCTCACCACCAACTCGTCGGCATCGGCGACACCGATCCGGCGCGCGGTGGTCAGCGAGACCCGGGCGACCGGCGTCCGCGCGGTCGCGGTCAGGTGCGGCTCACCGTCGCAGGCGCGGCTGTCGTCGATCAGCATCCGCCAGGTCGCGAGCCGGGTGGAGTCGAACGCGCCGAGGGCCGGACCGGCCTGGTACGTCGGCTGCTGGGCCCGGTCGCCGTCCCACCGGCCGAGCTCGTCGTACTCGCGCTTCGCACCGTCGGGCGTGCTGAAGCCGAGCGGGTTGCCCATCTCCTGCGCCAGCGCGGCCAGCGCGCGGACGTCCGGCATCGCGGTCGGCACCTTGAGCACCACCGGGAACGGCCGCTCGCGGCCCTCCCAGTTCACGAAGGTGCCGGACTTCTCCACCGGCGGTACGACGGGGAAGACCACGTCGGCGTACTCGGTCACCTGCGAGTTGCGTACCTCGAAGCTGACCACGAACGGCGCGGCCTCGAGCGCGGCGAGCGCCGCGGCCGGGTCGGGCAGGTCGTCGATCTCGACACCCGCGACGATCAGCGCCTGCAGCGATCCAGCGCCCGCCCGCAACGCAGTGATGATCTCGGTAACGTCCTTGCCGGGCTCAGCCGGCAGGTTGTCCACGCCCCAGGCGGCCTGCAGGTCGACGCGCGCCTGCGGGTCGCTGACGAGCCGGCCGCCGGGCAGCAGGCCCGGCAGGCAGCCGGCCTCGAGCGCGGCCCGGTCACCCGCACGCCGCGGGATCCAGGCCAGCTGCGCACCCGTGTCGAGAGCGAGCCGGAGCGCCGACGAGTACCCGCCCGGTACGGCGGCCAGCCGCTCGCCGACGACGATGATCGAGTCCGCACCGAGCGCGGCGCGGGCAGCTGCCCCGGCCGCACCGGCGTTGCCGAGATCCGACAGTACGGCGGCCTCGGTACCCGGCGATGCCGGTACGACGACACCGGAGAGCTTCTCCACACCGCGGGACGCGTACGAAGCGACCGTGAACACCTTGGTGCCGTGCGCCTTCACGCCCTTGCGCACCCGGAGGAACACCGACGGTGCCTCTTCCTCGGGCTCGAACCCGACGAACAGCACGGCGCCGGCCTTCTCCAGGTCCGCGAACGTCGTACCCAGGCCGGTGCCGGCGACCGCGGCGGCGAGGAAGTCCGCCTCCTCCGCGGAGTGCGGGCGGGCCCGGAAGTCGATGTCGTTGCTGCCCAGCGCGACCCGGGCGAACTTCGAGTATGCGTAGGCGTCCTCGACCGTCAGCCGGCCACCGGTCAGCACCGCCGCGTTGCCACGGGCCGCGGTCAGCTGCTCGGCGGCGAAAGCGATCGCCTCGGGCCAGGACGCCGGCCGCAGCTCGCCGTCCTCGCGGATCAGCGGGTGGGTCAGCCGGTCACCGGTGGTCGCGTACTGGAACGCGAACCGGTCCTTGTCGGAGATCCATTCCTCGTTGACCTGTGGGTCGTCTCCGGCCAGCCGGCGCATCACCTTGCCGCGCCGGTAGTCGACCCGGATCGCCGCACCGGACGCGTCGTGCTCGGCCACCGACGGCACCGACACCAGGTCGAACGGCCGCGAGCGGAAGCGGTACGCCGCACTCGTCAGCGCACCGACCGGGCAGATCTGGATCGTGTTGCCGGAGAAGTAGCTCTCGAAGGGCTCCTTCTCGTAGATGCCGACCTGCTGCAGCGCGCCGCGCTCGATCAGCGCGATGAACGGGTCACCGGCGATCTGCTCGGAGAACCGGGTGCAGCGCGCGCAGAGGATGCAGCGCTCGCGGTCCAGCAGCACCTCGGCCGAGATGTTGATCGGCTTCGGGTAGGTCCGCTTGATCTCGTGGAACCGGGTCTCGCCGGCGCCGTTGCTCATCGCCTGGTTCTGCAGCGGGCACTCGCCGCCCTTGTCGCAGACCGGGCAGTCGAGCGGGTGGTTGATCAGCAGGAATTCCATCTGGCCGTGCTGGGCCTTGTCGGCCACCGGCGAGGACACCTGGGTGCGAACCACCATGCCGTCGGCGACGGTGATCGTGCAGGAGGCCTGCGGCTTCGGCATCCCGCGGCCGTTCCCGGCGTCGGTGATCTCGACCAGGCACTGCCGGCAGGCGCCGACCGGGTCGAGCAACGGGTGGTCGCAGAACCGCGGGATCTGGATCCCGATCTGCTCCGCGGCCCGGATCAGCAGGGTGTTCTTCGGAACCTTCACCTCGATGTCGTCGATGGTGACCGTCACCAGGTCGGTGCGCTCCACCTCCGACCCAGCCGGCGGGTTCGCTTGGATCGTCATGCGCTAGCTCCAGCAGTCGCGAAGACAGTGCTTGCCATCGGGTCGAACGGGCAGCCGCCGTTCTCGAAGTGCGCCAGGTACTCGTCCTTGAAGTGCGCGATCGAGCTGGCGATCGGCGCGGTCGCGCCGTCGGCCAGCGCGCAGAACGACCGGCCGGTGATGTTCTCGCACAGGTCGAGCAAGGTGACCAGGTCTTCCTCGGTGCCCTGGCCCTTCTCCAGCCGCTCGAGAATCTGCACCAGCCACCACGTGCCCTCGCGGCACGGCGTGCACTTGCCGCAGGACTCGTGCTTGTAGAACTCGGTCCAGCGCAGTACGGCGCGCACGACGCACACCGAGTCGTCGAAGATCTGCAGCGCCTTCGTACCGAGCATCGAGCCGACCGCGCCGACGCCCTCGTAGTCCAGCGGTACGTCGAGGTGCTCCGACGTCAGCAGCGGCGTCGACGAACCACCCGGCGTCCAGAACTTCAGCTCGTGGCCCTCGCGGACCCCACCGGCCAGGTCGATCAGCTCTCGCAGCGTGATGCCCATCGGGGCCTCGTACTGCCCCGGGCGGGTGATGTGCCCGGACAGCGAGTACAGCGTCATGCCCTTGGACTTCTCGGTGCCCATCGAGGAGAACCAGTCCGGCCCGTTCTTGACGATAGCGGGAACGGAAGCGATCGACTCGACGTTGTTGATAACAGTGGGGCACCCGTACAGACCGGCTACGGCCGGGAAGGGAGGACGCAGCCGAGGTTGACCGCGACGTCCTTCCAGCGAGTCCAGCAGCGCCGTCTCCTCACCGCAGATGTACGCGCCGGCACCGGCGTGCACGACCACGTCGAGGTCGTAGCCGCTGCCGAGGATGTTCTGGCCGATGTAGCCGGCGTCCTTGGCCTCCTGGACCGCCTGCTGCAGCCGGCGGATCACGTGCAGGACCTCACCGCGGACGTAGATGAACGCGACCGACGCGCGGATCGCGTAGGACGCGATGACGACGCCCTCGACCAGCGTGTGCGGCGAGGCCATCATCAGCGGGATGTCCTTGCAGGTGCCCGGCTCGGACTCGTCCGCGTTCACCACCAGGTACTTCGGCTTCGGGTTGTCCTGCGGGATGAAGGACCACTTCATCCCGGTCGGGAAGCCCGCGCCGCCACGGCCGCGCAGACCGGAGTCCTTGACCGTGGCAACGACATCGGCCGGCTGCATCGTGAGCGCCTTGCGCAGCGCGTCGTACCCGCCGGTGCGCTGGTACGACGCCAACTGCCAGGCGTTGATCTGGTCCCAGTTGTCCGAAAGCACCGGGGTCAGCGTGTCCACCATGGTCAGCCCTCCTTCGGGGTCTCGGAGCCGTTCGGGGCCGACCAGTTGCGCTCGCGGGCCAGGCGGAGGCCGGCCAGCGAGGCCTTGCCGCCGGTCGGGCCCTCGTCGGCGCGGCCGTCGGAGTACCCGGCCAGCACGCGCTCGGCCTCGCGCCAGGTGCAGATCGTCGCACCGCGCGGCGACTTCACCTCGGTGCCGTCCCGCAGGTCGTCGACCAGCTGGGTGGCCGACTCCGGCGTCATGTCGTCGAAGAACTCCCAGTTGACCATCATCACCGGCGCGTAGTCGCAGGCGGCATTGCACTCGAGGTGCTCGAGGGTGATCTTGCCGTCCTCGGTGGTCTCGTCGTTGCCGACGTCCAGGTGCTGCTTCAGCCGGTCGAAGATCAGGTCGCCGCCCATCACCGCGCAGAGCGTGTTGGTGCAGACGCCGACGTGGTAGTCGCCGACCGGGCGGCGCTTGTACATCGTGTAGAAGGTGGCCACCGCCGACACCTCGGCGCCGGTCAGCCCGAGCACGTCGGCACAGACCTCGATGCCCTCCGGGGTGACCCGGCCCTCGACCGACTGCACCAGGTGCAGCATCGGCAGCAGCGCGGACCGGGCGACCGGGTAGCGCGCCGCGATCTCGCGCATCTCCGCGATCGTGGCGTCGGTGATCGACGAGTCGCCGGTGCTGTACGGCACCGTCTTGTCGGTAGCAGTCGTGTGGTTCTCGGCCATTTAGCGGTCCACTCCACCCATCACCGGGTCAAGGCTGGCGACGGCGACGATCACGTCGGCGACCTGGCCGCCCTCGCACATGATCGGCATCGCCTGCAGGTTTGCGAAGGACGGGTCACGGAAGTGCACCCGGTACGGCTTGGTGCCGCCGTCGGAGACGACGTGCGCACCGAGCTCGCCACGCGGCGACTCGATCGCCACGTAGGCCTGGCCGGCCGGGACCCGGAAGCCCTCGGTGACCAGCTTGAAGTGATGGATCAGTGCTTCCATCGACTCGCCCATGATGTGCTTGATGTGGTCGAGCGAGTTGCCCATCCCGTCGGCGCCGACGGCCAGCTGGCTCGGCCAGCCGATCTTCTTGTCGGCCACCATCACCGGCCGGCCGTCCATCTTCTCCAGCCGGTCGGCGCACTGCTCGACGATCTTCAGCGACTCGTGCATCTCCTGCAGCCGCACCCGGAACCGCCCGTAGGAGTCCGAGGAGTCCCAGGTCGGTACGTCGAAGTCGTACGTCTCGTAACCGCAGTACGGCTGGCTCTTGCGCAGGTCCATCGCGTACCCGGTCGAGCGCAGCGGCGGGCCGCTGATGCCGAGCGCCATGCAGCCGGTCAGGTCCAGGTAGCCGACGTTCTGCAGCCGCGCCTTGAAGATCGGGTTGGCGTTGCAGAGTTCGGCGTACTCCTTGAGGTGCTTGTTCATCCACGTGATGTACTCGCGGATCTTGTCCAGCGCACCCGGCGGCAGGTCCTGCGCGACGCCGCCCGGCCGGATGAACGCGTGGTTCATCCGCAGCCCGGTGATCAGCTCGAACAGGTCCAGGGTCTTCTCACGCTCGCGGAAACCGATCGTCATCACGGTCAGCGCGCCGATCTCCATGCCGCCGGTGGCGATGCAGACCAGGTGGCTGCTGATCCGGTTGAGCTCCATCAGGAGCACCCGCATCACGTTCGCCTTGTCCGGGATCTCGTCCTCGATCCCGAGCAGCCGCTCGACCGCCAGGCAGTACGCCGCCTCGTTGTAGAACGGCGACAGGTAGTCCATCCGGGTGACGAACGTGACGCCCTGCACCCAGGAGCGGAACTCCATGTTCTTCTCGATACCGGTGTGCAGGTAGCCGATGCCGCAGCGGGCCTCGGTCACGTTCTCACCGTCGAGCTCGAGGATCAGCCGGAGCACGCCGTGCGTCGACGGGTGCTGCGGGCCCATGTTGACGACGACGCGCTCTTCCGGCTCCTCGCCGAGGCCGGCCACGACCGAGTCCCAGTCCTGGCCGGTGACGGTGAAGACCTTGCCCTCGGTGGTGTCCCGAGTGGTCGCGTAGGGGTCTGTAGTGGTCATCAGTTGTACGACCTCCGCGTGTCGGGCGGTGGGATGACAGCGCCCTTGTACTCGACGTCGATACCGCCGAGCGGGTAGTCCTTGCGCTGCGGGTGACCCGGCCAGTCGTCGGGCATCTGGATCCGGGTCAGTGCGGGGTGCCCGTCGAAGACGATGCCGAAGAAGTCCCAGGTCTCCCGCTCGTGCCAGTCGTTGGCCGGGTAGACCGAGACGATCGACGGGATGTGCGGGTCGGCGTCGGGCGCCGACACCTCCAGCCGGATCCGGCGGTTGTGGGTGATCGACAGGAAGTGGTAGACGGCGTGCAGCTCGCGGCCGGTCTCTTCCGGGTAGTGCACACCGCTGACCCCGGAGCAGAACTCGAACCGCAGCGCCTCGTCGTCGCGCAGGTGCTTGGCCACCTCGACCAGGTTCTCGCGCTTGATGTGCAGGGTCAGCTCGCCGCGGTCGACGACGACCTTCTCGACCGCACCGGCGGCGGCCAGGCCTTCCAGCCGGTCCACCGCACCGTCGAACCAGGAGCCGTACGGCCGCGGCGTACTGCCCGGCAGCACGACCTCGCGGCGCAGGCCACCGAAACCGGAGGTGTCACCGGTACCGCGGACACCGAACATGCCCTCGCGCTGCTCGATGACCTCAGGAGCCGGAGCCTCCGGCGTCGCCGGAAGATTCTCGGAGTCGCTCACCGCAGCAGACCCTTCATCTCGATCGTCGGGGCGGCGGTCAGGGCCGCGGCCTCCAGCTCGGTCTCCAGCGCCTTCTTGTGCGCGCCGAGCTTCATGTGCTGGATCTGGTCGTGGATCTTCAGGAACGCGTCCAGCAACATCTCCGGCCGCGGCGGGCAGCCGGGCAGGTACATGTCGACCGGTACGACGTGATCCACGCCCTGCACGATCGCGTAGTTGTTGAACATGCCGCCCGACGACGCACACACGCCCATCGCCAGCACCCACTTCGGGCCGGGCATCTGGTCGTAGATCTGGCGCAGCACCGGCGCCATCTTCTGGCTCACCCGGCCGGCCACGATCATCAGGTCCGCCTGTCGCGGCGAGGCCCGGAAGACCTCCATGCCGAACCGCGCGGCGTCGTACCGCGGGGCGCCGGTGGTCATCATCTCGATGGCGCAGCAGGCCAGCCCGAAGGTTGCCGGCCACAACGAGGCCTTGCGCATGTAGCCGAGCAGTCCTTCGACGGTGCTCAGCAAGACGCCGGCCGGAAGCTGTTCCTCAAGACCCATGTCAGTCCCACTCCAGTCCGCCGCGGCGCCACACGTAGGCGTACGCGACGAAGACGGTGACGATGAAGATGACCATCTCGACCAGCCCGAACAACGCCATCTGGTCGAACGCGACGGCCCACGGGTAGAGGAAGATGATCTCGATGTCGAAAACGATGAACAGCATCGCGGTGATGTAGTACTTCACCGGGAAGCGTCCACCACCGACCGGCTGCGGAGTGGGCTCGATGCCGCACTCGTAGGAGTCCAGCCGGGCCCGGTTGTAGCGCTTCGGGCCGACCAGCGCGCTAATGGTGATGCTGCCTGCGACGAAGAGCGCCGCGAGCACACCGAGAGCGAGAATCGGTGTATAGGGGTGCATCGCTGCGTGCTCCCTCCTTCAGCCGGTGGTCTGTATAGGTCTTTGGATATCAGTACGCCGGTGGCTCAGCTCACTCGCCCCGCCGCTCAGGCCGCGGGAGCGAGCTTCGTGAGACCGTTGATGATCTTGTCCATCACGTCCCCGTCGCGCGGGTCGGTGAGGTTGGCGAGCAACTTCAGGGTGAACTTCATCAGGGTGGTGCGCGGCAGACCGTACTTGGTGCAGAGCCGCATCACCTCCGGATTTCCGATCAGCTTCACGAAGATCCGGCCGAGCGTGTAGTAACCGCCGTACTCCTGCTTCAGCGCCTTCGGGTACGCCGACAGCGCGCGCTCCCGCTGGTTCGGCTGCCGGTGCAGCGCCTGCGCGGCGACCTCGGCGGCGAACGCCCCGGACTCCATCGCGTACGGGATGCCCTCGCCGTTGAACGGGTTGACCATGCCGCCGGCGTCGCCGAGCAGCATCAGGCCGCGGGTGTAGTGCGGCTGCCGGTTGAAGCCCATCGGCAGCGCGGCCCCGCGGATCGGGATGGTCTGGAACTCGTCGCGGAACTGCCACTCCTCGGGCGTGACCTTGAGCCACTGCTTCAGCAGGTCGGCGTAGTCGACCTTGCCGAACGCGTCCGAGGTGTTCAGGATGCCGAGGCCGACGTTGACCGTGCCGTCGCCCATCCCGAAGATCCAGCCGTAGCCGGGAAGCAGCACCCGGCCACCGGGCTGCTTCGGGTCGTCGGCCCACAGTTCCAGCCAGGACTCGAGGTAGTCGTCGTCGGTCCGCGGGCTGGTGAAGTACGTCCGGACGGCGACTCCCATCGGGCGGTCGTCGCGCTTGTGCAAGCCCATCGCGATGCTGAGCCGGGACGAGTTGCCGTCGGCCGCCATCACCAGTGGCGCCCGGTACTCGACGTCGGCCCCGGCCCGGCGGCCGTTGTCGTCGACCGGCTTCGCGGTGACGCCGACGATGTCGCCCCTGGCGTCCAGGATCGGGCCGGTCACGTTGGTCCGCTCCCGCAGCTGAGCCCCGGCCTTCTCGGCCTGCCGCGCGAGCATCTCGTCGAAGTCCATCCGGTTCCGGGTCAGCCCGTAGTTCGGGTGGCTGGCCAGATCCGGCCAGTCGAGCTGCAGGACGTGCCCGGCGCCCTGGATGCGGAGTCCGTAGTTGCGGATCCAGCCGGCCTCTTCGGAGATGTCGATGCCCATGTTGATGAGCTGCTTGGTGCCGCGCGGGGTGAGCCCGTCGCCGCACACCTTCTCCCGCGGGAACGCGGTCTTCTCCAGCAGCAGGACGTCCAGTCCGGCGTTCGCCAGGTGGTACGCCGCCGACGATCCGGCGGGTCCGGCACCGACGACGATCACATCGGCGGTCTCCGCCTGCTGCCCGCTCGGCACGCTCTCGCTCATCTCTCCGGCCTGGATGTTCTTGGGGCGTGTGCGCTCGTGAACGACTTCACGAGCCCTCTTCACTCGACAGTCTAGGACTGCCTGACTCGGACACGAAACTCGCCCCAACCCCCTTGCAGACAAGCCAATTACGCATAATTTCCGTTGCGTAATTAATCCGCCTTGACGGCCCGATGAATGGCGACCAGACCACCCGTCAGGTTGCGCCACTGGACGCGGGTCCACCCGGCGCCCTCGATCGCCCGGGCCAGCGGCTCCTGGGGCAGCCAGGCGCGCGTCGACTCCGCGAGGTACTCGTACGCCTCGGGGTTGGTCGACACCACCTTCGCCACCGCCGGCACCGCCCGCATCATGTACTCCAGGTACACGACCCGGAACGGCTTCCAGGTCGGGTGCGACTGCTCCAGTACGACGAGCCGCCCGCCGGGGCGCGTCACCCGCAGCATCTCCCGCAGCGCGGCCGCGACGTCGTTCACGTTCCGCAGCGCCCAGGAGATGGTCACCACGTCGAACGTGTCGTCGGCGAACGGCAGCCGCAGCGCGTCGCCCGCCACCAGGTCCAGCTCGGGGTGCCGGCGCTTGCCGACCCGGAGCATGCCGACCGAGAAGTCGCAGGACACCACCTCGGCGCCCGCCTCGCGCAGGTTGATGCTGGACGCGCCGGTCCCGGCCGCCAGGTCGAGGATCTTCATCCCCTTCCGCGGCGCGATCGCGGCCAGCGTCGCGGGCCGCCAGTACAGCTTCTCCAGCCCCATCGTCGCGACCGCATTGGTCCGGTCGTACCCCTCGGCCACGTTGTCGAACATGGCCGCCACGGCCTGCGGGTCCTTACTCAGATCTGCGCGCGTCACCTGTCTAGTTGATCACGCGAGGGCGAGTCTGCCGGACGGCAGGCATACGCTTGCATCTCGTGACAGCATCTCCAGGTAGCCGTGCGGCCCTCGCGACCCGAGGCCCCGCACCGCAGTTGGTGGTTCGCAGTCAGTCGGTGGACGGGGTCTCGGCGCATCTGCTGGACCACCTGCCGGACGAGGGCGGACTCGCGTGGGTACGGCGGGGCGACGGCCACGTCGGCTGGGGCGTCGCCGCCCGGCTGGACGTTGCCGGTAGCAACCGCTTTCAGGAGGCCATGACCTGGTGGCAGGAGCTGACCGCGGCCGCGGTGGTCCGCGACGAGGTCGGCGTACCGGGCTCCGGACTGGTCTGCTTCGGATCCTTCGGGTTCACCGACCAGGACCCGGGTGAGCTGGTGGTTCCCGACGTCATCGTCGGGCGCCGCGGCGACATCACCTGGGTGACCACGATCTCGCCCGCCAGCTCGCTGGGCGCGCCGCCCGAGCTGGTAGTCCACGAGCCGTCGCCGGTGTACGACGTGACGTTCGCGGACGGCGCCCGGACCGGGACGGACTGGTCGAGCATCGTCGCCGACGCGGTCCGCCGGATCACCGCCGGCGAGCTCGACAAGGTGGTGCTGGCCCGCGACCTGATCGCGATCGCCGCGCAGCCGATCGATCTGCGCTGGCCGTTGCACCGGCTCGCGACGGCGTACCCGAACTGCTGGACGTTCTCCGTCGACGGCCTGATCGGGGCCACCCCGGAGCTGCTGGTACGCCGGGAGAAGGGCCTGATCACGTCCCGCGTGCTGGCCGGGACCATCCGCCGTACCGGGGACGACGAGCACGACCTGGCGCTGGCCGCGTCGCTGGCGCGGTCGTCGAAGGACCTCGAGGAACACGAGTTCGCGGTCCGCTCGGTCGCCGAGGCGCTGGAGCCGCACTGTACGTCGATGAACGTGCCGGAGACCCCGTTCGTGCTGCACCTGCCGAACGTGATGCACCTGGCCACCGACGTCGCCGGCGTCGCGAACAACGGCGCGTCCGCGCTCGGACTCGCCGCCGCCCTGCACCCGTCCGCGGCGGTCTGCGGTACGCCGACGCCGGTCGCGCGGGACCTGATCGGTGAGATCGAAGGCATGCAGCGCGGCCGGTTCAGCGGACCGGTCGGATGGATGGCCGCGTCCGGCGACGGCGAATGGTGCATCGCGCTGCGCTGCGGCCAGGCCGACTCCGACGAGCCGCGCCGGATGCGGCTGTTCGCCGGGGCCGGGATCGTGGCGGGTTCCGACCCGGATGCCGAACTGGCCGAAACGAACGCCAAGCTGGTGCCGATGAGAGACGCTCTAGGAGACTGAACCTTGAAGCTCACGAAGTTTGCGCACGCCTGTGTCCGCCTGGAGAAGGACGGGAAGGTGCTGCTGATCGACCCGGGCACGTTCTCCGAGGACGCGGCCTTCGAGAAGGCCGACGCGGTGCTGATCACACACGAACACCCCGACCACATCGACGTCGAGCGGCTGAGCGGGTTGCAGGTGCCGGTCTTCACCACCGCCGGCGTCGCGGCTCAGCTGAACGACGAGCGGGTCACGGTGGTGTCGGACGGTCAGGCGTTCGACGCGGCCGGTTTCGCGGTCCGTGCCTACGGCAAGGATCACGCGGTGATCCTGCCCGAGCTCGGCGTACCGTGCGAGAACATCGGCTACCTGGTCGACGACGCGGTCTACCACCCGGGCGACTCGTTCACCCGGCCCGACCGCGAGGTGCACACCAACCTGGTACCGATCTCCGGCCCGTGGTTCTCGGTGCCGCCCGCGGTCGAGTACGCCCGCTCGATCAAGGCGGAACAGACCGTCGGCATCCACAACGCCCTGCTCAGCGACATCGGCCTCGGCATGATGGCACGCTGGATCACCGAAGCCGGCGGCCGCCCGTACCACGGCCTCACCCCTGGTCAGTCCCTCGAGATCAGCTGAACTCGGCCTCGACGAAATCGGCCACCGGGCGGTAACCCGCCTGGTGGTAGATCTTGTTGGAGGTCGGGTTCGCGAGGTCGGTGAACAGGCAGGCCTGGTTGCCGCCAGCAACGATCATCGCAGTCACATGGCTCGTCAGCGCACCGGCGTACCCATGTCTGCGCCTTGAAGGAGGCGTGTAGACCGGACCGACGCGGCTGACGCCGAAGACCGGCTGATGGAAGCCGACCATGCTGACCGGCTCGCCGTCGACCTCCCAGATCAGCATGCTCTCGTGCTCCAGGTGCCGCTCGGCCCACTCGCGGTGGCCGATGGTCAGTTCTTCGGCGAACCCGTCCTTGCCCCACCCGGCGACCAGGTCGACCTCGTCCGCGGCCATCAACCGCGGCGCGCCGGCGTCGGCTTCGAGCGGCGTCAGCTCGATCAGCTTGTGCAACCGCGTGCCGCGTACCACCGTCGCTCGGCCGCCGCGATGCGCACACCACCGCTCACCGAATCGCGTCACGACTGGTGGATCCCCCGCGACGCCGGGGACCTCCGGCAGTACGTCGGCGAGCGCGTCGGCGACCGGCTCCGCGAAGTCCTCGCGCAGCGCGCCGAGATACACGTAACGGCCCGCGGTGCGCATCGCGACCCCGACCACGTCCGGGTCGTGCACAGACACGTAGTACGACGGCTCGAGGTCACGCACCCGGCCGGTCGCCCGTTCGTGCACGACGGTCATGACGAGGTTGTGCAGCACCGGATCCGCTTGCAGGAAAGGAAAAACGGTCTGCTCGAAAGCCTGTGCATCGCTCGTCACACGGACATCCATGTCCGGGAGCGTACGCCTGCCGCACCGGACCGGTCGCGCGGATTTACACTGCGAGCATGTCCACCACGCGGTTGTTGCTGCTCGGCGTCGTGCGGATCTTCCAGCCGGCGTACGGGTACCAGCTGCGGCGTGAGCTGCTGACCTGGAACGTGGAGGCGTGGGCGAACGTCAACCCCGGCTCGATCTACACGGGATTGCGCACGCTGGCCAAGCACGGGTACCTCCAGGAACTCGAGCAGGACGGTGCACATCGGCCCGGGCGTACGTCGTACAAACTGACCGCGGACGGCGAGACGGAGTATTTCTCACTGCTCCGCGGCATGCTGTGGACCGTCGACGGGTTCCACCCCGACAAGATGCAGGCCACGATCAGCTTCATGTGGTCGCTACGCCGCGACGAGGTGATCGCCGCGCTCGAGGCCCGGATCAGCCAGCTGGAGTCCTGGCTGAAATCCGAGCCGTACTCCGAACGCCACATCCTCGAGGACCCGGCCACCCCGAACCACGTGGTCGAGATGTTCCGCATCACCTCCGCCCGCGACGGCGGCGAGCTCCGCTGGACCCACGAGTTCCTCGACCGCATCCGCGCCGGCGCCTACGCCTTCGCCGGCGAGACGGCCGACTGGGAACCGTACCCCGGCATGGTCACCCACTGGGGCGAAATCCCCGACGCACCAGCCCACACCTCCGGTAATCAAGATTGACTAGTCAAAGTTGATTAGTCAGACTGGCCCGCATGATGATCGAAGCTCGCGGGCTGGTGCGGACGTTCAAGACGAAGCGGGGGCCTGTCCAGGCGGTACAGGGAGTAGACCTTGATGTGGCCGACGGGGAGATCGTCGGTTTTCTGGGGCCGAACGGGGCCGGTAAGACCACGACGATGCGGATGCTGGCCACGCTGATCCAGCCGACGGCGGGCACCGCGACGGTGGCCGGATGTGATCTCGCGAAGGATCCGGTGGGCGTCCGCCGCGGCATCGGGTACGTCCCGCAGAGCGGGTCCACTCTGCCCGAGGCGATCGCCGGCGACGAGGTCGTCGATCACGCGCGGCTGTACGGCGTACCGAAGGCGAAGGCGATCGCCGAAGGGCAGCGCCTGTTCGAGGAGCTCGACCTCCCGGGCCTCTGGCGCCGCCAGTGCAAGACGCTGTCCGGCGGGCAGCGCCGGCGGCTGGACATCGTGATGGGCCTGATCCACGACCCGAAGCTGATCTTCCTGGACGAGCCGACCACGGGCCTCGACCCGCAGGCGCGCGCCAACCTCTGGGAGCACATCCGCGGCCTGCGCGACCGCGGCGCGACGATCTTCCTGACCACGCACTACCTGGACGAGGCGGACGCGCTCTGCGACCGGATCCTGGTCATCGACCACGGCAAGATCGTCGCGTCCGGTACGCCGGAGAACCTGAAGCAGCAGGTCTCCGGCGACGCCGTCCGGCTGAGTATCGCCGACACCAGCCAGGCGCCGGCGGTGATGAAGATCGTCCGCGAGCTCGAGGGTGCCCTCGACGTCGAGACCGAGGACGCCGTGGTCGGGTTCCGGATCCCGCGCTGCGGTTCGGTGCTGCCGGCGCTGCTCCGCTCGATCGATGCCCAGGGCATCGAGTTGCACGGGGTCGAGGTCCATCGACCGACGCTCGACGACGTGTTCCTGACCATGACCGGCCGTTCCCTGCGTGACGAGGACGCCACACCCACCGACGAGAAGAAGAAGGAGACGGCAGCGTGAACGTCCTGCGTGAGACCTGGATCGTTTTCCACCGCCAGATGCGGCTGTCGCTCCGGAACCCGATGTGGTCGATCCTGATGCTCAGCCAGCCGCTGATGTACCTGTTCCTGTTCGGCCCGCTGCTCAAGCCGATCACCGCCCAGATCAGCCAGGGCGCCACCACGAACGCCTACCAGGTCTTCATTCCCGGCCTGATCGTGCAGCTCGGCATGTTCGGCGCGATGTTCGTCGGCTTCGGCCTGATCGCCGAGTACCGGGCCGGCGTCATCGAGGCCGACCGCGTCACGCCGGCGTCCCGGATGGCGCTGATGGCAGGGCGAGTACTGCGGGACGTCGTCGTACTCGTGGTTCAGTCGGTCCTCCTGCTGCTCGCAGCGCTGCCACTCGGCCTGCGTGCACCGTGGGCCGGCGTACTGCTCTCGCTGGTGATCGTCGCGCTCCTGGGCGCCACGTTCGCCTCGCTGTCGTACTCGGTCGCGCTCATCACCAAGAGCGAGGACGCGCTGGCCCCGCTGCTGAACGGCATCGCGATGCCGCTCCTGCTGCTGTCGGGCATCCTGCTGCCGATGCAGATCGGTCCGACGTGGCTGCAGCGGCTGTCCGACATCAGCCCGCTGAAGCACGTGGTGAACGGCGTGCGCGCCCTGTTCCGCGGCGACATCAGCAGCTCGTCGTCGCTCTGGGGCCTGTTCTGGGTGGTCCTGCTGACCATCATCGGACTGGCTGTCGGTGCAAGAACCTTCCGCAAGGAATCCGCTTGATGTTCATCGACGTGTTGCATGGCCGGGCTACGGTCCGCTCATGCGCTCGCCGATGGTCCGTGGGGTCGTCGGCTCTGTTGTAGTCGCTCTGGCGAGCCTGGTGACGTCGGTCGTACCCGCGTCTTCCTGGGTCGCCTCCATCCCGCTGCGCCACTCGTTGGCCGGCCGGATGGTCGGGCTGACGTTCATGGTCGCTGGGCTCGGTCTGATGGCCTGGGCCTGGCTGACCGTGGGCAGGCGCGTCATGGCCCGCGAACGCCTCCCACTTCTCCGTATGACGGCCTGCTGGAGCGCACCGCTCTTGCTGGCGCCGCCACTGTTCAGCCGCGACGCCTGGAGTTACGCGGCCCAGGGCGCACTGGTCGCCGAGGGCTACAACCCGTACGACGTGGGACCCGGCGTACTGTCCGGCCACATCATCGAGGCCGTCGACCCGATGTGGATGCAGACACCGGCGCCGTACGGTCCCCTGCCGCTCGCGTACGGCGGTCTGGTCGCCCACCTCACCATGGACCCGTACGTGCTGATGCTGGCGCACCGCCTCCTCGCCGTACTGGGCATAGTCCTCATCGCGTGGGCTGTACCGCGCTTGGCGATCGCATGTCGCGTCGACCCGGCTTTCGCCACCTGGCTGGTCGTACTGAACCCCATGCTGATCACCCACGGCATCGGCGCGGCCCACAACGACGTACTGATGCTCGGCCTGGCCTGCAGCGCGTTCGCACTGGCCCTGACGGGTCGCTGGGGTACGGCGGCAGTCGTGGCCGGTGTAGCGGCTGCCGTGAAGCTCCCGGGTGGACTCGTAGTGATCGCGATCGCCGCAGTGATGAGCCCACTGGCCGGACGGGTGCTCCGCTTTGCCAGTCTGGTCATTGCGGGCGCGGTGTCCGTGCTGACGCTCGTCACCATCGGTGCACTGACCGGTGTGGGCTCCGGGTGGCTCGGTGCGCTCGACGTACCCGGGCTGGTCCGTTCACCCTTCTCCATCGCCAACCTGATCGGTATGGCGGCGTCCGGCGTACTGGGATGGCTAGGAGAGGACACTGCTGCCGCACAGGCGCTGCAGATCGTCCGTCTGGTCGGTATGGTCGCCGCACTCGCTCTGATCGCGTGGCTGAGTCTGCGGTCGTCGATCCACTACGCGGCACGAGCTGTCGGTGTCGCACTGCTCGCGGTCGTCGTACTCGGGCCGAGCGCGCACGACTGGTACTTCCTGTGGTGCCTGCCGTTCCTGGCCGTCGCACGCCCTGGACGACGGCTGACCACGATCATCACCGCGGTCAGCCTGATCTTCACGATCGCTGCTCCGCTGAACTCGTCGCTGCGCGGCGCGACGATCCCGATCCTCACGACGACCGCCCTGGTCATCGCGATGGCAGTGTCGCTGCTCAGCCACCTCCGGACGCTGCAACCGGCGCGGAAGGTACCTGTTACAACTGCTTGAGCGCCGCGACCATCGCCGCGCCGAGCGGTCGGTGAGCTTCCCGGGAGATCCGCACCTCGACCACGTCCAGGCCGGCGACCGTACGCGTCAGCGCGGCCCGCAACTCGTCGACGGTCCGCACCAGCATGTACGCCGTACCGCTGGCTGCGCACAGTGCGCCGAGGTCGACGTTGTGCGGCGTACCGAAGACGCGCTCGAAGTGCGTCGCGTGCGTCGGATCGCCTTGTTCGAGGGTGGAGAAGATCCCGCCGCCGTTGTCGTTCACGACCACGATCCGCAGGTCGGGACGCGCCTCGTCCGGACCGACGACCAGCCCGTTGCTGTCGTGCAGGAAGGCGAGATCGCCGATCAGCGCGTGCGTCGGGCCCGCGTTCGCGAGGGCGGCGCCGATCGCGGTCGAGATCGTGCCGTCAATACCGGCCAGGCCGCGGTTCGCGATCGTACGGATCGGGACGACCGGGGCGAGGTCGAGGTCGCGGATCGGGTTCGAGGAGGCGACGACGAGCATGCCGTCGGCGCCGACCGCCTCGCCGACGAGCGCCGCGACGCGTGGTCCGCTGAGGCCGTCCGCGAGGACCTTGTCGATCTCGGGGCGGGCGACCTGGTCGGCGTGCTGCCACCTCGCGAGCCAGTCGGTCCGGTCGGCGCCGGTGACCTCGAGCGCGGTGACGACGGAGGCCGCGCGGCGGGCCGGGTCCGGCCACAGCCCGGTCGGCGAGATCACGACGACCTCGACGTCCGGCCGGGCCAGCAGCTTCGAGATCGGGCGGGACAGGGTCGGGTGCCCGAACACCAGCACCCGCTCGATCTCGCCCGCCAAGGTGTTTGCCTGCAGCAACAACCGGTACGCCGAGATCACCGACGGGCCGATCCGTGCGCGACTGGACGGCTCCGCGAACAGTGGCCACTGTCCGGCCTCTGCCGCCAACCGCGCGGACTGCGACGCACCATCGCCGGCAACGACCACCGTCTTCGGTCCGGGCGACACAGCTGCCGGACGGCCCGCTGCTGCGTGAATGGAGGTCCACGGGCCGGTGCTGCGTCCACTCAGCGGCTCAGGCCACTCTGGTCCCTCTGTCGGAACCAGCGGCTCCGAGAACGGGCAGTTGAGCTGCACTGGCCCCGGGTCGGCGGTACGGGCACCTACTGCCGTCGCCACGGCTCTGGCAACCTGCGAGCGCCAGTACGCGACCTGACCGATCTCACGGATCGGCGTAC
Organism: Kribbella sp. NPDC055110; assembly: GCF_053607525.1. Taxonomy (NCBI): domain Bacteria; kingdom Bacillati; phylum Actinomycetota; class Actinomycetes; order Propionibacteriales; family Kribbellaceae; genus Kribbella; species Kribbella sp. NPDC055110. The sequence continues at coordinate 26,045 of NZ_JBSGTS010000012.1, forward strand.
CCATTTCGTGGAACAGGCGGACCGCAGAGCCGAACACCTTGATCTGGTCGGTCGTCTGGTTCGCACCGCTGCCTCTCAGGGCAGGTGGCCGGTCCGCGCTCAGCACGATCAGCGGGAGCCCGCTGTGCGACGCCTCGAGCACAGCCGGGTGCAGGTTCGCTACCGCCGTACCTGAGGTGGTCACCACAGGTACCGGTAGACCGCTGCCGCGCATCAGGCCGATTGCCAGGAATCCCGCCGTACGCTCGTCGATTCGCACATGCAGCCTGAGCCGCCCGTCACGGTCGGCGGCCGCGAGTGCCAGCGCCAGGGGGGCGCTGCGGGAGCCGGGTGACACCACGGCCTCGCGTACACCGCAGCGGATCAGTTCGTCGACCACTACGGTCGCGAAAGCCGTGGACGGGTTCATCCGGCACTCCTTACTCGGGACAGGCGTTCTTCCCACACCTTCGTCCGGTCCGCGTCCGCACGTGCGGCTTCCAGTAGTTGGGGATCCGGTACGACGCTTCGGACCGACAGGAACCCGTTGGTGGGTAGTAGCGGCTCGGCGACCACCTCTTGGGTGAACATCGACACGGTGGCCAGACCGCAGGCGTAGGGCAGTTCCGGAAGCGCAGCGGCGAGTGCTACGCCAGCAGCGATGCCTACTGAGGTCTCCAGCGCAGACGACACCACTACGGGCAGTCCGATCCGGTCAGCGATCTCCAGACACGCACGGACGCCTCCGATCGGCTGGACCTTCAGTACGGCGATGTCCGCGGCGTCGAGCTTCTTGACCCGCAACGGGTCCTCGGCCCGGCGGATCGACTCGTCAGCCGCAACAGGTACGTCGGTACGCCGCCGTACCTCGGCCAGCTCCTCCACAGTCGCACACGGCTGCTCGACGTACTCCAGGTCGAACCGCTGCAGCTGCTTGAGGTTCTGCACTGCCTGGTCCACCGACCACAGCCCGTTGGCGTCGATGCGTACCTGTCCGCTGCCGATGGCGTCCCGTACCGCTTCGAGGCGCTCCAGGTCGTCCGCGAGCGTCTGACCCGGCTCGGCCACCTTCACCTTCGCCGTACTGCAGCCAGACGCTCTTACGATCTCTGCGGCCCTCTCGGGTCCGATGGCCGGCACTGTGCAGTTGACGGGCACGCGGTCGCGGACCGGCGCCGGCCAGCCGTCCTCGGCCGCCTCTCGCGCCGCACGCAGCCAGGACACACAGGTGGCGTCGTCGTAGTCCAGGAACGGGCTCCACTCCGCCCAGCCCGCGGGGCCTTCGTACAGCATCCCCTCGCGCACTGTGATGCCACGGAACTTGTTCTTGAGGCCGATCGAGTACGTGATCACCGCACGCCCTCCAGCAACCGCTGCCGGTCCACCTTGCCCGAAGCAAGCATCGGCAACGCCTGCAGCTGTACGACGTCCCGCGGGGCCCACGTCCGCGGCAGGGTCTGACTGACCCAGTCCCGGAGCTCGTCGCGCGTCGGCTCACCTACGACGAACGCGACCACACGCGTCCCCCACTCGGCATCCGGGACCCCAAGTACTACAGCGTCCGTGAGCTTCGGATGCTCGAGCAGCCGCGCCTGCACAGTCGTCAGCGTGACGTTCACGCCACCGGAGATCACCACGTCGTCCACGCGACCGATCACGCGCAGACGCCCATCCACGAGTTCGCCACGATCCTGTGTGCGGAACCAGCCGTTCTGCAGCACCTCGGCGGTGAGCTCCGGTCGCAGCCGGTACCCATCGAAGAGCGTGCTCCCCTTGATGAGTATGCGTCCGCCGTCCAGGTCGATCGACGTACCGTCCAGCGGCACACCGGCGTACACACACCCGCTGCCGGTCTCGGTCATCCCGTACGCCGGGATCGCGTTGACGCCGGCCTCCGCGGCCCGCAGTTTGAGCGGCTCCGGCGTCGACGCCCCGCCGATGATGATCGCGTCGAACGACCGCAGCGCGTCCAGGTCCGTCTCGAGATAGCGAGCCAGCTGCGTCGGCACCATCGCCGTGTAGCGCCGTACACCGGTCAGCTTCAGCGCGGCCGCCGTGAAGCTTTCGTCGAGCAGCACTGGCGTCGTACCGGCGACCAGTGAACGCGTGAGGATCTGCAGGCCGCCCACGAAGTACGGCTTCATCGGGAGCAGCCACTGCCCAGGTCCGCCGAGCCGGTCGTGGGTGGCGGTCGCCGACGCGATCAGCGCCTCCCGCGACAGCAGCACGCCCTTCGGCTCGCCGGAGGACCCGGAGGTGGTGAGTACGACCGCGCAGCCGTCCTCGAGCGGCTCGTCCGGCTGGGCCGCGTCGTGAACCCGCGCGGCCGCCGCCGGGTCGCTCGGCACCGGCGCGAACGGCGTACCGCTCCCGTCGAGTACGCCGCTCAGCGCGGACAGCACCGCGTCCGGCGTGCCGGGAACCAGGCGCAAGGTAGACATGACACCGACGAGCGTACGGCCCCCCTGCGCCGGTCGGCCGCCTGGCTGACAGAATCGACGCTCATGGCCACCCCTGCCCAGTGGATCGAAGGCGCCCGCCCCCGAACCCTGCCTGCCGCGATCTCCCCCGTACTCGTCGGAACCGGCGCCGCCGCGTACCTCGACGGCTTCGTCTGGTGGAAGGCGCTGCTCGCCCTCGGCGTCGCGCTGGCCCTGCAGATCGGCGTCAACTACGCCAACGACTACAGCGACGGCATCCGCGGTACCGACGAGAACCGCGTCGGCCCACTCCGCCTGGTCGGCTCCAAGGTCGCCACACCGCGGGCAGTCAAGACCGCCGCCTTCACCTGCCTCGGTATCGGCGCAGCGCTCGGCATCGTGCTGTGTGCGACCACCACGTGGTGGCTGCTGGTCGCCGGTGCCGCGTCGTTGCTCGGTGCGTGGTTCTACACCGGCGGCAAGAAGCCGTACGGCTACCGGGCGCTCGGTGAAGTCAGCGTGTTCCTCTTCTTCGGCCTGGTCGCCGTCCTCGGTACGACGTACGCCCAAGCGGAAACGCTGCACTGGTCGGCCATCGCCGGCGCCGTCTCCGTCGGCGCGATCGCCTGCGCTCTCCTCGTCGCCAACAACCTCCGCGACATCCCGACCGACTCCGTCACCGGCAAGCGCACGCTGGCGGTGGTGTTGGGCGCCGCCCGCTCCCGCCGCTTCTACGCCGCCCTGATCGCCCTGGCCTTCATCCTCGCGGCCGTCTCAGTCATCGCCACCCCGTGGACCCTCCTCGCCTTCATCGCCCTCCCCCTGGCCGTCAAGTCCACCCGCATCATCCTGAGCGACGCAGTAGGCCCCGCCCTCATCCCCGTCCTCAAGCTCACCGGCCTCACCGAACTCCTCTACGCCATCGGCCTCGGCCTCGGCCTCGCCCTAGGCAGCTGACCTGCGCGCAGGAAAGCGTGGGGTTGAACAGGAAATAACCTGTTCAACCCCACCACCACGCCGGCCACCGCACCACAACGCTGGTGGTCCCGTGAGAAGCGGGGTTACTCGGGTTCGGTCCAGTGGCCGGTGGTGGCGAAGGATTCCAGGGTGGTGGTGTAGGGGGTGATGTCGATGCCGCTCGTGCGGAGCCAGGCGTCGTCGTAGTAGGTGTTGCCATAGCGTTCGCCGCTGTCGCAGAGGAGGGTGACGATGCTGCCGCGGGCGCCCGTACGGCGCATTTCGGCGGCCAGGCGTAGTGAGCCCCAGAGGTTGGTGCCGGTCGAGCCGCCGACGAGGCGGCCGGTGACGCGGGAGCAGAAGCGCATCGCGGCGATCGAGGCGGCGTCGGGGACCGAGATCATCCGGTCGACGACGCCGAGCACGAAGGACGGTTCGACGCGCGGGCGGCCGATGCCTTCGATGCGGGACGGGCGGCCGGTGGAGTACTCGTGGTCGCCGGCTTCGAAGGCCGGGAAGAACGCCGAGTTCTCCGGATCCACCACGGCGACCGACGTGTCGTACCGCTGGTACCGGACGTAGCGCCCGATCGTGGCCGACGTACCGCCGGTCCCGGCGCCGACCACGACCCAGGTCGGGATCGGGTGCTGCTCGAGCGCGAGCTGCTCGAAGATCGACTCGGCGATGTTGTTGTTGCCACGCCAGTCGGTCGCGCGTTCGGCGTAGGTGAACTGGTCCATGTAGTGGCCGCCGGTCTCCTCGGCCATCCGCTTGGCCTCGCCGTAGATCTGGCCGGAGCGTTCGACGAAGTGGCAGCGGCCGCCGTAGAACTCGATCAGCTCGACCTTCTCGGGGCTGGTCGAGCGCGGCATCACCGCGACGAACGGGAGGCCGAGCAGGCGGGCGAAGTACGCCTCGCTGACCGCGGTGGAGCCGCTGGACGCCTCGATGACCGTGGTGCCTTCGTGGATCCAGCCGTTGCACAGGGCGTACAGGAACAGGGACCGGGCGAGCCGGTGCTTGAGCGAGCCGGTGGGGTGCACGGACTCGTCCTTGAGGTACAGGTCCACACCGGAACCCTCCGGCATCGGGAACACGTGCAGATGCGTGTCCGCGCTCCGGTTCGCGTCGGCGTCCACGATCCGGATCGCCTCGGACACCCAGGCACGCGCCTTCTCGTCCCGGCGATCGACCTCACGGCACACCCCGTCAACCTCACTCATGCGGGCCAGGCTAGGACGTCGAGGCCGATTTGAGTATTCCTACGCTCAGCAACCACCCGCCCCGGCGGCGAGGATCGGTCCATGATCGATTTGCCTGACTGGTTCGTCGCGCTCATGTTCGCGGCTGTGGCGTGGAGCACCCTGCTGTCGACTGCGATCATCACTGCCTGCATGTTCCTGGACATCTTCTGGTGCGCGGCGGTCCTCGACTGGGGTCTGCTCTGGCTGCTCACCTGGTTCCTCCTGCCCCACGCCCAACGGGACCGGATCCGCCGGCCCGCACCCGCCCAGCAGTACGCCGGGTGGCCCCGATGATCCCGCTCGGCGCGGTCCACTTCTCGCCCGGCGAGATCGCGCTGATCCTCGCGGTCCTCACGTTCGGCTCGATCATCCTGGCGCTGCCGGCGACCCTCACCCTCGCCTGGGTCGGCTACCGCCGCGGCACCCTGCGACCGGGCGCGAACGCCCTCTGGTACTGGCTCATCGGTACGGCGCTCTCGGTCGCGACGACCGCGGTCGCGGCGGGCCAGGGCCTCGGCTGGTGGGCCGTATCGATCGGCTGGATCCCCACGTTGTTGCTGGCTGTAGCGCTCAACCCCCGCAGGACCCCGAACGCGAGCTAGGTTGGGAACCCATGACGAACCGGTTGGGGGAACGATGACCGAGAACAGTGATCGGCCGACGCGGCAGCGGGCGACGTTGACCGATATCAGCTCGCGGGCGTGGGAGCACCCTGCGGACCGTGGCGCACTGGTGGCGCTGCGGCAGCTGAAGGGGTTCGACTACGTCCTGCGGAAGATGTCGGGACTGATCAACGAGCGCGCGTTCCGGCTGCAGTACCTCGGCTCGGCGATCCGGGTCGACGAGCGGCAGTTCCCGACCGTGAACCGGCTCTTCACCGAGGCAGCCTCCACGCTCGACGTACGCCAGCTCCCCGAGCTGTACGTCACCAACAGCCCGATCTGGAACGCGGTCACGATCGGCATGGACAAGCCGTTCATCGTGGTGAACAGCGCCCTGCTGCAGGGCCTGGACGAGGAGGAACTGCGGTTCGTCCTCGGTCACGAGCTCGGGCACGCCCAGAGCGGTCACGCGCTGTACCAGTCGCTCCTGCTCTGGCTGATGCGCCTCACCGGCGCCATCGGCTGGATGCCGATCGGGGCGCTCGGTCTGCGTGCGATCATCGCCGCCCTGCACGAGTGGTCCCGCAAGGCGGAGCTGTCCGGTGACCGGGCCGGTCTGCTCGCGGTCCAGGACCCGGCGGTCGCGCTGCGCGTCCAGATGAAGCTCGCCAGCGGCGGTCAGCTGAGCGAACTCGACACCACCGCGTTCCTTGCGCAAGGAACGGAGTACGAGAGCGCCGGCGACCTGCGCGACAGCGTGCTGAAGCTGCTGCTGCTCGAGGCGCAGTCGCACCCGCTGGCCGTGATCCGCGCGCACGAGCTGCGCCGCTGGGTCGACGAGGGCGAGTACACGACGATCGTCTCCGGTGAGTACCCGAAGCGCCAGGACGACGGCGACGCGTCGATCTCGCAGGAGGCGAAGAACGCCGCCAAGTCCTACACCGACGCGTTCAACCGCTCGCAGGACCCGCTGGCCAAGTTCCTCCGCGACCTCGGCGACGGCCTCGGCGGCGTCCGCGACTGGGTCTCCTCGAGGTTCCCGCCGAGGAATTGATGATCGAGCTCGACAACGTCGGACCGGACGACTGGAAGGCCTGGCGGGAGCTGCGGCTCGCCGCACTGGAGGAAGCGCCGTTCGCGTTCGGTTCGCAGCTCGCGGACTGGATCGACGCTCCCGAGGAACGCTGGCGCGAGCGGCTGTCTGTACCCGGCGCCTACCAGGTGATCGCCTCGATCGACGGTACGCCGGCGGGTATGGCAGGCGGGTTCCCTGGCGAAGACGCGGCCGAGCTGGTGTCGATGTGGGTCGCCCCGGCCGGTCGCGGCAAGGGCGTCGGCAACGCGCTCATGACCGCAGTCGAGGACTGGGCCCGCAGCATCGGAGCCCGCGCAGTGAAGCTGTCAGTTGTCCCCGGCAACGACCCGGCGCACAACCTCTACCTCCGCCACGGGTACGTCGACATCGACGAGCCCGGCGACCTGATGGCAGACGGCGTGACCCGCGAACTCGTGATGCAGAAACACCTGTAACCGAAGACGAAGGGCCTGCTTCCCCCCTCCCGGGAAGCAGGCCCTTCGAGCATCAACAGCACTCAGCCCATGTGGACGGGCTGGCCGTCGTTGGCCAGGTCCTTGTGCTTGATCGACAGGCCGACCAGCGTGATCAGGGCCGCACCCAGCGCCAGGAACGCCGACCAGATGAACGCCCGGGTGAACCCGTGCGTCGTGGCGAGCGCGGTGAACTGCCCCTGGAGCTGCTTGATCTGCTCCGGTGACTGCCCGGACTCGGCCGCCTTCTGCAGGCCCGGGGCCAGCTCGGCGAACTTGTCCTTGATCGCGTTGGCGGAGATCGTGCCGAGCAGCGCCAGGCCGACCGCACCACCGATCTGCTGCACCGTGTTCAGTACGGCGGAACCGACACCGGAGTCCTCGTCCCCGACCCCGCTGACCGCGGTCAGCGTGAGCGGCACGAAGATCAGGCCCATCCCGAAGGCCAGCACCAGGATGTACGGCAGCAAGTGGGTCCAGTACGTCGAATCCACCTCGAGCCGGCTGAACCCGAACATGCCGGCCGAGACCAGCACGCCGCCGGCGCCGGAGATCCAGCGCGGGTCCATCCGCGCCACCAGCGTCGACGCGACCTGTGCGGCGGCCACGATGCCGAAGCTGAACGGCAGGAACGACAGACCGGTCTTGATCGCGCTGTAGCCCATGATGCTCTGCACGTAGATACCGAGGAAGTAGAACATCGAGAACATCGCCGCGCCGACGATCAGCATCACGAAGAAGCTGACGCCGCGGGTCCGGTTCGCGAGGATCCGGAACGGCATCAGCGCGTGCCGCGACCGGGACTCGATGACCAGGAAGATCGCGATCAGCGCGAGCCCGCCGAAGATGAAGCTCAGCGTCGCCGCGTCACCCCAGCCGTTCGAGCCCGCGTGGGTCAGACCGTAGACCAGCGAGGTCAGACCCACCGTGCCGGTGATCGCGCCAGGCAGGTCGAACTTGCCGGTCTGCCGGGGCGACTCGCCCAGGAACCGGAACGCCAGCACTGCCACGATCAGGCCGATCGGCGTGTTGATGAAGAAGGTCCAGCGCCATGACGCCTCGGTCAGCGCACCACCGAGGATCAGACCGACGGCCGCACCGGCCCCGGACATCGCGGCGTACACGCCCATCGCCCGGTTGCGCTCCTTGCCGGCCGGGAAGGTGGTGGTGATCAGTGCGAGCGCGTTCGGCGAGGCCGCCGCGGCCGCGAGACCCTGCAGAATCCGGCTGGCCAGCAGCACGCTCTCGCTCTGCGCGATACCGCCGACGAACGACGCCAGGCCGAACAGCACGACGCCGAAGATGAAGACCTTGCGGCGACCGAGGATGTCCCCGATCCGGCCGCCGAGCAGGAGCAGACCGCCGAACGCCAGCGCGTAGGCGTTGACCACCCACGGCAGCGACGCGTTGCTGAAGCCGAGCGCGTCCTTGATGTGCGGCAGTGCGATGTTCACGATGGTGCCGTCCAGCACCACCATCAGCTGCGCCATGCAGATCAGCGCGAGCGCGATCCCGAGATTGCGGTGACCGTGCGCGGCGGCCCCGGTCTCGGCGTCGACCGGCCGCCCCTCCGGCGGATCGGCGTTGATGACTTCTTCGGACATAAGAATTTCCCCTCTTGGGCAGACTTGCCTGGTTGAATCGCGGACCGGCCCCTCACCGGTCAGCTCACCTGCGACCCCCGCGCCGCAGGCAGAATCACGTTGTCGATCACTCGGAGGATCAGTTCGTCGGTCGGCTCGACGCCGAGCACGTAGGCGTGGTGGACGATGACCGCGGGCAGCGTCGTCGAGAGCAGGTCGACGTCGACGTCGGCGGCGATCTCACCGCGCTCGACGGCCCGTTCGAACACCTTGCGGGTCAGCTCCAGCCGCGGGGCCAGAAACCGCTCACGAAACGCCTTCTGCAGGTCGGCGTCGCGATGCAGGGCGGTGATCAGGCCGGCGATCACCGACATCGGCACCTCGTCGGTGAAGCCGCCGTCACCGCAGGACATCGAGATCAGGTCGCCGCGGAGGCTGCCGGTGTCGACGTCCTCCGGCATCGGGCAGCCCTTCGCCCGGCTGATCGCGTCCACAACCAGCTCGGCCTTGGTGGACCAGCGCCGGTACAGCGTCGCCTTGCTGGCCTTCGCCGCCGTCGCCACCGCGTCCATGGTCAGCCGGTCGTAGCCGAGCTCGGCCACCACCGCCACGGTCGCGTCGAGGATCTCCTCCTCACGCCCGCCTTCGACCCGCGGCCGCTGCCGCACGCCTGCTGCATCCAACGTCATCACCCTGAGTAGCTACAAGAACACCGATAGAACGAAACGGTTCCGTTTCATCCACCACGGTACGACTCATGTGAAGGCAGGCACAAATGATTTTGGGAGGATTTCGCTTATGGCATAGATCACTCTCCGTACCAGTCGACTACTGGTACGGCGTCTGTAGGCGGGACTCGCGCCTAGTCGTCGTCCTCGGCGGAGCGGGCCTGCTCGAGGCGGGTGGAGATCTTCGCGGCGCGGGTCTCGATCTTGCCGGCCAGGCGGTCCCGGGCGGCGCGCAGGACGAAGATCGACAGGATCGAGGAGACGATCAGGGCCAGCAGTGCGATCGGCCAGATCGACAGCCAGGTGCGCAGTGCGAGCCACAGCACCGCCAGGCAGACGGCGAACAGCGCCGCCCGCAGGCCGGTGTAGATGCCGAACTCCTTCATGTCAGACCCCAGCGTAGGAGTGCAGGCCGGAGACCAACAGGTTCACGCCGACGAAGTTGAAGATGAAGACGAACCAGCCGACGATCGCGATCGTCGCGGCCCGGCGGCCCCGCCAGCCCGCGGTCGCACGGGCGTGCAGGTAGGCGGCGTACACCACCCAGGTCACCAGCGACCAGACCTCCTTGGGGTCCCAGCCCCAGTAGCGGCCCCAGGCGTGCTCGGCCCAGATCGGACCGGCCACCAGCACGCCGAACGTCCACAGCGGGAACGCGAACGCCAGCACCTTGTACGCCGTACCGTCCATCGCCTCGGCGCTCGGAAGCCGGCGCAGCGATGCGGACATCGTGCCGCCCTCCAGCACGCGGCGTTGGGCGCGGGCCTTGACCAGGTACAGCACCGAGACCAGGCCGCCGACGGTGAACGCGCCACCGGAGATCGCGGCCGCGGACACGTGGATCACCAGCCAGTACGAGTGCAGCGCCGGGACCAGCGGACCGGCCGGCGTGTAGAGCGCCAGCGTCGCCAGACCGAGTACGGCGGCGATCACGAACGTCACGCCGAGCCCGAGGTACTGCAGCTTGTAGCGCTGCACGAAGATCAGGTACACGATCGCGACCGCGAGCGATGCCGTGATGGAGAACTCGTACATGTTGCCCCACGGCACGCGCCCCGCCGCGAGTCCACGGGTCACCACACCACCGAGGTGCAGCACGAAACCCAACCAGGTCAGCAGCAGCCCGATCCGGCTGGCCGCATCAAGCCGCTCGCCCGTCGCCGGCTCCTCAGCAGCAGGAGCATCGGGTACGTCGCCAACGCCGCCGGAGACTGCTGCGCCGTCGGACGCGACCAGCACCTCTTCCTGCACCGCAACCGTCTTGGCGACCGCAGCGCGACCGAGGGCCCACTCCATCGCGTGAGAGACCATCGCGAGGGCGTAGATCACCGTCGCAGTCGGGATCAGCAGGTTGGAGACTTGCGCGTAGGTCTCCGGACTCATGACTGCTCCTCGGTGCTCGAGCTGGGTTTCAAACTCTTGGTAATCGCCTGGATCTCGTCGCCGAGGCCGCGCTCGGGGCCGCGGTCCAGACCGGCGACCTCGACAACGGTACGCCCGTCCTGCTCGCGGACCCGCACCCAGGTACGGCGCGGATGCACGAACAACGAACCCATCAGGCCGAGGATCGCCAGCGAGATGCCCGCCAGCGCGAGGCCGGTCCCGGGAGTGTGGCTGATCTGCAGCTTCACCCAGCGGCTGTACCCGTCGAACGTGATCGACCCGGCCTTGTCCGGCAGCTGGGCGCTCTGCCCCGGTGCGAGCTGGAGCCGCCACTTGTCGCCGTTCGCCTGGAACTGCGTCAGCTTCGACTTGTCCAGCTGATACACCGACTCCGGCTTCCCGGTCTCCGGCTGCGGACGGCCGTAGTACCCGGTCATCACCAGCGCCGGGTTCAGGTCGTCGGGGAACACCGACACCGGACCGTTCTGGCCGATCACTGCGGTCGGCAGGAAGAAGCCCTCGAACCCAAGTGTCATCGGTCGCGCGTCCGGCGCCTTGATCACGCCGAACGACGAGAAGTTGCTGTCCTGCGGCAGGAACGGCGCCGGCCCGGAAAACGCTACATTGCCCTGTCCGTCGCGAACCGTCACCCGCGGCGCGTACCCGTGGCCGAGCAGGAAGACGCTGCTCCCGTCCAGCTTCAGCGGATGGTTCACCTGCAGCTCGTACGACTTCTCCGGCGCGTCCGGCGTCTGCTGGTAATCCAGCTGCGCCTTGAACTCGCGCGCCGCGCCCTTCTGCGGACCGTCCTCCTGGAACTTCACCTCGAAGTCCTTCACGGTCAGCGAGAACGGCGGCAGGTCGTCGTCACCGCTGAACGCGCGTCCCGGCGTGAAGTCGTCGTACTGCGCGACCGAGTTGGCGAACCCGTTGCCCACGACAACCAGTACGGAGCCGCGGTAACCGAACAGCGAACCCCACGCGACCCCGACCAGCGCCAGGATCAGCGAGAAGTGGAAGAGCAGGTTGCCGGCCTCGCGCAGGTATCCACGCTCCGCGCCGACCGCGCCGTCGTACGACTGGACCCGGAAACGGCGTTTCCGCAGCTCGCGGGTCGCGACCTCGAGGACGTCGCCGGCTTCGGAGAGCTCGAAGCGCTGGTACCCGGGCAGCCGGTTCAGGTTTCGCGGCGGCCTCGGCGGCCGCGCCCGCAGACCCTTCGCATAGACAGAGAGCCGGGGTACGACGCAGCCGATCAGCGAGATGAACAGCAACAGGTAGATCGCCGAGAACCATGCGGACTTGTAGACGTCGAACAGCCCGAGTTTGTCGTACAACGGCCCGAGCGTCTTGTGGGCCGCGAGGAAGTCCGAGACCTTGATCGGGTCGATCGGCGTCTGCGGGACCAGCGATCCCGGCACCGCGCCGAGCGCCAGCAGGAACAGCAGCACCAGCGCGGTCTTCATCGACGTCAACTGCCGCCAGGTCCACCGCAGCCAGCCGACCAGCCCCATCGCAGGCGGGCCGGACGGCTCCTCCGGTCCGGACGCGGCCGCGATGCGGTCCTTGACCTCTGTCATCTCAGACCGCCGATCCGAAGTTGGCGACCCACTGCCGCAGGTCCGCGGTCATCGCATCCCACACTCCCGTCAGCAGCAGCAGTCCCACCGCGATCATCAGTACGCCGCCGATCCTGATCACCAGCAACTGGTGCTTGCGCACCCACGCCACCGCGGACAGCATCCGCCGGAACGCCAGCGCGGCCACGATGAACGGGATCCCGAGCCCGAGGCTGAAAACCAGTGCCAGCGTCGCGCCGCGCCCGGTGCTCCCCTGAGTGGTGGCCAGCGTCATCACGGTCCCGAGCGTCGGCCCGATACACGGCGTCCACCCGAATCCGAACAGTACGCCGAGCAACGGCGCCGCCGCGATCCCGACCGCCGGCACCCGGTGCACCCGCACGTCCTTCTGCAGGAACCCGAACCCGCCGAGGAAGACGAGACCCAGGACGACGGTCAGCGCGCCGAGGACCCGGGTGATCGCGGTCTGGTGGTCGATCAGCAGGTCGCCTACCTTGCCGAACACGACGCCGGTGAGGATGAACACCGCCGAGAATCCGGCGACGAACAACGCCGTACCGGCGAGCATCCGGCCGCGCTTGTCCGAGCCGAGCTCGGCCGCGGACAGGCCGGTGACGTAGGACAGGTAGCCGGGCAAGAGCGGTACGACGCACGGCGAGAAGAACGAGATCGCACCGGCCAGCACCGCGATCGGCAGTGCCACCACCATCGACCCAGTCATCGAGTCGGCGAACCACTGTCCCATTAGCCCGCGCCAAACATCATTTAGCGTCAGCCACCATGCCGAGCAAGGTCTGCTTGGTGACCTCACCGACGACGCGGCCGGCGACCTTGCCATTCTTGTCGATCACCAGCGTGGTCGGGATGGCCTTCGGCGAGATCTGGCCGCGGAACCGCAGCAACGCCTTGCCGTTCGGGTCGTAGATGCTCGGGAACGGTACGCCGAACTCCTGGACGAACTTCTTCGCGGGCGCGGGATCCAGGTCGCGGGTGTTCAGCCCGATGAACTGCACCGACGCCCCGAGCTCCTTCGACGCCGCGACCAGCTCGGGTGCTTCCTTGCGGCACGGCGGGCACCACGAACCCCACACGTTCAGTACGACGACCTTGCCGGTCTGCTCGGACAGCGTCCAGGTCGTCCCGTCGAGCGTTTTCCCGGTCAGCTCCGGCGCCGGCTTCCGATCGGCCGCAGCGAACGTGGACACGTTGCCGTTGCCGCTCACGAACCCCGACTGGCCCTGGCGGTTCTGCGCTGCCTGCTGACCGGACGAGCATGCGGTGACCGCGAGCAACAGCCCGGCCACCAGCACAACAGCGCGGCGCATCAGGCTCCCCCGACGAATTTCTTCGGGTTCTTGACTCCCATTTCCCACCCGCTTTTTCTTTCCTTCATTACGCCCCAGCCACGAACTTCTTGGGGTTCTTCACAGGAAGTAGGTCTTTGGCGGGTTCGGAGTAGCCGACCGAGACGATCTGCTCGCCGTGAAAGGTGAACGAGGTCAGGCTGGCCAGGCTGCACTGCCGCTTGCGCGGGTCGTGGAACATCCGGCGGCCCTCGATCGCGGACCGGACGATCCAGATCGGCAGCTGGTGCGACACGATCAGCGCCTCGTGACCGGCGGCCTTCTGCCGGGCGGTCTCGACCGCGTCCCGCATCCGCCGGACGAGCTGCTGGTACGGCTCACCCCAGGACGGCTTCCACGGGTTCCGCAGCAGCCACCAGGCGCTCGGGTTGCGCAGCGCGCCGTCGCCGACGCCGAACTTCTTGCCCTCGAACAGGTTCGCCGCCTCGATCACCCGCTCGTCGATGTCCGGCGTCAGGCCGAACACCTTGGCGATCGGCTCCATCGTCTCCTGGGCCCGCTCCAGCGGCGAGCTGACCAGGTGCACGATGTCGCGGCCCTTGACGTGCTCGGCCACCCGGCCGGCCATCGCTCGGCCGAGCTCGGACAGGTGGAAGTCGGGGATCCGGCCGTAGAGCACGCCGGTCGGGTTGTACACCTCGCCGTGACGCATCAGGTGCACGACCGTCGTTTCGGTCACCGCTGTCCCTTCAGTCCTGTACGGCGGCTGCCGCGCGGGCCGCCGGAGTCAGAGCGGCCTCGAGCTCGCCCAGCGCGTCGTCGTCGATCGCCGCGCTGACGAACCAGGCCTCGAACGCGCTCGGTGGCAGGTAGACACCGGCGTCCAGCATGGCATGGAAGAACGCCGTGAACCTTGGCAGCACCTGAGCGTTGGCCCCGGCGAAGTCCCGGATCTCGGCAGGTCCCTCCGAGGACTCCACGAAGAAGACGCTGAAGAGGTTCCCGGCGGCCGAGATGACGTGCGGCACACCTTCCTTGTCCAGCGCGGTCGACACCAGGCGCTGGATGGTGAGCGAGGTCTCGTCGAGCTTGGCGTACACCTCGTCGGTCGCCAGTCGCAGCGTGGTCAGACCGGCGGTCGTGGCGATCGGGTTCCCGGACAGCGTGCCGGCCTGGTAGACCGAGCCCTCCGGCGCGAGGTGGGACATCACGTCGGCGCGACCGCCGAACGCCGCGGCCGGGAAGCCACCGCCCATCACCTTGCCGAACGTCATCAGATCCGGCCGTACGCCGTCGACGCCGTACCAGCCGGAGCGCGTGATCCGGAAGCCGGTCATGACCTCGTCGGAAATGAAAAGTGCACCGTTTTCCGTGCAGATCCGGGCGAGGAACGCGTTGAAGTCGTCCCGCGGCGGAACGACGCCCATGTTGCCGGGCGAGGCCTCGGTGATCACGGCCGCGATCTGGTCGCCGTACTCCGCGAACGCGGCGGCGACAGCGGCCTGGTCGTTGTACGGCAGCACGATCGTGTCCGCAGTGGTCGCCTCGGTGACTCCCGGCGTACCGGGGATGCCCAGCGTGAGGACGCCGGAACCGGCCTGGGCCAGGAGCGCGTCCACGTGTCCGTGGTAGCAGCCGGCGAACTTCACGATCTTGGCGCGCCCGGTGAACCCGCGGGCCAGCCGGAGCGCGGACATCGTCGCCTCGGTCCCGGACGACACCAGCCGGACCTTGTCCACCGGCGTCCGCGCGACGATCTCCTCGCCGAGCAGTACCTCGGTCTCGGTCGGCGTCCCGTACGACGTACCGCGGCCGACGGCGGCCTGGACGGCGGCGATCACCTCGGGATGGGCATGTCCGAGCAGCAGCGGACCCCAGGAGCTGACCAGGTCGAGATAGCGGTTGCCGTCGACGTCGGTCATGTGACATCCGTCACCGGAAGCCATGAAACGCGGTACGCCTCCGACGGCGCGGAACGCCCGGACGGGAGAGTTGACCCCGCCCGGGGTCACCGTGGAGGCTCTGGCGAAGAGTTCGGCGGAGTGCTCAGTGTGTGCGGGCCCAGGGTCTGTCACCGGGCCATTCTCCCCTGCGGGTCCGGCGCCCCGACCGGCAGGGCCGGGCGGTTTTCCGGACCCGATCGTCCGCAAGGGGTTCACAGGCGCTTTGTTACGCGCGAGTATGGGTACCCGGTGACCGCACGTACACGGTCTGCGTCCGACGCGTAACCCACGCAACGGGGCGGACGTTAGACCTATTACGACGGCAACCGACAAGACACAAAGACTGTCCGCGGCGTGGGGCCGGACCGGTCGATGAGTCACGGAGGGGAATCATCGATGGCGAAGGGCAAGCGCCGCGCCACGGGTAGCGGCTGGCGTCAGGTGGCGCCGCTGATCCCGCTGGCGCTGTTCGCGAGCGCGTTCACCGTCAGCGCCACGGACGACCCGGCGATCGCTACGGCGTCGCTGGACAACGGCCTGGCCGGGGGCAATCCGGTCGTCGTACCGAAGCAGCCGATCGCCTTCCCGGCCAACGTGCCGGTGCCGGGCGTCGTCGGCCACGGCGTCGACCCTGGCGAGCAACCAACGCAGGTGGTCTCGGGCCTGTCCCGGAACGGCATTCCGAACGCCGCACTGAAGGCGTACTCCCGGGCGCAGCAGGTGCTGGCCCAGGCGGACCCGGCGTGCCACCTGCCGTGGACGCTGGTGGCCGCGATCGGCCGGGTCGAGTCCAACCACGGCCGCTTCGGCGGCAACTCGCTGAACTCGCTGGGCGTCGCGATCCCGGGCATCTTCGGCCCGCGGCTGGACGGTTCGTCCGGGACGGCCCGGATCGCCGACACGGACGCGGGTTCGTTCGACGGTGACGGCGCGTTCGACCGCGCGGTCGGCCCGATGCAGTTCATCCCCGGCACCTGGCGAGCCATGGGAGTGGACGGCGACGGCGACGGCGTGCGGAACCCGCAGGACATCGACGACGCGGCGATGTCGACCGCGGTGTACCTCTGCTCGGGCAACACCGACCTGTCCAAGGCGAGCGACCTGAACGCGGCGGTGCTGCGCTACAACCACTCGCAGCAGTACGTCGACCTCGTGGTCAGCATCGCGAAGGCGTACGCCGGCGGCAGCTGGATCGCGGTCGGCAACGGCACCGCGGGTGACGACGTCGATGAGGCCGGCGACCAGATCGACGACCCGACCATCGACGCCCCGTCGGACAAGGACCTGCCGAAGTCGATCGACATCCCGACGCCGACCGCGACCGCGACGCCGACCCCGATCCTGACCGACGAGCGGGGCGGCGACCGGCCGACGGACCGGCCGACCGCGACGCCGACGGCGACTCCGAGCAGCAGGCCGACCGCGACACCCACCACGGTGAAGCCGACCACCTCGAAGCCGACCACGGCCAAGCCGACAGTGCCGACCACGACCACGCCGGGTGTCAGCAGCCTGACGACGGCCGTCGGGGTCATCGTCGGCACGGTCGGCAGCACGGTGGCCGAGCTGCAGAAGGCCACGACGTACTGCCAGTCCGAGATGGCGAAGGTGACGATCACCAAGCCGACCCAGACCCAGTTGCAGAAGTGCGTGACCGCCTACCAGACCGGTGGTGCCAAGGCGGTCGACCAGGTCATCCGTGGCCTGCTGTCCGCGCTTGGACTCCTGGGCATCCTCGGTGGAGGCATCCTCGGGAGCTGATCCCTACTGGACCGGCGCGCCTGCCCCCACCCCTCCCTTGGCGCGCCTCTGGCGACGCCACGGAGCACTCCCCCCCCCGCTTCGTGGCGTCGCCCTTTTTTAACGTTCAGCCGACCCAGGCGCGGTCGATGGTCTGGGTGATGCTGTTGCCGACCAGGTCCGTCGCGGTCACCCGGATGCTCGGGTACGCACCGGCCGGCACCTGGGCGCGGACGGTACCGATCCCGCGCAGCGACAGTTTCTTCCAGGTCTTCCCGTCGTACGAGATCTCCGCTGTGGTCCGGAAGATCCCCACGCCGCGCACGCCCGGCTGGTAGCGCGGGGTGAGCTCGAGCCAGCCGTTGGCGTGTTTGTAGTCGACCTGAACGAGCGGCAGCACGACCCGGCTCTTGGACGGCACCGAGAGGAAGTGCCACTGGGTGTGTGTCGACGTCGACGTTTTCGCCCAGCTGTTCGGGCCGCGCTTCTGGTCCAGCGTCAGGTCGTACCAGGCGACGCGTGCCGGGACCGTGAACTGTGCGACGGACCAGTTCTTGCTGCCCAGTTCGACCCCGTTGCTGCTCAGCTTCATGCTCGTCACGTCGCCGCGGTCGCCCCAGCCGAACGTGGTCCGGTCGCCGCTCACGTACTGCGGAATCGCGATCCGCAGCGCGTTCTCGAACCGCGCCGGCGGCCAGCCCTGCGCCTCGTCACCCGGCGAATCCGACAATCCGGGTACGGCGGGACGCGTCAGCGACTCCCACCAGCCGCGCGTGACCTGCTCACCCGGACGGTAGGACCGCGTGATCGTGGACTCGAAACCGGTCTCGTTCCACTCCCCCGCGGACGTCGTCTCGTCCCAGGTGACGCCCTTCAGGTCGGTGACCAGATAGTCGGTCCGCTTCACCGCCCCGGCCACCACGCGTGACGCCGACAGTCCGGTCGAGAGCCCCGGAAGGTGCGCGACCCGCTGGTCCCGATGCAGCCAGAACGCGTCGTTGCGCTGGAAGTCCGTCGTCACCGCGGCCGGGCGCATCTTCGCGACGTCGTACGTCAGTCCGCCCTTCACGACCGACGGGCCGATCGCGACGTCGTACCGGTAGGTGCTGTCGAGCAGGCCGCTCAACTGCAGCGTCGCCGGACCCT
This sequence comes from Kribbella sp. NPDC055110, assembly GCF_053607525.1. NCBI lineage: Bacteria > Bacillati > Actinomycetota > Actinomycetes > Propionibacteriales > Kribbellaceae > Kribbella > Kribbella sp. NPDC055110. The sequence continues at coordinate 44,202 of NZ_JBSGTS010000012.1, forward strand.
TCGCTAGCGCTGCTAGCAACTGCTTGCCCTGCTCGGATCGCAACAGGTACAGCGGAACGCCCTGCTCGGTGCCAGTCGACCAGAAGCCGGGTTCTTCGTTGTAGAGGAACACCACCTTGGCGCCCGCCGCCTTCGCGGCCTTGACCTGTGCGGTCGTCTTGTCGAAGCCACCCCACCGAATCAGTACGGCGGCGTCCTTGGCGCCGGTCAGCTCGGCCGCGGTGCCGTCGCCGCCGTTGTAGAGCGGGAGTTTCGCGTTCCCGACGTACACGGTCCGCTGCGATCCCTCGGCCGGGGTGGACAAGCGGACGCCGTTGACGTCGACGGTCAGCTTCGGCTGCGCGAGGTCCCAGCGCTGCACGACCTGGAAGGTGCCGTTGGCAACCTTTCCGAAGTCCTGGACGTAGACGCCGTCCGCGACCCGGCCGTTGTACGCCCAGCCGGAGACGGCGTCCCGGTCACCGACCTTGCGGTGCCAGGCGATCCCGATGCTCTGCGCGTCGGCCGGTCGCGGCGTCTTGATCGTCACCTTGTGCGCGGTCCGGGCGTCGAACGTGAACGTCCGGTCGCTGCCGATCCACTCGTCCGGATCGCCGAGCAGCGTGATCGAGTTCGCCCAGTCCGCCTCGTCGCCGCCGACGGCGTACGCCATCACGCTGTAACGGCCGGTCGGTACGTCGAGGGTGCGGCTGCCGGTCTCGTCGAACGCGATCGCGCTGACGTCGCCGGTGTCCTGGTTCCACAGCTGGACGCCGCTCGCACCAGCAGCCGTGGTGGCGGGCTTGCCGTCGCGGCCGATCGCCTTCACGGTCACCTGGTTCAGCCGTCCACCGGCCGCGAACCCGAGACCGGTCCGGACCGCGGTGTTCCCGCTCCGCGCGGTCAGTACGCCGGAGTACTTGGCGGACTGGGTCTTGGCGAGGTCGAGGGTGACCGTCGCGGACCCCGTAGCACCGGCGGGGATGGTCAGCCGGGCTGGGCTCACCGTCAGCCCGGCCTCCACCCCCGCCGGAGACTGTGCGTCGACCGACAGGGCCAGCGTCACCGAGCGGTTCGAGTTGTTGCGGTAGGCAACCTTGCGGGTGACCGGCGCGGGGGCGGTCGGGCCGGTCCAGGACAGGTCGCCGAAGAACAGGTTGGCGGTGTCCGGGAGGACCGTCGGGTCGAGCGCGTTCGGGATGTCGATCCGGCCGAGACCCTGCTGGTCCGTGCGGGCGCCGGCCGACGGGACAGCCGTCGAGGCCAAAGCGGCCTTCAGCTGCGGGCCGGTCCAGTCGGGGTGCCGTTGCGCGAGGATCGCGGCCGCACCGGCGACGTGCGGCGTCGCCATCGACGTACCGCTCATCGCTGTGTAGTACTGGCCGAGGATATGGCCCTGCTCGGTGCCGGCGGCGCGTGCGGCCGCGATCTCGACGCCGGGAGCGGTCACCTCGGGCTTCAGGGCGCCGTCGCCGAGGCGCGGTCCGCGGCTGGAGAACTTCGCCAGGCTGTTGTCCCGGTCGACCGCGCCGACGGTCAGCGCCTCGGACGCGGAACCGGGAGATCCGACGGTTTCCTCGGCGCCGGAGTTGCCGGCCGCGATCACGAACAGCGCGCCGCTCGACTTCGACAGCCGGTCGACGGCCTCGCTCATCGGGTCGGTGCCGTCGGACGGCCAGCCGCCGAGGCTCATGCTGACGACCTTCGCGCCCTGCTGGACGGCCCACTCCATCCCGGCGATCGCCTCGGAGTCGTACCCGCCGCCGCTGTTGTCGAGCACCTTGCCGATCAACAGTTCCGAACCCGGCGCCACACCCTTCCGCTGGCCGTCCGACGCCGTACCGAGACCGGCGACGATCGACGCGGTGTGCGTGCCGTGGCCGTGCAGGTCCTGGACCGCCTGGTCGGGGACGAAGCTCTCCGATGCGACGACCTGCTTCGCGAGGTCGGGGTGGCCGGCGTCGTACCCGGTGTCGAGGACGGCGACCTTCACGCCGTGGCCGTCGTACCCCTGCTTCCAGGCGGTCGGGGCGCCGATCTGCTTCGTGGACCGGTCGAGCGTCGCGTGGGTGCGACCGTCGAGCCAGATCTTCGTCACCTGGCTGGACTTGAACGTCGTCGGTCCGCTGATGCCGTCCCAGAACGTCTTCGCGTCCGCCTTCTGCACGGTCACCGCGGTGCTTCCGACGCTGGCGAGGGTACGGCGGTACGTCGCAGCGGCCGGCGTACTCGGCGCGATGCTCGTCGGCGCGGTGATAAGGAGCGGAAGGCTGGCGTTGCTGGCGTCGTCGTACCCCTGCGCCGCCAGCTCGGTCAGGTTGAAGAGGCGCTTGTCGAGGCGGCCCGCGGAGAGCAGCGGGTACGCGTCGGCCGGGACCAGCGTGAGGTCTCCGTCGAAGGTGCCGAAGTAGTACGGCTCGTCGTCGAGCAGGCGGGCCGAGACCTGACCGTTGGAGCTCGTGGTCAGCTCGGCGACATCGCCGGTGACGAGTGTGATCCGCTTGCTGCTCGCGCCGGGCGTCGGGTTGGTCGTCGGGTTGGTCCCAGGATTGGACGCTGCGGGGCCGGCCGGTACATCGGGCGGGCCGGCATTCGCCGCGGTGGTCGTCAGCAGCAGGGAACCGGCGACCACCGCGGCGAGCAGCCCGGCCGCGGACCGGGACATTCGAGACATCACAGGGGGAAACCTCCCGACGCCCCGACCCACGCGAGGCCGTCGGAACGACCCTCGCAGCCACCCTCACCCCCGGTCCACCAATCCCCCTGACCTACACCCGCCATGACCGATACCGGCCACTTTGAGAACCCACCAACCAAAAACCGCGCCGAAATCTGGTTGGTGGGTTCTCAAAGTCAGGCGAAGCGCTTGGTGACGTTCTCGACGCGCTCGAGGAGGTCCAGGTCGTAGGCGACGCCGGGGACGTAGAAGATGACGTAGTCGGCGCCGGCCTCGAGGACCGCCTCGACCTTGTCGGCGATCTCGTCCTCGGTGGCGACGAAGTTGTCCCGGTCGAACTTCTCCCGGTTCATCGGGCCGAGCGCCTTCTCGGTCGCCTTCTGCGGGTCGTCGCCCTTGTCGATCGGGAACACGTTGAAGTTCGTCGACTTGATGATGTCGTCGTAGTTGCGGCCGAGCTTCTCGCAGTGGCCGCGGAGGATGTCCGCCTTCTCCTTGAACGTCTCCGGGTTGCCGCCGCCGATGTTCGCGGCGTCGGCGTACTGCGCGACCAGCTTCAGCGTGACCTTCGGGCCGCCGCCGCCGATCCAGAAGCTCGGGTGCGGCTTGCGGACGCCCTTCGGCTCGTTGATCGGGGCATCGATCGAGTAGTACTTGCCGTTGTAGACCGGCTTGTCCTCGGTCCACATCTTGTAGATGATCTCGGTCGCCTCACGGAACGCCGCCATCCGCTGCGGTACGTCGGTCCACTCGTAGCCGTATGCCTTCCACTCGTGCTCGTACCAGCCCGCGCCGATCCCGGCGTACAGGCGGCCGTGGCTGGCGACGTCGACGGTGGACGCGATCTTCGCGTACAGCGACGGGTTGCGGTACCCGTTGCAGCCGACCATCTGGCCGATGTTCACGCGCTTGGTGTCGCGGGCCAGCGCCGCGGTCGCGCTCCAGCACTCGAAGGTGGTGTTGTCACTCGGCTCCGGCACCGTGTGGAAGTGGTCGAACAGCCAGATCGAGTCCCAGGACTGCTCGTCGGCGCGCTGGGCGACCGCGGTCATCGCCTCCCACTGCTCGATCGGATCGGCGATGCCGGCCAGGTCCATCTTCCAGCCCTGCGGTACGAATACCCCGAAACGTGTAGTCATGCTGCCATCCTTTCCGGGGATGGCAGCATCGGTCCATGAATACGAGTACTGAATTCGTTCTCAATGAGACCACTACAGCTTCTTAATTCGCGCTGAGGACTCCCGCCCCTGTGCCAGGCCCGCTGCGGGGTACGGCGCGGGCCGACAGGAGCGCGTTCAACGCAACCGGTGCCAGCCGGCCGCCGAACTCCTGCCGGGTCAGCGCCGCTACGCCGGCAGCAGTCGGCGCGGAGGCCGACGTACCGAAGAAGCGGCAGCCGCCCTGGGTCGTGGTCGGGCAGGTCCCGGAGCCGAAGCCACCTGCGCCGCTGACCGATTCGCCGTCGCCAGCGAGCCAGTTAGGCGCCGGGAAGTTCAGCGCACCCGCGCCGGGGATCCCGGTGCACGGACCGGGCCGACCACCCGGGCAGCGAGTCGTGCTGACGAGCTGCGTCGGACCTGCGGCGCTGAACGGCTCCAGCGGAGAGGTCTTCGGGTCGGTCGACACGCTCGCGTTCACGGCCCCCGCGCTGGTGGCGAAGACGGTGTAGTTCGAGTCCGGGTTCATCGAGCCGGCCCGGTCCGGCGGGTCGAGCGTCTGTACGCCGGACGCCAGCGCCCGCCAGCGCAGATCGAGAATCGGGGCCTTCCGCGCGGTCGAGGTGCCTTCGACATCGACGACGAGCTTCACGCGCTGCGCCGCGGTCGTCTTGTTGAAGTACTCGAACTGCTCGATAGTGTCGCCGACACCGTTCGCCTGGACAGCGTCGCTGGACGCGAGGCACTTCGTCCCGGTGCTGTCCATCAGGTACAGGTTGAGATCGGTGAACCCGCCCTGACCCGCGGTCGGGTAGATCGCCCGCGGCTCGCTCCACTGCAGCGTCGGCCGGATCCCGGCGCCAGGCAGCAGATTGAGGTCGTACGTCGTGTCGCTGCCGCGCAACTGCACCACGTTGTCGGGCGCCTTCTTGCAGCCGGTGAACGGCCCGGTCACACCGTCCGCGCCCTTGCCCGTGCCGGTCGCGGTGACGCGCGGTGCATGCCGGTTGCCGAGGTTCCCGGCCGACGAGCTGACCCAGATGCCGTGCTTGGCGAGTGCCTCGGCCGTTGCGGCGCCGAGGCCCTGCTGGAACGCGGGCTCGTCGTCGAGCGCGATGTCCTCGGCGATCATCGTGACGCCGGCCCGCGCGAGGACGTGGAACGCCTCGACATAGTCGGCGTTGCTGTCCAGCGTGCTCGCGAAGGTCAGCTTCGCGTCCGGCGCGAGGTCGTGGATGATCTCCATCATCGCGGTGCCCTCGTCGTTGCCGTACGGCGCCGCCCGCAGCACCTCGGTGTCGGCCGGCAGCTCACCCGCGGCGATTGCATCCGCGACATGGTCGGCGTCACCCGAGATCACGCCGATCTTCTGACCGCGACCGGTCAGGCCCTTCGCCTGGGCCTTGTCCGCCTGATGCAGCGGGACGCCCTCTGCGGTGATCGGGCCGACGTCGACAGCGGGCCGTAGCGACGGACGCAGGGCGGTCACCCAGCCGAGTGCCGCGACGGCGTCCAGCTTGTCGTACGGGACCGTGGCGGAGACCAGCCCGGTGCTCGGAAGATCGGCGTCGGCGACGGCCGGGAAGTCCGCGGAGTTCTTGAGGACCGAGACGCCGAGTGCAGTGAGGTCGTCCTGCTGCTGCGCGGTGACCGGCGCGGCGGCGTACACCTGGACCCCGACGCTGCTGCCTTCGACGCTCAGTGAGCGAGCCTGCACGCTCGATTGCTCCTGCGCGGCCAGCGTCGCGGCTTCCCGCAACATCGACGGGATCTTGCTCTGTGCGGTCTTTGCCGCCTGGGCTGCTGCCGGGTCCGGTGGCTCCGCAGCGGTCGCCGGTGAGACCACCGCAACCACCGCCATCGGAACGATCAGCATGACGCTGCCCAGCACATATCGAAGCTTCATCGGTGTCCTCTCCCCCTACACGGGCGGTTGCGACCCCACAGTCATCTACGCACCGACGGACTGTCCAGTCTTTGTGTCTATCGATCCGACCACGAGCGCGTGAGAGCGCTCTAGTTCCGGAACCGGCGAGGCCTTGACCCGGGTTCGGGGAGGGCTGAGAGTCGGGCCCGAGTGCTCTGTGTCCCCCGTTCTGTGTCCCCGCTCTGTGTTGCTGTGAGGAGTCGCCATGCTCTGGTGGTCTGGTTCTCGATCCGTGGATCGCCGGAGGCGGCGGGTGGCCGTTGTCGCGGCGGCGGCCCTGGTGGGCGGTCTGCTGGTGACGACGCCGGCGGCGGCCGACGATCCGGCCCCGGTGACGTTGGCGGCGTTCGAGGGTGCAGAGCCGTTCGCAGCGCCGCCGAACGCCGGGATCTTCACCTGGGGCAGTGACGCGGACGACCCGCCGACGCTCGAGCTGCAGACTCGGGCGGACGCGCCGGCCGGCGAGAAGGTGCTGCACGGGACGTACAACATCAGCGGCTGGGGCGGATTCAGCCACGACGTCACGTACGACGTGAATCCCGGCGACTGGTCGCCGTACAAGGGGATCCGGTTCTGGTGGTACGGGCAGAACACCGCTCCGCTTCCGCCCGGCTCCGGGAAGCGGATCTTCTTCGAGATCAAGGACGGCGGCGCGAACGCGGAGGCGTCGGAGCTGTGGAACACCAGCTTCACCGACGACTGGCAGGGCTGGCACCTGGTCGAGATCCCGTTCAGCGAGCTCGTGTACCGCGGCGACTACCAGCCCGTCGGCGGTATCGACCACATCCTGAACCTGACCCAGATGTGGGGCTACGCGTTCACGATGCCGGCCGGCGCACCGGGTGAGTTCGCGATCGACCAGGTCGAGGTCTACGGCAAGGCCGACCCGGCGCTGAAGAACAGCGTCGTCACCGACTCGGACGTGTACCCGGTCAAGGAGGGCGGGACCGCGCAGGTGAAGGTCACGGTCGCGACCACCGGCGGTACGCCGCTCGAGGAGCCGGTCACGGTCGACTACAAGACCGGAACCGGAACGGCCGGCCCGGATGACTACACGCCGGTTTCCGGAACGATCACGTTCCCGGCCGGAACGGTTTCCGGAACGTTCCAGAACGTTTCCGTGACCACTCGGAAGGACAGTTCCGCCGAGGTCGCGGAAACCGTTCCCCTCGAGCTCACGGTGACCGGCGCGAAGGCCCCGCAGACCCAGCCGGTCGTGGTGATCGACGCGCACGACCTGCCGTACCTGGACAAGAACCTCCCGATCAGGAAACGGGTCGACGACCTGCTCGCCCGGATGACTGTTTCGGAAAAAGTCGGACAGATGACCCAGGCTGAGCGGAACGCGCTCCGGTCCCGCTCGGACATCGCGTCGTACGCGCTCGGCTCGCTGCTGTCCGGCGGCGGCTCCGTCCCGACCCCGAACACCCCGGCCGCCTGGGCCGCGATGATCGACACCTTCCAGCGGAACGCGCAGGCGACCCGGCTGCAGATCCCGCTGATCTACGGCGTCGACGCGGTGCACGGGCACAACAACGTGATCGGCGCGACGATCCTGCCGCACAACATCGGGATCGGCGCCACCCGCGATCCGGACCTGGCCCGGCGGACCGGTGAGGTGACCGCGACCGAGGTCCGCGCCACCGGCATCCCGTGGGACTTCGCGCCCTGCGTGTGCGTGGTCCGCGACGACCGCTGGGGCCGCGCGTACGAGGGGTACGGCGAGGATCCGGCGCTCGTACAGTCGATGGCGACCGTCATCACCGGCCTGCAGGGCAAGGCCGACGGCAGTCAGCTCGCACGGAACAACCACGTCCTCGCGACCGCGAAGCACTTCGTCGGCGACGGCGGTACGACGTACGGCAGCTCGACGACCGGCTCGTACAAGATCGACCAGGGCGTCACGCAGGTGACCCGGCAGCAGCTGGAGACGATCCACCTCGCGCCGTTCAAGACCGCCGTCGACCTCGGCATCGGCACCGTGATGCCGTCGTACTCGAGCATGTCGGTCGACGGCGCCGCGCCGGTCAAGATGCACGGCGACGGTGAGCTGATCAACGGCGTGCTGAAGCAGCGGATGGGCTTCGGCGGGTTCGTGATCAGCGACTGGCAGGCCATCGACCAACTGCCGGGCGACTACGCGAGCGACATCCGGACGTCGATCAACGCCGGCCTGGACATGATCATGGTGCCGACGAACTACCAGGGCTTCACCCAGGGCCTGACCGAGGAGATCGGCGCCGGTCGGATCCCGATGACCCGGATCGACGACGCGGTCCGCCGGATCCTGACCGAGAAGTTCAAGCTCGGTCTGTTCGAGCACCCGTACGCCGACACGACCAACGCCGCGACCATCGGGTCGGCCGCACACCGCGCCGTCGGGCGCGAGGCTGCAGCGAAGTCGCAGGTACTGCTGAAGAACGACGGCAATCTGTTGCCACTGGCATCGACCGCCAAGGTTTACGTCGCCGGCAGCAACGCAAACGATCTCGGCAACCAGATGGGCGGCTGGAGCATCAGCTGGCAAGGCGGATCGGGCGCGACGACCACGGGTACGACGATCCTCGACGGGATCAAGCAGGTGGTACCGGACGCGACGTTCAGCGCGGACGCGTCAGCGCCGCTCGAGGGTCACGACGTCGGCGTGGTCGTGGTCGGCGAACGCCCGTACGCCGAAGGAATCGGGGATGTCGGCAACGGTCACGACCTGCTGCTCTCGGACGCCGACAAGGCCGCCGTGGACAAGGTCTGCGCCGCGATGAAGTGCGTTGTCCTGATCGTGTCCGGTCGTCCGCAGGTGATCGCGGATCAGCTCGGCAAGATCAACGCACTGGTCGCGTCGTGGCTGCCCGGAACCGAAGGCGCCGGCGTCGCGGACGTGCTGTTCGGCAAGGTCCCGTTCAGCGGTCGCCTGCCGGTCAGCTGGCCGCGCGCGGAGGACCAGGAGCCGTTGAACGTCGGCGATGCGTCCTACAACCCGCAGTACCCGTTCGGTTGGGGCCTCACGTCCCAGGCCGCGGCGCGTGCCGCACTGACCGAAGCCCGCAACACCCTGCTGCACAAGCACGATCCGTACGCGGTGGCGGCCGGGATCGCGGCGAGTGCCGCACTTCAGGTCCGCGACTGGTCGGGGCCGCAGGCAACCATCGCGCTGGCCGCGGCAGCCCAGTCCGCCAAGTTCCTGGAGCGTACGAAGGCGGACGCCTTCGCCGAGGACGATGCGGTCGTCGGCGTGGCGCGGTGGATCGCGCAGAACCACGTCGGCCAGAACGTGACCGAGCCGGCGTCGAAGCTCATCTCCGACGCCGACCACGCTCTGCTCAGCGGGCAGCTGAGCACCGCGGTCACGAACCTGACGGCGGCAACGCGCTAGTACCCGTGATGGTCGGGGCGGTGACCCCTCATCCGCCCCGACCACCACACCCCACGCACGAGACCCACCGCCCCAGATCCCCCAGGGCCTCGCGCCCGCGCGCTTTCCCCGTCGCCTTTCCGCCCGCGCCTTCCCCCGCGCGACTTCCCCCGCGGAACGTCAGCGGCTGATCTTCGCCGCCGCCTGCCGCGCGAGCTTGGTTGTACGAGTAGACGTGCGACCCCCGGAAAAAGTTGTTTCCGGTCTAGACGGATCTAGACGGGAGTTCGGCCGCGGAGGCGGCGGAGCATTCGGGCGTCCTCGAAGCCGACGGTTCGGGCGGCGGATTCGACGGTCGTGCCGTGGCCGATGAGGTGTTCGGCTCGCTCCAGGCGGAGGAGCTGCTGGTACCGGAGCGGGGTGAGGCCGGTGGCGGCGGTGAAGATGCGGGTGAGGGTACGTTCGCTGACGCCGACCTGTCCGGCCAGGTCGGTCAGTGGCAGGCGGTCGGCGTACCGGGCGTCGATGACGTCCTGGACGCGGTGGGCGAGGTCGCTGAGGTGGTCACGGTGGCGGAGCATCGCGGACTCCTGCAGTTCGTCGCCGTTGCGGCGGGCGTACACGACCATCTCGCGCGCGACCCGGGCCGCCGCCTCGGCGCCACGGCCGACCGCGACCAAGTGCAGCGCGAGGTCGATACCGCTCGCGATCCCGGCGGAGGTGATGACGCGATCGTCCTCGACGTACAACACGTCCCGCACGATGATCGCCCGCGGGTAGCGGGCGGCCAACGCGTCGGTCAGGTCGTGATGGGTCGTGAATCGGCGCCCGTCGAGCAGACCCGCCCACCCGAGCGCGTCGGCCCCCGAGCACACACTCGCGACCGACCCGCCCGCCGCGTGGTGCGCACGCAGTCGCTCCCGGAACTCCGGTCCGATCGGCGGCTCCGGCGACAACCGCGGCGACCGCCATCCCGGTACGACGACCAGGTCCCCCGCATCGAGCTCCGGCCACTCCAGCTGGGCCCGCAACGGCACGCCCTGAGCGGTCGCGATCTCCTCGGATTCGGCGACGTACGAGACGTCGTAGGAGTACCCGAAGTCGTTCGCCGTCGTGAACACCTGCGCCGGCCCGGCGAGATCCAGCAAGTGGAGCCTCGGCACCAGTACGAAGACGACGCGAGTAGGGCGCATTCGGTCAGGATGACACGGGTACGCCGGTGAGCTCGTCGAGCGTCCGGATGGTGGCGAAACGGCCGGCCAGCGCGTACTCCGTGCGCTCGACGACCTGCTCCGCGGTCAGCGTCCGCGGGTCGGCGAGGATCTCCTCGACGGTGGCCTCGTCGCGGATCGACCAGTGCGCCAAGGCCATCGTCGCGGTCGCCTCGGTGACGAACAAGACGTCGTACCCGAGGTCGGACGCGACCCGTGCGGTGGTCTCGCAGCACTGCTCGGTACGGATGCCGGAGACAACGATCTCGGCGACACCGTGCTGGGTCAGCAACTGCTGCAGATTCGTTGTGGTGAAGGCGTTGTGCGACGTCTTGGTGACGATCGGCTCGCCCGGCAACGGTTCGAGTCCGTCGATCAGCTGGACGTGCCCGTTGGCCGGGTCGAACGCGCCACCGGTCCCCGGTTCGGTGTGCAGCACCCAGACGACGAGATCGCCCTTGTCCCGGGCGGATTGCACCAGACGGTTCACTCGCTCGGCGATGTCGGGGTGGTTCACCAGCTGCCAGTTCGGGCGGACCCGGAACGATTCCTGGACGTCGATCACGATCAGTGCGGTTCGGCTCATGACCTCATCCTCGCGCGCGAACGGCGTACCGCTGAAGGCTCGATCGAGCCCCGGACCGGACCGATCTGGTCACGGGCGTCAACCGACCCGAGAGATCGGACGAATTCACACCGTTCCGAACTGTTCCAAACACTGCTGCGGCGTGCTTATCGTGCCCAGGTCTGGTCTCTACAACGATTGAGGGGATTGCGATGCCCGAACACCTGCCCCGCCGCCAGGTCCTCCGGACCGCCGGCGCACTGGGCCTCGGTGCCGCCGCCGCGGGCGCTCTCAGCACGACCGCGAACGCGAGTACCCAGGCCGCGAGTACGCCGGATAAGTTGACGCCCATGGCTGCACACCACGGAAAACTCGAGATCCGCAAGGACCCGTTCGGTACCACTCCGGACGGCCAGAAGGTGGACGTCTACACGTTCACCAACGGCCGGGTGACGATCTCGATGCTCACCTGGGGCGCGACCATCCAGCGGGTCGAGACGCCGGACCGCCACGGCAAGACCACAAACATCAGCCTCGGGTTCGACAACCTGCCGGATTACGCCGCGCTCAGCCCGTACTTCGGCGCCACCATCGGGCGGTACGGCAACCGGATCGCCAAGGGCAAGTTCACCCTCGACGGGACGGCGTACCAGATCCCGGTCAACAACGGTGAGAACGCGCTGCACGGTGGCACTCTCGGCTTCGACAAGAAGATCTGGACGGCGAATGTCGTGCAGACCGACACGTCCGTCGGCGTCGCGTTCACCTACGTCAGCCAGGACGGTGAGATGGGCTTCCCTGGTGAGCTCACCAGCACCGTCACGTACACGCTGGACAAGCGCGACGACCTGCGGATCGACTACCACGCGACCGTGGCCGGCAAGGCGACGATCGTGAACCTGACCAACCACGTGTACTTCAACCTGCTCGGTGAGGGCAACGGCACCATCTACGACCACGTGCTGGAGCTGAACGCGCCGAAGTACACGCCGGTCGACGCGACGCTGATCCCCACCGGCGAGATCGCCCCGGTCGCCGGTACGCCGTTCGACTTCAGCCGACCGACCGCGATCGGCGCCCGGCTCCGCGGCGACCACCAGCAGCTGATCTTCGGCCGCGGGTACGACCACAACTTCGTCATCGGCGGGCAGCCGGACAGCAACGGGCTGCGGCTCGCGGGGCGCTTCTGGGAACCGGAGCACGGCCGCACGATCGAGGTGCTCACCGACCAGCCGGGCGTCCAGTTCTACAGCGGCAACTTCCTCGACGGCACGTTCCTCGGCATCGGCAACAAGGCCTACCGCCAGGGCGACGCCTTCGCCTTCGAGACCCAGCACTTCCCGGACTCCCCGAACCACCCGAGCTTCCCGTCGACGGTCCTCCGCCCGGGCGAGACCTACAAATCCACCACCATCTACAGCTTCGGCACGAAGTAGGAACCGCGAGGCCATCACAATTGCTCCACCGACGACCGGCCCCGCCTGACGGTGGCGCCGGTCGTCACTTGTGATGGCCTGGGAGTCCGGTCTCCGCCTACCCCGCCAGCGCCGACGATGCTCGCGGTCAGTGGCGAGCGACCCGGACGCACAGCTCTGACCCGCGACGCGCTGGCCGCCTAAGCAAGGGTTACCTAACTTGCATAGGGTTGGGGCATGAGCGAGCCCGTGCTGCAGATTCCGTTCGAGGACGCGTTTCGGTTCGATCCGTCGCCGACGTTCGCCGAGTTGCGGGAGAACCGGCCGGTGGCGCGGGTGCGGACGCTCGCGGGGGCCGAGGTCTGGCTGGTGACGCGGTACGACGACGTGAAACTGGTGCTCGCCGATCCGCGGTTCTCGCGCGCCGCTGTGGTGAAGCAGGGTGCACCACGGGTCGCGCTGGCCAAGCCGATGCCGAACAGCCTGACCACCACCGACCCGCCGGAGCACAGCCGCCTGCGACGGTTGGTGGTGCCAACGTTCGCGCACCGGAAGATCGAGCAGACCCGGCCGTGGGTCGCCGAGCTGTCCGCGCAGCTCGCCGAGGACGTCGCGCAGGCGGGCGACGGCGCCGACATCAGGCAACTGGTCGCGTTGCCGTTGCCGATCCAGGTGATCTGCCAGCTGCTCGGCGTACCGTATGCGGACCGCGAGGAGTTCCGGGAGTGGACCGAGCTCGGGTACAGCATGAAGATGGCCGAGAAGGACCTCGTCGAGGAGGCGATGGCCAACCTCACGGCGTACATCGAGAATCTGGTCACGAAGAAGCTCGCGAACACCTCGGGTCCCGCGGAGGATCTTCTCGACGAGCTGGTGCGCGCTCGCGAGGAGGGCGACCGGCTGAGTCAGGAGGAGCTGATCGCGTTCGGTGTGAACCTCTTGGTCGCAGGCCACGAGACGTCGGCGAACCAGATTTCGAGCTGTGTCGCCACGCTGCTGCGCTGGCCGGAGAACTGGGCGCGGCTGGTCGCGGAGCCGGAGCTGATCCCGTCGGCGATCGAGGAACTGCTGCGGTTCAACAGGTTCAGCGAGGTCGGGCAACTCCGGGTCGCGATCGAGGACGTCGAGTTGCACGGCGTACAGATCAAGGCCGGTGAAGGCGTGATGGCCGCGCTCAACTCGGCGAACCGGGACCCGCGGGCGTACGACGCTCCGGACGAACTACGGCTGGATCGCCGCGACAACAAGCACATGTCCTTCGGCTTCGGACCGCACTTCTGCCTCGGCGCACAACTGGCGCGGATCGAACTGCAGGAGTCACTGGCGGCACTCGTCCGGCGCCTTCCGCGGATGAGCCTCGCGAAGCCCGCCGAAGAGCTCGAGTGGCGTCGCGTGCTGGTCAGCGGTCTCGCCGAACTGCCGGTGAACCTCAACCTCTGAGGTCCACCGGCACCTGATGCTTCAGTTCTGCGAGCTGAACACGAGACCGTGCTCGGTCTCGTACTGCTCGATGAAGCGCTTCGCCATCGGCTCGCTGCAGCTGACAGCCCGCGCAAGGTTCGCCGCGGTGCGCTCGTGCCCTTCCGGCCAGTCGGCCAGCATGTTCCACGCGCGCATGCGCTTCTTCTCCAGTTCGGTGGGCTCCTCCGCCGGCTCCGGCTCGGCCTTCGACACGACGACCGGTGCCGGGTCCGGCAGCACCGGCTCGACCTTCGGTGTCCGGATGAGCGCCGGCGGCTCGGTGTCCGTCACCGTCGCGAACGGAGACGGCGGTTGCGGCTTCTGGACGACCGGCTCGGCCTTCGGCTGCGGGGCCAGCGGCTTGAGGCCGCCCGCCGTACCACTGACGACGTGCTGCGGTTCGCTCTCGTCCTCGACGACGACCGCCTCGGACACGTTCCCGCTGTCGGTCGGGTCCTGGTCGACGATCGCCATCAGCTCGCCGGTCCAGGCGTCGTCGTCCCGCAGTCCTACCCCGCTGCCGTCGGCACGCCGCGGCTGGCCGCCCTCGAGCACCCACACGGCGGCGGGTACGGCGGGACGGTCCTCGGGCTGCTCCGGCGGCGGCGAGATCGCCTTCGTCAGCTTGTTGGTGATGACCTCGTAGTTGATCCGCTCCTCGAGCATCCCGGCCAGCCGGTCCGGGTCGTACGTCGTCTCGGCGATCTTCGCCAGCCGCTCGTCCTGGTGCTCGGAACGGATGTACTCCGCGACGGTGCCGGCGATCGCGTCCCGGCGGCTCTTGTTCCGGATCTGGTGCTGGGCCGCGCGGAGGCTCTCGTACAGGCCGTAGCCGTGCTCGATCGCCAGCGACCGCGCCAGCCAGGTGACCCGCGGCTCACGGGCCCACTGGACGACGCCGTACACCGGACCGGTCTCGCGCATCTGCCCCGCACGGCGCAGTGCGTCGCGACGACGGGCCGAGCTGTGGATCAGCCAGAGCACGTACGCGAACGCGGACAGACCGCCGAAGCCGAAGGCCAGGAACCGCTCCTCCGGACGCCAGTGGCCGACCACGTTGAAGACGACCGCGACGAGTGCCGCAAAGAACGACATCGCACGGTACGCGTAGGCCTGCTCACCCTTGCGGCGGCGCAGGTCGGCGAGTGCCGCGGTCGCGACACCACCTAGTTCCAGCACCGCGACGGCGGGGGTGACGAGGACGATCTTGAGCAGCTGCGAGAAGCCGCTGTCCGGCCAGGGGATATGGGTCACGCCGGCCCAGACCTGGCCGACCAGCGCCGCGGCAGCCGCGGTCGCGTAGAAAGCGTAGGCGACTTTGTCCGCACCGGTGAGGGGTACGTTGACCAGTTCGCCAGTACTGGTTGTGCTGGTGTTCTCCTGCAAGACGTGCACTCCTGACCGGTTTGGGCTCTCCGGCAGTTCGTCGGGTGGGTGGTACGGCGGCCCCCATAGCGCGCTGCAAGAGGCTACCGGTTTCCGGCCCCGAAAGGGGAGGCGAATCCGGAAACGTCTCGAACCTCCCCACTCTTACCACGGTTCTAACCTGTCAATTCAAACGCGTTGCAGGTCCGGCTACGGGATTCGTAGGGTCGGCTCCATGATCCCGACGCTCCGCTCGCTCCCCGATCCCGAGGCGCTGGCCGCGGAGCTCGGCACGCGCTACCACCTCGGCTTCACCAGTTGCACGCTGCTCCGTTCGCTGGTGAACGATGTCTACGAGCTGGCCACCGACGACGCCCGTTACGTCCTCAAGCTCTATCGGTACGGCGGCCGCGGACCGGACGAAATCCGTTGGGAGACAGGGCTTTCGGAGCATCTGCGCGCGTGCGACGTACTCGCTCCACCGGTCCTCCCGCTACCCGACGGAGACACCGTCGGCCTCCTCGAGTCACCCGAAGGTCCCCGGCCGTTCACCCTGCTCGGGTACGTCGAGGGCACCAAGCCGCGACCGCCCTTCACCGACGAGTTGTACGCCGCCTTCGGCCGGCAACTCGCCGCATTTCACGATGCCGCCGAGAACTACACGTCGCCGTACTATCGTCCGCCCGCCGACCTCGTTCACCAGCTGGACGAGCCGCTCGAAGAAATCCTCGCCGTGGACGACACGGAGGAAAACCTGCTCCGGTCCCTTGCAGGTGCTGTACGGAACAACCTCGCGCAGTACTCAAAGGCAGGAACCTGCCACGGCGACGTCACGCTGGACAATGTCTTGTTGACCAATCAGGGACTCCTCCTCCTCGACTACGACCTCGCCGCGATCGGCCCGCTGGCGGCCGATTTCGGCGGCGTCGCGACGACACCGCACTGGGACGCGTTCAGGTCCGGGTACGCCGAACAGCGGCCGATCACTCCCGAGGACGAGACGGCGATCCCGTACCTGCAGGTCGTCGGCAGCATCTTCAACCTGTACTTCCATCTCGTCGACAAGCCGCGGTGGCGCGGTGCAGAATCGCGGGGCGAGGGCTGGGCCGCGGCCGAGCTCAAGGGGTTGCGGGCGGCGGCCGACGTACTGCTCTAGTGGCTTCACAGGAAGGTCCCAGGAAACGCCAAGCGGGTCACAGGACTGGCCGCACATCCTGGGTGCATGAAGGTCGCGGCGCGTTCGTTGAGTGTGCGGGTCGCGGCGGCGATGGTGATGCTGGTCGCGGTGATGAGTCTCGTGATCGGCGCGCTGACGACCGCCGCGATCGGCTCGTACCTGACCAGGCAACTGGACGGGAAGGTGGAGGCGACGCAGGGCCGTGCGATCAACGCGCTGACCAAGGGCGATCTGAACGGGCCGCCGGGGGACGCGCCGCACGGGCAGGACGCGGGCACGGTGACGTTGTACCTGACCCCGACCGGTGTGGCGGGCAACGTGATCACCGCCGACGGGAAGCTGACCGGGCTCAGCGACCAGGCGATCGGCGTACTCGACGATGTGGCCGCAGGCGAGAACAGTACGGTCGACCTGCCTGATCTCGGCGAGTACCGGGTGCACGCATCCACCGTCGACGCGGTGACCGTGATCACCGGGCTCCCCACCAAGGACATCCAGAACACGATCAACAGCCTGATCGGGTGGGAGGCGCTCTTCGGCGGCATCGGCGTACTCACCGCGGGCGGCGTCGCGGTGTTCGTCGTACGGCGTCAATTGCGGCCGCTGCGCCGCGTCGCGCAGACGGCGCGCGAGGTGGCCGGTCTGCCGCTCGACACCGGCGAGATCGGGGTGACCGCACGAGTGCCGGATCAGCTCACGGACGAACGCACCGAGGTCGGCCAGGTCGCGGTCGCGCTGAACACGCTGCTCGGGCACATGGAGAACGCCCTCGACGCGCGTCATCGCAGCGAGCAGCAGGTCCGGCAGTTCGTCGCGGACGCCTCGCACGAGCTGCGTACGCCGCTGACGACGATCCACGGGTACGCCCAGCTCAGCCTGCACCAGGGCGACCCCGAACTGTTCACGCACGCGATGGGCAAGGTGATGGTCGAGACCACCCGGATGGCGTCACTGGTCGAGGACCTCCTGCTCCTCGCCCGCCTGGACGCCGGCCGGCCGCTCGACAGCCGCCCGGTCGACCTGTCCCGGCTCGCCCGCGACTCGGTCACCGACGCGCGGATCGTTGCCCCCAGCCACCATTGGGAGCTCGAGCTGCCGGCCGAACCGATCATCGTGATCGGCGACGAGCAGCGCCTGCATCAAGTCGTCGCCAACCTGCTCACCAACGCCCGCCGGCACACCCCGCCCGGCACGACGGTCACGGTCGCCGCCACCAGCAGCGATCGCTCCGCCCTGCTCACCATCCACGACGACGGCCCCGGCATCCCCGCCGACCTGCTCCCCAACGTCTTCCAGCGCTTCACCCGAGCCGACACCGCCCGCAACCGCTCCACCGGCGGCGCCGGCCTGGGCCTCTCGCTAGCCCAGTCCATAGCCCAAGCCCACCACGGCACCCTCACCCTCACCTCAACCCCGGGCAGCACCACCTTCACCCTCGCCCTCCCCCGCTAGAGCTCCTGTAGTTCCCCCACCACGTGCGCCAGGACAGCTGGTGCGCGAACCGGACCCTGTCGGCACGTCGTGGCCGAGACCCCCACATCCTGCGCCCGCCGCTGCGCGGCACCGGCCTCGTCGTCGGACACGTCCAACGCGTCGACCCGGTCGTGGTCCTGCGAGCCGTTGTTGTCGACCGGCCGACAGCGTGGTTGCAGCCGAGATTCATGAACTCTCCCGTGGTTGCCTTGTCCATGGCGCCCCGATCTCGCTGAACAGCGCCAGCTCGTCCGAGGCCCGGTCGATCCACTTCTCGACGTCGAGAACGATCGGCCGGCGCTCCAGTCCTTCGCCTTCCCATCGCACCAGCTCGGGTGCGATCAGCACCGGATCCGGCGCCGTCCGCACCGCCTCGACCACGCGGGTGAACCCACCCGTCGCGGCCAGCGGCACATACAGCGGGACCGTGGGATCCGCCCGATGCGCGAGCAGGTTCTCCAACAGATCGGCCCGGCCGTACTTCGTGTCGCCGATCAGATCCGCCTGGTACGTCAGGACAGCGCGCCCCTCCGACCCGTGCACGATCACCGACGCCTCGAGATGGTCGACGGCGCACAACGTGACCGCGATCAGGATCGGCGTACCGCGGCTGGTCGTGATCCGCACCGCGGAGGTGTCGTCGGACTCGATCGGGTTCGCGCGGTACAACTCGGTCTCGATCGACCGTACGTCGTCCACGCCGGTCGAACCGTCCAGCAGCAGGGCCGCCGCGGTCGCATGCGCGAGCGGGTTCGTGACCGCGCCGTCGACGACATCGATGCCGTCGAGCCGCCGCCTGCCGGACCACCGCGCACGCTGGAAGTACCTGGCCTTGCGCACCCACTTCCCCACCGCGCTGATGCCCCGGATCTCGCCGAGCTGCCCCTCGGCAACCATCGCCGCCAGCTTCAGCGTGGCCTCCGACGCCTGCGCCTGAAAGCCCACCTGGCACGCCCGCCCGGTCTCGGCCACCACCGCGGACAGCTGCTCGAACTCGGCCATCGACGCCGTCGGCGGCTTCTCCAGCAGTACGTCGGCGCCCGCGCGCATCGCCAGCTCCGCCAGCGGGACGTGCGTCTGGATCGGCGTACAGATCACCACGACGTCGACCTCGGTCGCCGCGAGCAACTCGTCCAGACCGCTGAAGACCTGGACGCTCACAGGCAGGTCCTCGGCGCCTTGCGGATCGGCGACCGCGACCAGTTCGGCCCGGCCGGCCTCCGCCAGCCGGGCGACGTTGCGGACATGGGAGGCGCCGTGGCCGTGGATTCCCACCACGGCCACGCGGGCCCCCGTCATCGGCAATCAGTTGCCGTCAGCAACACTATTTGAGCTCCCCGTTGACCTCGTCCAGGAACGCCTTGGCGGCCGCCTCCGGCGTCTGCCGCCCGAACAGTACCTCGGTCGTGTAGCGCTGGATGATCTTCTCCACCTGACCGCCACCGACCGGCGGCGCGGGCGACGGGTCACCGAGTTCCTTGCCGATGTCCTGGATGAACTTCGCGGACGCGGCGTCGGCGGGCTGCAGCTTCGACGTCACCGCGGAACGGATCTCCGTGTTCGGCGGCACACCCCGCTCGGCGAGCAGCACGCCACCAGCGGCGGGGTTGTTGGCAAGGTAGTTCACGAACTCCGTGGCCTCCTTCTGGTGCTTCGACCGCGCCGAGATCGACCAGAACATCGAGCCCTTGTAGTACGAGCCGTTGTCGGCGGCCTTGCCGTCGGTGCTCGGGATCCGCAGCAGCTTGAGCTGCTGGCCGGACGCCTTGCTGAAGGCGAGCAGCTGGTTGCTCCAGATGAAGCTCATCGCCAGCTTGCCGGTCGCGAACGCTGACTGGTCGAGCGAGGCGTTCATGTCCTGCGAGACCGCCTCGGCCGACGGGATCGCCTTCGCGTCCCGGAGCTTCAGGATGTACTTGAAGAAGTCGGTGGTTTTCTCCGGCGAGACGCCGAGCTTGCCGTCCTTTGTCCAGAGCGACTCGCCGTTCTGCCGGGCCCAGAGGTTCAGGCCGGCCTCGTTGCCGCCGAGCGTGCCGGTCCCGGTGATCTTCCCGCCGGTCTTGGTGGTGATCTCCGCGGCGATCCGGGCGAAGTCGTCCCAGGTCCAGGTGCTGTCGTCCGGGATCGGTACGCCGGCGGTCTTGAAGGCGGCCGGGTTCACGACCACCGCGAACGAGTTGATGCCGGCGTTCAGCCCGTACAGGCCACCGTCGAACTCACCGGCGCCGAGCGTGTCCGGCTCGAACTTGCCGGTGTCCAGGCCGTCGGCCTTCTTCAGGTCGAGCAGCGCGCCGCGGTCGGCGTACTCGCGCAGGTACTTCTCGTCCATCTGGATGATGTCCGGAGCGTCGTTCGCCGCGACCGTGGTGGCGAGCTTGTCCCAGTAGCCGGACCATTCGCCGAACTCACCCTTGATCGTGACGTTCGGATGGTCCTTCTGGTACGCGTCGATCACCTGCTGGGTGAGCTTCGTCCTGGTATCCGATCCCCACCAGGTGAATCGGAGCGTGACCTTGCCGCCGTCCGCGGACGACGACGCACCACCGGAGTCGCCACCACAGGCGCTCGCCGCCAGCAATGTGGTGGCCAGCGCCAGGGCTGTCAGGGCGCGTGGAATGTGCCTCATGAGGTGCACCTTTCAGGGGTTACTTGATGCCGGTGGTCGCGATGCCTTTGATCAGGAACCGCTGGCCGAGCAGGAAGGCGAGGAAGACCGGGACGAGGGACACGACCGACATCGCGAACATCGAGCCCCAGGACGAGCTGGAGGTCGAGTCGACGAACGACCGGAGGGCGACCGGGACGGTGTACATGTGCGGGTCGGTCAGGTAGATCAGCTGGCTGAAGAAGTCGTTCCAGGTCCAGATGAACGTGAAGATCGTCGTGGTGGCGAGCGCCGGGACCATCAGCGGAAGGATGATCCGGAGGAAGATCGAGGCCTTGCCGCAGCCGTCGATCCGGGCGGCCTCGTCCAGCTCGCGCGGGATACCGCGGATGAACTGCACCATCAAGAACACGAAGAACGCGTCGGTGGCGAGCAGCTTCGGCACGATCAGCGGCAGCACCGTGTTGATCCAGCCCAGGTGCGAGAACAAGATGTACTGCGGCACGATCACCACGTGGATCGGCAGCATGATGCTCAGCAGCATGATCGCGAACCAGAACTTCTTGCCCGCGAACTCCAGCCGGGCGAACGCGTACGCCGCCATCGAGCAGGACACCAGGTTGCCGAGGATCGAACCGAGCACCACGATTCCCGAGTTCAGCAGGTAGCGGGTGAACGGCTCGGTCAGCGCGTGCCAGCCGACCCGGTAGTTCTCGATCCGCAGGTCCTTCACCAGGATCCCGGGATCGCGGAAGATCTCGTTGCCCGGGCGCAGTGAGCTGACCACCATCCAGATCACCGGGTACAGCATCACCAGCGCGGAGCCGGCCAGCAGCACGTGGATCACCAGCGGCCGGATCCGGGACCAGGTAATCCGGACCGGCCGCGCGGCCACGGTGCTTCGGAGCGTTTCAGTCGTCATAGAACACCCAGTACTTCGAGGCGAAGAAGTTCGCGGCGGTGAAGACCCCGATGATCACGAGCAGGAACCACGCCATCGCGGAGGCGTAGCCCATGTCGAAGTTCCCGAAGCCCCGGTCGTAGAGGTACAGCGTGAAGAACATCGTCGAGTCCGACGGTCCGCCGCTGCCCCCGGAGACGACGAACGCCTGGGTGAACGACTGGAACGCGTGGATGATCTGCAGCACCAGGTTGAAGAAGATGATCGGCGTCAGCAGCGGCAGCGTGATGCTGAAGAACCGCCGCAGTACGCCGGCGCCGTCCACGGACGCGGCCTCGTAGTACATCATCGGGATCTGCCGCAGTCCGGCCAGGAAGATCACCATCGGCGATCCGAACGTCCACACGTTCAGTACGACGAGGGTGCCGAGCGCCGTACTGGGGTCGGAGATCCAGCCCTTGCCCTCGATGCCGAACATGTCGAGCACCTGGTTGAGCAGGCCCGTGGTGCCGAACACCTGGCGCCAGAGGATCGCGATCGCGACACTCGAGCCGAGCAGCGACGGCAGGTAGAACACCGAGCGGTAGAACGCCATCCCGCGGACGCCGCGGTCGAGTACGACGGCCAGCAGCAGGGCGATCGCCAGCTGCAGCGGGACCGAGACGAACACGTAGGTGAACGTCACCCGGAGCGAGTTGTGCAGCCGCTCGTCGGACAGCATCCGGGTGAAGTTCTCCAGGCCGATCCACTGCGGCGCCTGGATCAGGTTGTAGTCCGTGAAGGACAGGTACAGCGAGGCCGCCATCGGCCCGATCGTGATCAGGAACAGTCCCAGCAACCACGGCGCCAGGAACAGGTACCCGGCCAGGTTGTCCTTCTTCTGGCCGGGCGATTTCTTACCCCGGAGACTGCCGAGCTCACCTAGCGCACTCATGATCACCTGTTTCTTCCCCGTCGGCCTCCGGCCCGACGCCTCGGAAAGCGCTTGCCCTGGCCGGTCAAACTAGTACAAGAAACCGGTTCCCGCAATAGTTCATCGGTGTAGGAGATGACCGGATCCGGACCGCCTGTGCTGAGGTAGCAACCGTGGACGAGGACTTCCTGACCCTGCTGACCGAAGCGAACCGGAAACAGATTCCGCTCGTGCTCGGCAACTTTCCGAACGTTTCCGACAGTGTCCGGACCGTGGCCCGCAACGCCCGTCGACTGGTTTCCAGCTACGTCTGGGGAAGGTCGTCGTACCACCACGACGCCACCCTCCTAGGACCGCTCGCCCGGCTGGTCGACCAGCTCGCCGCGCGGCAGCACGAGGACGGCCTGTACGACGTCGGCAGCCTGCACTCACCGCCGGACAGCGCTTTCGCGATCCAGGACGTGTGCATGCTGTACGCGCTGCTCGACGCGGACGACCAGGCCGAGACCGCGCCGATACGCGCGACGCTGGCGTCGGTGGTCAAGAAGGCCGGGCCGGCGTTGGCTTCGGGTGGCGTGCATACGCCGAACCACCGCTGGGAGGTGTCGGCGGCGCTGGCTCGGGTAAACCATTTGTTCCCGGATCGGCGGTACGTGGCGCGGATCGACGACTGGCTCGACGAAGGCATCGACGCGACTCCGGACGGGATCTACAGCGAGCGGAGTTCGACGTACGCCGCCGAGGTGACGAACCCGTGTCTCCTCACGATCGCGTGGCTGCGCGCGAAGCCGGAGTTGCTGGACTACGTACGGCGGAACCTCGACGTGACGCTGTACTTGCTGGAGCCGAACGGCGAGGTGGACACGACCGCGTCGCGACGACAGGACCAGAAGGGCGTGCGAGAGGTCTGGTGGTATCTGACGCAGTTCCGCGAACTGGCACTGCACACGCACGACGGGCGGTTCACGACCGTTGCCAAGAGCATCGAAGCGCAGGGGACCGGTGAGCTCGGCGATTTCCTGGCCGAGGTGCTGGAGCGACCGGAGTTGTCCGCAGTTCTCCCGGCCGCGACACCGGCTCCGACGAACTTCGTGCAGCATTACCCGTCGCAGGCATCCGTTCGGATGCGGCGGGAAGGGCGGACCGCGGCGGTGTTCGGCGGCACCGACTTCCACGACCTGCCGTTGATCTCGTCGGGCCTCTCGACGAACCCGACGTTCTTCAAGCTCCGCAACGGTGCGGCGATCCTCGACTCGGTCCGCCTGTCGCCGCAGTTCTTCAGCACCGGGCATTTCCGCAGCGATGGACTCCACAGGCTGGGCGCGACTTCCTTCCGTCTGTTCCAAGAGGTCCAGGTTCCGTACCACCTGCCGCTCCCCCCGCGGTACCGCCGTCCGGACGGCCAGTACGCCCTCACCCCGGACGGCCGGTTCTACGCGGCAATGGATTTCGGGCACCGGCCGAAGCAGTACCGGACGTTGCGGACCGAGGTGACCGTGGCCGAGGTCGGCGACGGCTACGACCTGGCGTTCGAGTTCGCCGGCGACGCGACGGCGTACGCGATCGAGCTCTGTTTCCGCCCGGGCGGAACGCTTTCCGGCGTCGAAGCATTGGATGCTGCGGGCAACTACCAGCTGACGTCCGGGACCGGGAGCTACACCGTCGGCGCGGACCGGATCGAGTTCGGCCCGGGGAACGGCGCCGCCCGGGTAGCCATGGACCCGGGCGAGCGCTACACCTACCTAGGCGGCAGCCTCACCCCGGACGGACTCCGCGTATACCTGACCGGCCACACCCCAGGCCGCCAGGTGCTGAAGCTGCGCACCCCCTGACTATCCGGCCGTCCGCACGACGGTTTCGAGTAGGCCGTCGTGCGGAATCCGGAGTACGTGGACGCGGCGGCGCTGGTCGCGCAGATAGGTGCGCGACGAGGTGCTAAGCGTCGCCGTACGTCGCGTCGACCAGGTGATCGTGATCGTGGCCGGGCCGCGACGGATCACGATGCCGTCGGCAGTGGCCGTCCGGGTCTCGCCGTACGGCACGACGGTCCCGTCCGAGAAGACCACCTCGTCGCCCGGCTGCAGCACCAGCGGGACCTGCTCGGTCGCGGCCCCCGTCGCGGTCACCCGGCGGCTGACCGAGTGCGAGCCGATCACGAGTTCGGTCGACACCGAGCCGTCGGGCGTGCGGTAGCGGACGCGGTCCTTCGACGGGTACTCCGCGATCAGGTTGCTCTCGGCATCGGCCTTGCCGGCGCGGACCGTGCCCCAGCAGCCGGTCGCGGTCTGCTGCGCGTGGATCACGGTGCCGGCCGACGGGTGCCAGAGGAACCCGGTCCCGGCCTTGACCGCGCTGCCCTGCCGCTCGCCGAAGAAGGCGCCGAGATACAGGCCGGGGCGCCGTATGTAGAGGTAGTCCTGGTTGCCGAAGTCGTCGTGGCGCCGCTCGGTGAAGTTGTCTCGTCGCAGGTACGGGATGTTCGCGATCGCGGCCCGCTTGGCGCTCCGGGTCGGCAGCGTCTCGCCGTACGGCGCGTGCGCGATGATGCGCGGCGACGTGTCCTGCTTGGCCAGCGCCGGCACCGGAGCGGCGTCGGCGGCCCACGCCTGCCGGGTCGCCGTCTTGTCCTCGCGGGACGTGAAGAAGGCCCCGAAGTCCGGGACGGCGGGGACGAAGTGCGAGCCGAGGATGCTCCGGTCCGGGTCCGGGACGACATCGTCGTAGAACGCGACCGAGGTCCGGTCGGAGACGGCGTAGTACGTGAGCCAGCCGGAGCCGTCCGGTTCGCGGAGCAGGTTGTAGCCGAACCAGTCGGAGAACTTGCGCGTCATCGAGATCAGCAGCGGGTTCTTGGTCTGCAGGTAGAGCTCGGCCATCTCAGGGAGCATGACCTCGAAGTTGTAGTTGATGTCCATCCCGCGCGGATCGTAGAAGAACCCGGCCGGGCTCTGCGCCCACTTCGCGACGAACCGGATCCGGTCCTGCAGCTTGGTCCAGCGGGCCTGGTCGGGCAGCAGTCGCAGGGTGAGCGCCGAGCTCGCGACACCGGCGACAGCCTGGTTCGTGTACTCGAACGGGTCGTCCCAGACGACCGAGTTACCGGGGTCCAGGTACCAGTCGACTCCCTTGCGCAGGACACCTTCCAGTTGCGTCCGCCTGCTCGGCAACGCGTTTGCCTTGCGAAGGTTCGCCAGCGTCTTGGCGAGGTAGCCGATCCCGAAACCGCTGGACGCTTTGCCGCGCTCACCCGGGGAGTACTCCGGCCACGAGCCGTCCGGGTTCTGCAGGCCCAGGTAGTGCTGCAGGGCTGCGTCGAGCCGGCCGAGCAGTGCGTTGTTGCGGTAGTACGGGTTCCAGGCCCGCTTGTTCGCGTAGAACCAGCTCAGCGTGAAAACGTGTTCCTGCACGCGCGAGTTGAACGGCTGCGACGGCGTGCGCCACCAGCCGCCGCCCATGAACCCGTACGGATTGGTGTCGACGATGTCGTTCGTCATCGGCGCGAGGATCACCAGGTACCCCGCGAACCGCTGTTCTCCGGGCGCGAACAGCCGTCGATCGGGTGCTCCGGCCGGCAGGCTCGCCAGCAGCGGGAGACCGGCGGCACCAGCCGGTGCCGACATCATCGCGGGCGCGAGCCCGGCGGCTGCGGCCGCGCCGAGCAGGACGGTACGACGTTTGACGTGCATGACTGAACTCCTGAAGTAGTTGCAGCGGATGGTGCGACGCACTCCTCGCGACGATCGGAACAGCGGCGAGTTTTCTGTGCCGGACCGGCCGCGGTCAAGACCTTGGCTTTAGTAATCCGGATTAGCAGCCGAAGCGAGCCCTTGACGACGATCCGCGAACTGTTCTAATGTCCCCGGCAATCCGTATTACCGTGAAGGATCGATCGATGCCGGACAAAGCCACCACCCGACTCACCCAACGCGACATCGCGCGACTGGCGAAGGTCAGCCAGACGACGGTGTCGCTGGTGCTGAACAACCGCAGCGACGCGATCGCGCGGATCCCGGCCGAGACCCGGGACCGGGTCCTGAAGGTGATCCGCGAGACCGGCTACCAGGCCGATCCGCTGGCCCGCCGGATGACGAAGCAGCGCAACCAGATCCTCGGCGTGTTCACCTACGAGTCGGTGTTCCCGAGTGCGAGCGGCGACTTCTACCACCCGTTCCTGGCCGGTATCGAGGATCGCGCCGAGCGCCTCGGATGGGACCTGCTGCTGTTCACCAGTGCTCCGGTGACCGACGGGCATCGGCGGATCTTCCACGAGAACAACCGGCTGCGGATCGCCGACGGCTGCCTGCTGCTCGGGCGCGAGATTCCTTCCGACGAGCTCGCCCGGTTGATCACCGAGGACTATCCGTTCGTCTCGGTCGGCCGCCGCGACGACGCCGGCGCCCCGGTGCCGTACGTCGGCGCCGACTACGGCACCGCCACCCGGACCGTCGCGGAACGGGCGCAGGAACTCGGCCACCGGCGGATCGCCTTCGTCGGGCTCGGTGTCGGCGCCGAGTCGTCGGCCGACCGGCTCCGGGGTTTCCGCGAGGCCGCCGGCCCGCGCGCACCGCATGTGCCGACCCTCGATCGTTCGCCGGGCGAAGTGCTCGACGACCTGCTGGATCGGCGCATCACCGCGGCGTTCGTCGAGGAGCGGGCCGACGCGATCGCGTTGTACGCCGCGGCGGCCGAGCGCGGAGTCGACGTACCGGGCGACCTGTCCGTGGTCGCGCTCGGTGACTCGACGCGGCCTGTCGCCAGCGATCTCGACTTCAGCGGCTTCCACGTCCCGCGGCGAGCCATGGGCGTGCGTGCGGTCGAGCTGCTCGAGGCGGTCCTCAGCGGGACCTCCACCGAGCAGCAACTGCTGCTCGCCTGCGAGCTGACCGACGGAATCACACTCACTCCACCCAAAGGTGCCTGAATGCATACCGATGTACTTGTGATCGGCGGCGGACTCGGCGGCGTTGCCGCGGCTCTCGCCGCGCTGCGTGCCGGTCGCTCGGTGATCCTGACCGAGGAGTTCGACTGGCTCGGCGGACAGCTGACCAGCCAGGCCGTCCCGCCGGACGAGCACAGCTGGGTCGAACAGTTCGGCGTCACGGCGTCGTACCGGACGCTGCGCAACGGGATCCGTGACTACTACCGCCGCCACTACCCGCTGACCTCGGCGTCGCGAGCCTCGTCCGACCTCAACCCAGGCGCCGGGTACGTCTCCAAGCTCTGCCACGAGCCGCGGGTCGCGCTCGCCGTGCTGGAGGAGATGCTCGCTCCGTACCGAGCCAGCCGCCGGCTTCAGGTGCTGCAGCCGTACCGGCCCGTGGCCGCGGACACCGACGGCGATCGGGTCACCGCGGTCACCGTGCAGCATCGCGACACCGAGGAACGGCTGACGCTGACCGCGCCGTACATCCTCGACGCGACCGAGACCGGTGAGCTGCTGCCGCTGACCGGGACCGAGTACGTGACCGGGTTCGAGGCGCAGGGCGAAACCGGCGAGCCGAGCGCTCCGGCCGAAGCGCAGCCGCTCAACATGCAGGCGGTGTCGTACTGCTTCGCGGTCGATCACGTGGACGGCGACCACGTCGGGGACAAGCCGGCGAACTACGCGTTCTGGCGGAACTACCAGCCGTCGTTCTGGGGCGATCGCCTGCTGTCCTGGACCGCGCCGAACCCACGAACGCTGGAGAGCTCGCAGCGGACGTTCACCCCCAACCCCGACGACGACCCGCTCGCGGTGGTCGCGGACCAGCGGCGCACGGGCGGCGACACGAACCTGTGGACGTTCCGCCGGATCGCGGCCCGCCGGCACTTCGTCCCGGGCGCGTACGAGAGCGACATCTGCCTGGTGAACTGGCCGATGATCGACTACTTCGAAGGCCCGGTCATCGACGTACCGGACGGGGCGAAGCATCTCGCGGCGGCTCGTGAACTCTCGCACGCCGTCTTCTACTGGCTGCAGACCGAGGCGCCACGGGCCGACGGTGGCACCGGCTTTCCCGGACTGCGGTTGCGGGGCGATCTGGTCGGCTCCGCGGACGGTCTGGCGCAGGCGCCGTACATCCGCGAATCCCGGCGGATCAAGGCGGAGTACACGATCGTCGAGCAGGACCTCTCGGTCGCCGTCCGCGGCGCGCAGGGAGCGGTCGAGTACGACGACAGCGTCGGTATCGGGATGTACCGGATCGACCTGCACCCCTCGACCGGTGGCGACAACTACATCGACGTGGCCAGCAGCCCGTTCCGGATCCCGCTCGGCGCGCTCATCCCGGAGCGCGTCGAGAACCTGCTGCCCGCGAACAAGAACCTCGGCACCACGCACATCACCAACGGCTGCTACCGGCTGCATCCCGTCGAGTGGAACATCGGCGAGTCCGCCGGCGCGCTCGCGGCGTTCTGCCTCGACCGCGGGACCGCCCCGCGCGCAGTTCGCAACACCCCTGCTCTGCTCGCCGAGTTCCAGGACCACCTGGTTGCTCAGGGCATCGAACTCGCGTGGCCGGACGTCACCGGCTACTGATGGAGGACTGACCGATGAAACTCCGTTCCTTGACAGCGGCCGGTGTGGCCGCAGCTCTGCTCGCCCTCGCGGGCTGCGGCGGCTCGTCCGACGGCGACTCCGGCGCCCCGGGTCCGGTGGACCTGCGGATGACGATCTGGAGCGCCAACGCCAAGCATCTGGCGTTGTTCGACCAGATCGCCGCCGACTACAAGTTGGACCATCCCGAGGTCGGCAAGATCACCTTCGAGTCGATCCCGTTCGACAGCTACACGACTACCCTGACCACGCAGATCGGCGGCGGCAACGTGCCGGACCTGGCGTGGATCTTCGAGAGCAACGCGCCGGACTTCGTCAGTTCGGGCGCGCTCGAGCCGATCGACAAGGACGCCGATCTGCTGCCGAGTACGACGGCCAACTGGGAGAAGGACGGCAAGCTCTACGCGTACCCGTTCTCCACCTCGCCGCTGGGGGTGTTCGTGAACACCGACCTGGTGAAAGCGGCGGGGCGGCCGGCTCCGGCCCAGCAGATCGCGTCCGGGACCTGGACCTGGGAGGAGGCGGCCAAGACCGCAGCCGCCGTACAGGCCCGCGGTAAGGGCGGGCTCGTGGTCGGCGACTTCGACTACAAGGGCTGGGACACGCTGAACGCGATCTGGTCCGGCTGGGGCGCGCGGCCGTGGAGCGAGGACGGCAAGACCTGCCAGTTCGACCAGCCGGCGATGGTGGATGCGATGACGTTCGTCCACAAGCTGATCTTCACCGACAAGGGCATGCCGGGGCCGGGTGTGACGAAGGACTTCTACGCCGGCGACTCGGCGATGGTCCTGACCCAGATCAGCCGGGCCGCTCTGCTCGAGAAGTCCAAGTTCAAGTGGGACCTGGTGCCGCTCCCCAAGGGCCCGTCGGGTGAGTACTCCGTCGTCGGGCAGGCCGGGATCGGCGTCTTCAAACGCGGCAAGCACGCCGACGAGGCCAAGAAGTTCCTGGCGTACTTCAGCAACGCCGAGAACTCGGCGAAGCTCGCGCAGTTCTTCCCGCCGCCGCGCAAGTCGCAGCTGAACGCCGCGACGCTCGCCAAGGCCAACCCGCTGCTCAAGCCGGCACAGCTCGACAGCGTCGTCGTCAAGGGCATCGAGAACGGCACGATCAAGCCCAGCCACACCGGGTACGCCGAGCTGCAGCAGACCGTCCGCGCAGCGCTCGACCCGCTGTGGAAGCCGGACGCGGACGTGAAGACCGTACTGTCCGGCGTCTGCTCGAAGATCAACCCCCTGCTGGCGAAATGACCTTGCTCCTCGACAAGCCGGCGCCTCCCCGGGCGCCGGCGGAGCGTGCGCCGTACTGGACGATGCGGCGGCGGGACACCTTGGCCGGATGGCTGATGGTGTTGCCGCAGCTCGCCGGGATCGTTGCCTTCGTCATCGTTCCGCTCGGGCTCGTGGTCTGGTACAGCGTGCATGAGTGGAACGTGCTCGGTGGCACGTTCGAGTTCGTCGGCGGTGACAACTATGCTGCGCTGGCTTCCGATGCCCGGTTGGGTCCGGTGCTCAGGGCAACGGGTCTGTTCTCGGCCGGGCTGGTGGTGCTGAACCTTAGCCTGGCCCTGTTCCTCGCCGTCCTGCTGAACCAGAAACTGCGCGGAACGGTCATTTTCCGGACTCTGTTCTTCTCGCCGGTCGTCGTGACGCTCGTCGCCTGGACGATCGTGTGGGGTTTCCTGCTCCAGGACAACGGCGGAATCAATGGTTTCCTGGATCTGCTCGGGATCGACGGGCCGAACTGGCTGCGCTCCAGCGGTACGGCGATGGCGTCGGTGATCGTGGTCCAGCTGTTCAAGAACGTCGGCCTCAACATGGTGCTGTTCCTCGCCGCGTTGCAGGGTGTTCCGGCGGAGCTGTACGAGGCTGCCCGGATCGACGGTGCGTCCGCGTGCGCCCGGTTCCGTCGGGTGACCGTGCCGCTGATCAGTCCGACCATCCTGCTGACGATGATCCTGACCATCGTCGGATCGCTGCAGGTGTTCGCGCAGATCGCCGTACTGACCCAAGGCGGACCCGAGACGTCGACGACCGTCCTCGTCTACTACCTGTACCAGCAGGCGTTCCAGTTCCATCACTTCGGGTACGGCTCGGCGCTGTCGCTGCTGCTGTTCTTCATCGTCCTGGTGCTGACCGCAGTTCAGTGGCGGATGCGTCGTAGGTGGGTGTTCCATGAGGCTTAAGTTGCTGATCTACGGCGTACTGCTGGTGTGTTGTGTGCCGTTCGTGTTCCCGATCTGGTGGATGGCGACGACCTCGCTGAAGCCGGTGGCCGAGATCTTCGCGTTCCCGCCGTCGTTGCTGCCGGGATCGCCGACGCTGGACGCCTATCGGCAGGTGTTCGAGTTGCAGCCGTTCGGCCGGCAGTACCTGAACAGCCTCTACATCGCGCTGATCGTCACCATCGGGACGCTGGCGGTGTCGTCGCTCGCCGGGTACGCGTTCGCGCGGGTCAAGTTCCGCGGCGCCGGGGTCGTGTTCCTCGTCGTACTCAGTGGGCTGCTCGTGCCGAACGAGGTGACGATCATCCCGCTGTACCGGATGTTCGACGCATTCGGGCTGGTGGACACGCATTGGCCGCTGATCCTGATCCCGATGCTCGGCGCACCGAGCGTGCTGGCGACGTTCATCATGCGGCAGTTCTTCATCACGCTGCCGACCGAGCTCGAGGAGGCCGGCCGCGTCGACGGGCTGGGCCGCTTCGGTCTCTTCTGGCGCGTGTGCCTCCCGCTGGCCAGGCCGGCGATCGGCGCGGTGTCGATCTTCACGTTCCTGCACAGCTGGAACCTCTACCTCGAGCCGATCGTGTTCCTCTCCTCGAAGCAGAAGTTCACCGTCCCCCAGGCCCTCACCCAGTACGTCGACGCGTACGGCGGACCCATGTGGAACACCCAACTCGCGGCCGCGACCCTCTCCGCACTCCCCGTCCTCATCATCTTCGTCCTGGCCCAACGCCAGTTCGTCGAAGGCCTCGCCCAAACCGGCCTGAAGGGCTAACCACACGGAGATCCTCCGGTTACGTCCGAAGAAGCGGTGTGACGTTGCACCGCTTCTTCGGACGCAACGTCAGGCTTGGACCTGGTAGCCGAACTGGAGTGCTAGTCCGGAGGCCGAGGTGGAGTTGCTCCGTCACCACGCGGACCACGAGGACCCGGCCCGGCTGGCGTACGAGGGCTATCCGTTCGTGTACGTCGGTCATCGGGAGGTGCCCGGGGCATCCATCAGCTACGTCGGCGGGGACTACCGGACCGCGACCGGCGAAATCGTCGACGACCTGGTGACGCTCGGCCACCGCGCGTTCGCGGGTTGTCGGTGCCCGGCGACTTGTCCGTCGTACTCCTGGTGGACGACGAGACCGAGGTGGGTTCTTTGCCGTGGGCAATGTTGCGGGTGCCGCGGAATGCGATGGGCCGCCGGGCGGTCCGGCTGCTCACCAACCTGCTGGCCGAACCGGACGGCGACTACGAGCGCCAGATCCTGCTTCCGTGCGAACACACCCTGGAAGCCACGGTCGGCCCACCGCCGCGTTGAGCCGTCGTGGAAAATGGTGGTGTGAGTTTCCATGCCGCTGCGTTCATCGCCACCAGCCTCGACGGGTTCATCGCGCGCTCCGACGGGTCCATCGACTGGCTCACCGGCCGGGCCGAGCACGCCGGGGAGACCGGGTACGACGAGTTCCTGGCGTCGGTGGACACCGTCGTAGTCGGGCGCAACACGTACGAACTGGCCTGCAAGTTCGACGCCTGGCCGTACGAAGGCAAGCAGGTCGAGGTCCTGAGCACCACCCTCGACCCGGACGCCGACGACCGCGTCCTCGTCCACCGCACGCTGGACGCCCTGGTCGAGACCCTCAACGACCGCGGCGCCCAACGCGTCTACACCGACGGCGCCGCCACCATCCAGACCTTCCTGACGGCCGGCCTCCTCAACGAACTCACCATCACCACCGCCCCAGTCCTTCTGGGCACCGGCATCCCGCTCTTCGGCCCGGTCCCGTCCGACATCCCCCTCACCCACAACGCCACCCGCACCTTGAAGGCCGGCTTCACCCAATCCGACTACACAGTCGTGCGCTGACCAGGCCGCCTGTGGCCCCACAACCCGAACGGATATCCCTCCGCGTTGTGGGTTCTCCCCTCGCACACCAGGCGAGAACCCACAAGGCCAGCGGACATCCGGCTCATGTGACTGATGTCTGGGTGGTCGACGAGTTCCAGGGCGGCTGCGGGGCTTGGTGTGATGTGCACGCTCGACAGGAGGTGTCGGGTGGTCGGGTAGTGCACCTGAGCGTGAACGCGCCCGTGCGTACACCGTCTCACCGGTGCACTACCTGTCGAGCGCGCACACCACCCCCGCCGCGACCAGCCGTCCCACCACCAACCCGATCACCCAGCCACCCGTCCAGCAGAAGAACGGATATCCCCTGGCGTTGTGGGGTCTCCCCTCTAACACCAACGGAGAAGCCACAACACCATCGGATATCCCCTCGCGTGCGAGGGCTCGTGTCGCGCCCGACCTCGGCGACGGTGACGCACGGGACGCAGGCCAGGAACTGGGTCAGCGGTAGTTCAGGTGCTGGGCTACTTCGGAGGCCCAGTAGGTGAGGATGGTGTCTGCGCCGGCGCGGCGGATCGACGTCAGCGTCTCCATGATCGCCTTGTCGCGGTCGATCCAGCCGTTCGCGGCGGCGGCCTCGACCATGGCGTACTCACCGGAGATGTTGTACGCCGCGACCGGCACCGTCACGTGGTCGCGGACCTGGCGGATGATGTCGAGGTAGGCCAGCGCGGGCTTGACCATCACGATGTCGGCGCCCTCGGCGATGTCGAGGTCGACCTCGCGGATCGCGTCGCGGGCGTTCGCGTTGTCCTGCTGGTACGTCTTGCGGTCACCGGTCAGCGACGAGTCGACAGCCTCCCGGAACGGGCCGAAGAACGCCGACGCGTACTTGACGGCGTACGCCAGGATGACCGTGTCGGTGAAGCCGGCCGCGTCCAGCGCCGTACGAATGACCCCGACCTGCCCGTCCATCATCCCGGACGGGCCGACGACGTGCGCGCCTGCGGTGGCCTGTGCCACGCCCATCTCGGCATACAGCGAAAGCGTCGCGTCGTTGTCGACGCGACCGGCGGAGTCCAGTACGCCGCAGTGCCCGTGGGAGGTGAACTCGTCCAGGCAGAGGTCCGACATCACCAGCAGCGCGTCACCGGCCTCAGACACCGCGTCCCGGATCGCCACGTTCAGAATCCCGTCCGGATCCAGCGCACCGGACCCCTGAGGATCTTTCGACGAAGGTACGCCGAACAGCATCACGCCGCCGAGCCCGAGCTGCGCCGCCTCGGCGATCGCCTTCCGCGCCGTGTCCCGGGTGTGCTGGACGACGCCCGGCATCGACTTGATCGCGATCGGCTCGCGCGCGCCTTCCCGGACGAACATCGGCAGGATCAGCTGCCGCGGCTCCAGCGTGGTCTCCGCGACCAGCCTGCGGATCGCCTCCGACGACCTGAGCCGCCGCGGCCGCACTTCCGGGAATCCAGACATATCAGCTCTTTCGACGAGAACCCGAGCGGCGTTCGGACGGACGGGTGACCGGCTCACCGGCCTCCACCATGGTGTCACGGCGATCCGCGCCGAACCGGGCGAGGGCGTCGGCCAGCTCCTCGACGGACGGCGACTCGGCCATCGCGTCGACCCGCAGGCCGTGCTCTTCGGCGGTCTTCAGCGTCGCCGGGCCGATCACGCCGATCACCGTCGACGCGTGCGGCTTGCCGGCGATGCCCACCAGGTTCCGCACCGTCGAGGACGAGGTGAACACGACCGCGTCGAACTTGCCGGACTTGATCGCCTCGCGGGTCGGCGCGGGCGGCGGAGCGGCCCGGACGGTCCGGTACGCCGTGACGTCGTCGACCTCCCAGCCGAGATCGGTCAGGCCCGCGACCAGGGTCTCGGTGGCGATGTCCGCGCGCGGCAGGAACACCCGATTGATCGGGTCCAGCACCTCGTCGAACGGCGGCCAGTCCTCGACCAGCCCGGCGGCCGACTGCTCACCGGACGGGACCAGGTCCGGACGGATGCCCCAGGCACCGATCGCCTCGGCGGTCTTGTCGCCGACCGCCGCGATCTTCAGCCCGGAGAACGCCCGCGCGTCCAGCCCGTACTCGTCGAACTTCTCCCGGACCGCCTTCACCGCGTTGACCGAGGTGAACGCGACCCATTCGTAGCGGCCCTCGACCAGGCCGCGAATCGCCTTGTCCATCTGCTGCGGGTTGCGCGGCGGCTCGACCGAGATCGTCGGGACCTCCTCGGGCATCGCGCCGTACCGACGCAGCCGGTCCATCAGCGGGCCGGCCTGGTCCTTGGTCCGCGGGACCAGGATCCGCCAGCCGAACAGCGGCTTGGTCTCGAACCAGGACAGCGCCTCGCGCTGTTCGACGACCGCGCCGACCACGATCACGGCCTCGCCGGTCACCTTCGCGGCCCGCAGGTCTGTGACGATCGTCTCGATCGTGCCCACCACACTGGTCTGCGAGGTCGTCGTACCGCCGACGGTCGCCGCGACCGGGGTGGACGCGTCGAAACCGGCCTCGAGCAGCGCCGCGACGGTCTCCTTCAGCACCTCGGTGGCGTTCAGCAGGACGAGCGTCTGCTTCGGCTGCAGGCGGGTCAGGTCGAGCTTGTTCTCGGCGAGGTCCACGACGGTGACCTCGCGGTCGCCCTTCATGGTCAGCGGGATCCCGGCGTACGTCGGAACCGCGCTCACCTCGCTGACGCCCGGCACCACGTTGAACGCGATCCCCGCCTTCTTGCACGCGGCCGCCTCCTCGGCGCCGCTGGAGAAGGTGAACGGGTCGCCGGTCAGCAGCCGGACCACGTTCGCCGCGGTCTTGGCCGTCTTCACCACCAGGCGGGCCCGCGCCGCGACCCGCAGCGCCCGGCTGCCCTCGGCGCCGGACCCGTCCACGACCTCGACGCCCGGCCTGCAGTAGGTCAGGAACGCGTCGTGCTCAGGGCCCTCGACAACGACCGCGTCGGCGTTCGCGAGCACGTCGCGGCCCGCGAGCGTCAGCAGTGCCGGGTCACCGGGGCCGACGCCGACGAATGTGACATGGCCGAGCGGTTTGGTCTGCTTGACGGTACTGGTCGCGGCCTTCTGAGGTGCCGCGGTGGCGGCTGTCTTCGCGCTCACGTCTGCCTTCGCCCTCGTCGTTTTCGTGCTCGTCCTGTGGGCCGTGGTCTGGGCCGTCTTCTGGGCCTGCTGATGGGCCTTCTGATGGGCCGCGGTGGTCGTGCCCTGTGCCGGTGTCATGTTCGCTCCAGCAACTCGTTCGCCAGCGCCTTGCCGAGAGACACCGGATCGTCCACCGGCCCGTTCGCGGAGAGCCGCCGTACGCCGTCGTCCTGGCCGAGCGCGCCCCGCAGCCAAAGCTCCGGGCCGTCCTCACCCTCGACCACCTCGGCGAGCGCGCCGACCGGAGCCGTGCACCCTGCCTCGAGTGTGGCCAGCAACTGCCGTTCCGCCGTCACCGCCGCGCGGGTCGCCGGGTCTTCCAGCGGAGCCAGCGCAGCCAGTACGTCGGTGTCGTCCGCGCGGCACTCGACCGCCAGCGCGCCTTGTCCCGGTGACGGCAGGACCTGGATGGGGTCCAAGGTCTCGGTCACCTCGGCGAGCCGTCCCAACCGGGCCAACCCTGCCCTCGCGAGCACCACCGCGTCCACTTTGCCGTCGGCGACCAAGCTGATCCGGGTGTCCACGTTGCCGCGGATCCCCGTGCACTCCAGGCCGAGGCCGAGCGCGTCGATCTGCGCCGCCCGGCGCGGCGCGCCGGTGCCGATCAGGGCGCCGTGCGGCAGCTCGCCGAGCGTCAGGCCGTCCCGGGCGACGAGGACGTCGCGCGGGTCCTCGCGGACCGGAATCGCGCCGATCGTCAGGCCGTCGACAGGCGCGGTCGGCAGGTCCTTGAGCGAGTGCACGGCGATATCGATCTCGCCGGCCAGCAAGGCGTCGCGCAGAGCGCTGACGTAGATGCCGGTGCCGCCGATCTGCTCGACCGGCGCGACCTTGTCGGCGTCGCCGGTGGTCATGATCGGAACGAGTTCGACCTCGTGCCCGCGTTCGCGCAGCGCGTCGGCGACGAGCGTGGCCTGCGCGGTCGCCAGTACGGACCGCCTGGTCCCCAGCCGGATCATGCCTGCTCACTCCCCTTCGGCGTCGTGACCGCGTCCACGGTCGCCTGGTCGAGTGCGAACAGTTGCCGCAGCGCGTCGGCGTACGTCGGTCCGCCCGGATCGCCGCCGAGTTCCTTCACCCGGACCGTCGGGTTGTGCAGCACCTTGTCGACGACGCGACGGATGGTCCGCTCGACCTCGTGCCGCTCGTGCTCGTCGAGTTCGGGCAGCCGGCGCTCGAGGCGGGCCAGCTCCGAGTCGACCAGCGAGCTCGCCATCGCCCGCAGTGCGACCACGGTCGGCGCCACCGAAGCGGCCCGGCGCGTCGCTTCGAACGAACCGGTCTCCTCGCCGACGATCCGGCGTACCTCGTCGATGTCGGCCTGGCTGCCGCCCGCCGTACCGATCAGGTCGGCCAGGGTGATCAGCGTGACGCCGGGGATCCGGGCCGCCTCGGGGGCGACGTCCCGCGGCAACGCCACGTCGAGGACGCCGAGCGGACGGCCGTCGGCCGCGTCGCGGATCATCTCCGCGGTCAGTACGACGCCGCGGGCACCGGTGCAGGACACGACCAGGTCGGCGTCTTTCAGCGCAACCGGTACGTCGGCCAGGCGAATCGCCGTACCGCCGATCCGGTCGGTCAGCGCGACCGCACGGTCGTAGTTGCGGTTGGCAACGGTCACGCTGTGTGCGCCACCGGCGGCCAGCGTCTGCGCGGCCAGCGAAGCCATCGAACCGGCGCCTACGATCAACGCGCGGCGACCCTCGAAGCCGCCGACCGCGTCCAGCCCGGCCGAGACGACCGAGCGGCCGGCCGAGTCGATCCCGGTCTCGGTCCGAGCCCGCTTGCCGACCCGCAACGCGTGCTGGAACAGGGCGTTCAGGTCGGTGCCGATCGTCTCCAGGTCCTGGCCGACGCGCAGCGTCTCCTTCACCTGGCCGAGGATCTGGCTCTCGCCGACGACCATCGAGTCCAGCCCGACCGCGACCTGGAACAGGTGCGCGACCGCGCCCTCCTCGAAGTGGACGTACAGGTGCTCGGCCAGATCCAGCAGCGGTACGCCGGTGACGTCGGACAGGATCGCAGTGACCTCGTCCATCCCCGCGTGGAACCGGTCGACGGTCGCGTAGACCTCGGTGCGGTTGCAGGTGGCAAGGACCGCGGACTCCGCGACGGCCGCGGAGTCCCGCACCGCGAGGGCGAGCTTGGTCGCCGCCTCCGCGTCGAGCGCGACCCGCTCCAGTACGTCAATGGCAGCGGAACGGTGACTGATGCCGACGACCAGGTAACTCATGCGCCGACACCCCCGCCGACACTCGGCAGATCGGTCAGGCCGTTCATCGCTGGTAGCTCGGGCACCTGGGGGAGCGCCGCCTCTCCGGACTTTCGTTGTTCGTGGTACGCCAGGATCTGCAGCTCGATCGAGAGGTCCACTTTGCGGATGTCGACGCCGTCGGGCACGGACAGCACGACGGGCGCGAAGTTCAGGATGCTGGTCACGCCGGCGGCGACCAGCCGGTCGCAGACGTCCTGCGCGGGACCGGCGGGAGTCGTGATGACCCCGATCGAGACCCGGTCGGTCTCGACGATCTCCTCGAGCTGGGCGAAGTCGCGGACCTCCATGTCACCGATCCGCTCGCCGACCAGGGTCGGGTCGGCGTCCAGCAGGGCGACGATCCGGAAGCCGCGGGTGCCGAAACCCGAGTAGTTCGCCAGCGCATGGCCCAGGTTCCCGATCCCGACGATGACCACGGCCCAGTCCTGGGTGACGCCGATCTCGCGGGCGATCTGGTAGCGCAGGTACTCCACGTCGTACCCGACGCCGCGGGTGCCGTAGGAGCCCAGGTAGGACAGGTCCTTGCGGAGCTTGGCCGAGTTGACGCCGGCCGCGGTCGCCAGATCCTCGCTCGACGCGGTCGCGATGCCACTGTCCGAAAGCGCGGTCAGGGCCCGCAGGTAGACCGGCAAGCGCGCGACAGTCGCCTCGGGGATGCCGCGTTCGGTTCTCGTCGGCGGGCCGGGGCGACGGCTGCTGGCACGCGTCACAATTCTCCTGGGAGCGGTTGGTTCACCGCGGTCTGACGGCCGGCGGCCCTCTTACTCTAGGAGCTTGTGAACGTGAGAACAAAATCGGCGGAAGTGAGCCCTACCTCATCAGGGCCTTTCTGAGTCTGGCGGGGTCGACGCGCCAGAAGTCGTGCTGCTTCCCGTCCACGAACGTGACCGGGATCTGTTCGCCGTACTGCGTGAACAACCGCTCGTCCTGCGTGATGTCCACCTCGGACCAGTCCGCACCCACCTCGGCGCAGACCGCCCGGATGACCTCCCGGGCGTCGTCACACAGGTGACAGCCGGGCTTGCCGTACATCAGCACCCGACTCATCGGTCCGCCTCGCGGAGCCGGCCCTTCGCGACCTTGCCTGTGACCGAGTGCGGCAGGTTGTCCACGACCTCGATCTCGACCGGGCTCTTGAACCGCGCCAGCCGGCCCTCGGCGAACTCCCGGACCGCGGCCACGTCGACCGATGCGTCCGGCAACGGCACCACGAACGCCTTGACCGCTTCGCCGGTCTCATCGGACGGTACGCCGATGACCGCGGCCTCCCGTACGCCGGGAGCGCCGACCAGCACGTCCTCGACCTCGCTCGGGAACACGTTGAACCCGGACACGATGATCAGCTCGCGCAGCCGGTCGACCAGGAACAGGTCGCCGTCCGCGTCCAGGAACCCGACGTCGCCGGTGCGGTACCAGCCCTCCGCGTCGGGGCCGTCGACGCCGTCCGGCCAGTAGCCGGAGAACAGGTTGCCGCCGCGGATCAGGATCTCGCCGGGGTCGTCGCCCTCGACGTCCTCGCCCTGCTCGTCGGCGATCCGGACCTCGACGTTCGGCAGCGGGCGGCCGACCGAGCCGGGCTTCGGCTCGACCTCGCCCAGGGTGGTGGTGACGCCCGGGGAAGCCTCGGTGAGGCCGTACCCCTGGTGGACGTGCAGCCCGGCAGCCTGCTCGAAGCGGTCCGCGAGGGCGCGATCCAGCGTGGACGCGCCGGTCAGCACGACCTTGACGGTCTTGAGCGCCTCCCGCAGATCGGGGCGGGTCAGCAACGCGTGCAACGCGGGCGGAGCGAGCGGCAGCCGCGTCACGCCGTACCGGCCGACCAGTTCGAGGGTCTGCTCGGGGTCGAAACGCTGCTCGACGACGAGCGCGGCGCCGGTGGCGACCGCCCAGCCGAGGACCGCGTTCAGACCGAACGCGTGGAACATCGGGAGCACCCCGAGCACCACGCCCTCGGGCCCCATCCGGTCCTCGCCGAGCTCGCCGAGGTTGCGCACATTCGCCGCGAGGGCCCGATGGGTGAGCATCGCGGCCCGCGGATCTCCACTGGTTCCGGACGTGTAGAGCAGCACCGCGAGCGTCTCGGGATCCTTCGACGGAGGTAACAGAGCGTCACCCTGGAGCTCGTCGGGCGCCACCGTGCGGACGCCCTCGAACCGGTCCGCGAACCCCGGTCCGGCGATCGCCAGCCGGGCTCCGGAGTGCGCCGTGACGGTCGCCACCTCGGGCTTGGTGAGCCCGGTGTTCAGCGGTACGGCGACCAGTCCGGCCCGGAGAACGCCCAGGTAGGACGTGACGAACTCGATGCTGTTGGCAACCAGGAGCAGGACCCGGTACCCAGGCACCAGGCCGGCCGCGGCGAGCCCCTGCGCGGTCCGGTCGACGGCCTGGTCGAGCTCGCTCCAGGTCAGCCGCCGATCCCCGTCGACCAGCGCGGGTCGCTCGCCATGACGTTGCGCTGTGTCACGAAGAATGTCCGCGAAATTCACGTTCACCAGGCGAGTCTGTCACGGCCGGGATTCGGCCCGGGACCAACCGTCTTTCACAGAACGGTTGCAGCGGAGCGTAACCACCGATATACAGGTGACTTCGCGAGCGCGCTTCTGCTGAACCTCACACTGCAGAAACCCGCCCGCGGCGGGGACCTACATGCGCAACGCAACACCCCCGACAGCAGGCTGCTCCGTTTTTCGGAGGCAGTCCGCTGGCGCATTCGTGACCATCGGACCGGACGGAAGGCGGCACGCCCCAGCCTGTTGACAGCACGTATCTGAGCAGTAACGTTCAGTGCTGTCCCAGTCGCTGTGGCCATTCGCGGATGTGTCGAACGACGTGTCAGTTGAACGGGGAGAACACTTGACCACGCCGGAGCCAAGCCCGGACGGGATGAGACGTGCGGAGCTCGTCGATCGCGCCCAGGCCGGGGACGTCGGTGCCTTCGGTGAGCTGTACGACGAGTACTCGCTCACCGTCTATCGCTACATCTACGCACGGGTGTCGTCATCGGCACTCGCAGAGGACCTGACCAGCGAGACCTTCGTCCGGGCGCTCCGCGCGCTGGACTCGTTCCGCTGGCAGGGCCGGGACTTCGGCGCCTGGCTGGTGACGATCGCCCGGAACCTGATCACGGACCACTACAAGTCCGGCCGGGTCCGGCTCGAGGTGGTCACCGACGAGATCGAGACCCACGACCGGCAGACCGAAGGCCCGGAGGTCGACGTACTGGCCGCGGCCACCGCGGAGGTACTCCGGGACGCGGTCGCCGGCCTGCCCGACGAGCAGCGCGACTGCCTGACGATGAGGTTCTTCGCCGGTCTGTCGATCGCCGAGACGGCCAAGGCGCTGGAGAAATCCGAAGGCGCCGTCAAGCAACTGCAACTGAGGGCCGTACGGCACTTGGCGAAGGTTATCCCCAAGGACTTGAGATGAGGCGGATGACAACGAACGTCTTTCGTAACCCGTCAGGGAGTTACCTCGTTTGCCTGGTGAGGACCTGTCGGTGACCCCGACTGGCCATTGAGGAGAACGAGAACTCATGAGTGACCTACACAGGGCTCGAGCGCGCGCGGAGGCATTCGCGCACGCCGTCGATCACGGGCCCCGTCACTCCACGCGACTGGGCGATGACCCCGAGTTACTGGAAGCTGTGGAGCTCGTCGGACGGCTGAGGACCGCCGGCGCAGTGGCACCGCGACCGGAGTTCAGTGCCGAGCTGCGGCACCGCCTGTTGGAGCAGGCGGCGGCGCGCGCGGCGACCACTGCGACTCCGTTGACGGTGCACACGGCACCAGACGACTCGGACGACCCGCCGGGTAGCGAGGACGTTGGCGCGTCCGTGACAGATATCCGTCGACGCCAGGGCC
Source organism: Kribbella sp. NPDC055110 (assembly GCF_053607525.1). NCBI lineage: Bacteria > Bacillati > Actinomycetota > Actinomycetes > Propionibacteriales > Kribbellaceae > Kribbella > Kribbella sp. NPDC055110. Next base: position 86,280 of record NZ_JBSGTS010000012.1, read on the forward strand.
GGAGGATCCGGCTCGTGGCCAGCACCGCCGCACTGGTGCTGCTCGGAGGTGGCATCGGTTCCGCCGCCGCCGCTCAGCAGGCCATGCCCGGCGACACCTTGTACGGAATGAAGCGCAGCATCGAGAACGTGGCGACCAACGTCGGAGTCGGCGACGACTCCCGCGGCCGGCGCGATCTCGAGCACGCGATGACCCGATTGTCCGAAGTCCAGGAGCTGGCCGGCAACGGCGGCTCGGTGGGCACGATCAACGCGACACTGGACGACTTCTCGGCGCAGTCCCGCAAGGGCGTGTCCCGACTGGTGGCGTCGTACCAGCAGGACGGCGACGAGAGTTCGATCACCGCGATCACGGCGTTCATCACCAGCGCCCGCCAGGCTTTGGTCGAGCTCGCGCCGAAACTCCCACCCGAGTCGCTGAAGTCCGGGGTCGAGGCACTGGCCACGATCGAGGAACTGGCGCGGCACACCTCGGCAGCTTGCCCGAAGTGTGCGGCACCCAAGGAATCGGGCGCGACCACCGGCACCAACAACAACCAGCCGAATCGCACCAACCCCGGCAGCACCGAGTCGAGCAACCCGGTCAAGGCCTCGTCGAGCCCCAAGGCATCGACAACGGTCCCGACACCGGTCGACTCGGCCTCGCTACAGCCGACCACAGTGCCGACCAAGCTGCCGAACACCACCATCGTGGAGTCCACCGCTCCGCCACCCACCAGCCTGAAGACACCACCCGGGCCGTCGTCGTCAAACTCGCCGATTGCGACGCCCACCGTGCTGCCCTCAACGCTGAACCCGACCACCCCATCCTGGCCGTGGCCGTTCCCGACAACACCCCTCATCAACCTGCCCGGAATCCTCCAAACCCTCTTCCCACCCTGGAAGTAGACGGAGAACCCGAGCACCCGCAGCCCCCGGCAAAGCACCATGTGCCGGGGGCTGCACCGTTCCCCCACCCACCCCATCAACCGCCGAACGCCTCCCCCGCGCGCACCACCTCCCGCACCGGCCGCCATCCGCCGCCGCCGGCCATCGCCCTTGCGCACCACCCCCCGCCCGCACCAGGTCCGGCCCAAGCCACCTCCTTGGCCCGGCCGCCCACGCCACCTCCCCCGCGCACACCACCACCCACCTGCGCGCACCCCCGGCGTACCTTCGCCTCCAGCCCCGCACCGTCCGCCCACCGACTGCCAGCGCGCCGGCCACCTCCCCGCCTCGCGCACCACCACCCCGCGCGGCGCACACCACCCGCCCGCGCGCACCCCTGGCGTACCTTTGCCTCCCGCCCCGCACCATCCGCCCACCGGCCGCCACAGTGCGCCCGCCACCTCCGGCCCGCGCACACCCACCTCCCGCGCCGCGCACACCACCACCCACCCGCGCGCACCCCCGGCGTACCTTTCCTCCCGCCCCACACCATCCGCCCACCGGCCGCCAGCGCGCTGGCGTGTTGGTATGCGAGGGGATATCCCCTCGCGTTGTGGGTTCTCCCCTCGCATACCAACAGAGAACCCACAACAGGAGGGGATATCCCCGCCTGTTGTGGCCGGCGTGGGTGGTTGGGGCACGGCAGGAGGCGGGGAGGTGGTGCGCGCGGGCCGGAGGCGGTGGCGCGCGGGCCGTGGTGCGCGCGGGTGGTTGCACGGCGCGAGGTGGTTGCACGGCGCGAGGTGGTTGCACGGCGCGAGGTGGTTGCACGGCGCGGGGTGGTTGCACGGCGCGGGGTGGTTGCACGGCGCGGGGTGGTTGCACGGCGCGGGCCGTGGTGCGCGGCACGGGAGGTGGTGGCCGCGGGAGGTGGTGGCCGCGGTGGGTGGCGGCCGGGCGATGGGTGGCGGCGGGGAGGGGGCGTGCGTGGGCTGGAGGTGACTTGGGCTGAGGCCAGGCCCGGGGCGGTGGTGCGCGGGCCGTGGTGCGCGGGTGGTTGCAGCGTGGGGGTGATTGCCGCGCGGATGGTTGCCGCGCGGGGTGATTGCCGCGCGGGGTGATTGCGCGGCACGGGAGGTGGTGGCCGCGGTGGGTGGCGGCCGGGGCAGGAGATGGCGTGGGCGGCCGGGAGCGGTGGCTTAGTAGCCCCGGGGCGGTGGGTGGGCGGGGCCGTCGGCCGGCGCGTGGTGGGTGGCGGCCGAGGCAGGAGATGGCGTGGCGGCCGGGGCGGTGGGTGGTGGCCGGGGCGGGTTAGAAGAAGACGCTGCGGCGTTGCATTAGGAGGGTGTAGAGGGTTTGCTGGATGGTTTCGCGGACCTGGTCGGTGACGTTGAAGACCAGCATGGGGTCGTCGGCGGCGCCTTCGGCGAAGTCGTCGGTGCGGATCGGTTCACCGAACTCGATCAGCCACTTGGACGGTAGCGGGATCAGGCCGAGCGGGCCGAGGAGCGGGAAGAACGGCGTGATCGGGATGTACGGGACGCCCAGCAACCGTGCCAGCGACGCGATGTTGCCGACCAGCGGATAGATCTCCTCGGCGCCTACGATCGAGCACGGAACGATCGGTACGCCGGTCCGCATCGCCGCGCTGACGAACCCGCCGCGCCCGAAGCGCTGCAGCTTGTACCGCTCGGCGAACGGCTTCCCGAGCCCCTTGAAACCTTCCGGCCAGACACCGACCAGGTTCCCCTGCCGAAGCAGGCGCTCCGCGTCGTCGTTGTTCGCCAGCGTCGCACCGCCCTTGCGGGAGAGTTCGCCGACGAACGGTGTCTGGAACACCAGGTCTGCTGCGAGCGTACGCAGCGGCCGGCCGGTGTGGTCCGCGACGACCACTTGGGTGACGAGCCCGTCGAGCGGCATTGTGCCGGAGTGGTTCGCGACGATCAGGGCGCTGCCGTCGGTCGGGATGTTCTCGATCCCGCGGACCTCGACCCGGAACCACTTCTCGACCATCGGACGCAGCATCGGCAGCAGCACCTGGTCGGTCAGGTCGGAGTCGTACCCGAACTCGTCGAGCTCGTATTCCCCGGTCAGGCGTCGCCGCAGGAACGCCAGCCACTCGGCAACCCGCCGCTCCCCGTCCTCCCCGAACAGTTGCCGCACAGCCCGCTGGAGCCCGCCGAAGTCGAACGGCGGCAGCTCCGGCCCATCCACGTCCGGTACGACGGCCAGCATCTCGCCGTGCGTCCCATCCACCGCACCCGCCGAGCCCTGCGGCTCAGCCGACCGCGGACCCGCCGCACCCCGCCCGCCGGCCACGGCCCGCTCGGTCGTCGCACGCCCGGATGCGGCACGCTCGGATGCGGCACGCCCAGTCGTCGCACGCCCGGATGCGCCACGGCCAGTTACGGCACCGCCGGTGGCGGTACGGCTGGTTGCGGCACGCCCGGCTGCGCCACCGCTGCTTGCGGCTCCACTGGGTACGGCCCCACCAGTTGCGGCTCCACCGGTTGCGGTACCGCCGCGTGCGCCTCCACCAGCTGCGGCATCGCGGGTTGCGGCATCGCGGGTTGCGGCATCGCCGGTTGCCGCGTCGTCGGCTCGTTCGGCGCCGACGCCTGCTCCGGTGCGGTTGTTCTTCTTGCGACCGCCCGGTCCCGCGAGGGCACGAGCTGCGGCCGAGGGCGTCGTACGGCGTCCGCTCCCCCGGCCCGGTCGGCCGCCGGAGCCGATCGGGATCACGTCCGCGTCAGCCACGCAGCGCCCCCAGGCCAGCAGTGAGCAGGCTGGACACCCGGCTCATCGCGCCGGTCCCGAGCGACTCCCGGAAGTCGTCGAACGCCTCCGCGGTCGTGTACCTCGGCTCGAATCCGAACTCGGTCCGCATCCGCGTCGTGTCAACGCCCCGTCCGTACGTCAGGAAAGTGATCTGGTCCGGTGAGAAGTCCGCTAGCCGGGCTCGCCGTACGGCGGCCGCTGTGCTGGATGCGGTGAACGAAGGCAGCCGCAGCGTCGGCCGGCCGAGGCGGCGGATCGCCTGGGACAGTGAGAGCACGCCGTCACCGGCCAGGTTGAAGGTCCCGGGAAGGTCGTGGACGGTCGCGTGGTGGATCGCCTCGACGCCGTCGTCCTCGTGCAGGAACTGCAGGCGGGCGTCGTACCCGAAAACTGTCGGTACGACGGGCATCGCGAAGTAGCGTGCGATCGGCGAATCGGTCTTGGGGCCGATCCAGTTCGCCATCCGGAGCGTGCTGACGCAGACGTCGGGGCGGCGGCGGGCGAAACCCCGCACGTAGCCCTCGACCTCGACGGCGTCCTTGCTCAGTCCGTGGTGATGGATCGCGCGCGGCGCCATCTCCTCGGTGAACATCGCCGGGTCCCGCGCGCCCGCGCCGTACACCGTGGTGGACGACTTCACCACCAGTTTGGCCACGCCGGGCGCCTTCTGACAGGCGGCCAGCAGCTGCATGGTGCCGATGACGTTGATCTCCTTCATCGACGACCGGCCGCCGGCGCTGCCCGGCGTGGCCACCACGCCGGTGTGGACGACCGTGTCCACGTCCTCGGCGGCGATCACCTTGGCGATCACCGGGTTGCGGATATCGGCGCGGACGAACCGCACCCGCCCGAGCTCCGCGCGCGGCGGAACCACATCGACACCGAGAACGGTGCCGATCGACGGGTCGTCAGCCAGTCTCCGCGCACAGCGAGCACCGGCGTCCCTCGAGACGCCGGTCACCATCACTACCTGTGCCACGAGCTACCCCCAGCCGGACCGGGCGCGGCAGAACGGACTACTTGCCGAGCTTGCGGCGCTGCACCCGCGTCTTCTTCAGCAGCTTGCGGTGCTTCTTCTTCGCCATACGCTTGCGGCGCTTCTTGATTACGGAACCCACGTCGGACCATCCAAACTCAAAGAGAACGTCGGCAAAGCTTACCCGTAGGTCACTGTCCCGACCTAAAGCAGGCTGCACCAGTAAACTGGGACCCTACCTGGGGAGGCTGGATGCGGGCTCGGTACGACGGTCTGGCGGAGTGGTACGACGAACGCTTCGTGCTCGGTTCCGACGACCACCAACCCGGTCTGCTGGAGCTGCTCGGACCCGGATCCGGGCCGTGCCTGGACATCGGCTGCGGCACCGGGCGGAACTTCGAGACCATCCGCGCCAGCGGGCGCAGCGTCGTCGGGCTGGACTTCTCCGGTGATCAGCTGCGGCTCGCCCGGACCAGGACCGGCGGTCCGCTGATGATCGGCGACGGTGCGGCGCTGCCGTTCGCGGACGCGTCGTTCGACACCGCGATCACGCTGTGGATCTCCACCGATGTGGACGACTTCGGCGCGGTCCTGCTCGAGGCGGCCCGGGTACTGCGGCCCGATGGGGTGCTCGTCGCGTACGGCGTACATCCCTGCTTCAACGGGCCGCATGTCCTGTACGCCGACGACGGTACGCGGATCGTGCATCCGACGTACCGCCGATCCGGTTGGCACGAGGCGTCGCCCTGGTGGAGCGAGGAGGGCATCCGGCGCCGGATCGGCATGCGGCACGTCCCGCTGCCCGAGTACCTGAACGCGATCCTCGCGACCGGCTTGATCATCGACCGCTTCGAGGAGCCTGCGGGTCAGGACATCCCGCATTCGTTGGCGGTGCGGGCGCGGAAGGGTTAGATTCGGTGGCCGGTGCGGGCGCCTTAGGCGGCCTTGCGGACCGCGACCGGTACGACCGGCTTGGGGAGGACCGCCAGGTGGGGCGTAGCGGTCTTCGTGGTGGTGCTTGCGTAGGCGGCGGGGGTGAAGGCGACGGCCGCGAGCCCCAGGGTCGCAATGGTGCCTACGGCAACGGTCTTGACGATTCGGATCGGCATCGGAGCCTCCTTCAGGTTGGTGATTCCATCCTGATCGCGCGGTCTGCGACGGTCCTGCCAGATTCCTGGGAGTCGGCTGGGACTGCGAGGTAGCGTTGCGGAATGGCCTACGTGGTGTTTCTGGTGGCGCTCGCCGCGGTGCTCGCGGGGCTGACGTGGTTCGCCACGTGGGCGAGGCGCAACGGTCGCGGGTCGGGAGTGGCCGGCGCGCTTGCGGCGTACGAAGAGGCGTACCGGACGACGGCGCACCAGTCGCACCACGAGCTGCGGCAGCAGGACGATCGGAAGTCCGAGAGCGGTTCTCCGGACGACCTCTAACGCAGGTAGTCGGCGATCGGGCCGAGGGTGAGCAGGCCGCTGCCGGCTGCGTGTTCGTCGGCCGCGGGGGCCAGCGCGGCTTGTGCCTTCGCGAGCAGCTCGGGGTCCTGGGTGCTGTGGGCGGTCAGGGCCCAGTACGCCTCGAACAGTAGGCCGGGCGGCGGATCCGGCGATCCGTGCACCCACGGGGCATGCGGACCGTAGTCAGCGTTCGGGATTGGTCCGCCATGGCGTACGGCGTGCGCGGCCAACGCCAGCGGGAGGAGACCGTCGCTGAGGCCGGGCATGCCCGCGCCGTCGAGGAGGGTGGCTGCGGCGCGGTACGACTCGGGGGTGTCGTCGCGGAGGGCGGCGTACCAGCGGGTGAAGACGGCGACTAGCGGGAGTTCGTGGCGGGCGGCGAGCGCATCGGCGGCTGCGGCGTGTTCGTCGGCGGTGGTGTGGTCGGCTCGTGCGCAGGCCGATTGCAGGCGGATCAGGTGGCCGAGAACCTCATAGGTAAAGAGGTTGTGGCGCTGCGAGAGCGTGACGAGCTCGGCGCCGATCGCGTCCCGCTCTGACGCGAGGCCGGCGCGGTAGCAGGTCTGCATGAACAGGCCGTTCAACGCAAACGCCAGCAACGCAGGATCATCAAGCCCCCGCGCAAGCTCCACAGCCTCAATCGCCGCTTCGCGTGCCTGCGACACACCTGCCTCGAGCGAGGCCTCACCCACTCGCGATGCGCGAGACTCGAACGCTGCCTGGTCTGCTCGCGGTGCGTGGGACTCGACGGCTGGCTTGTCTGCTCGCGGTGCGCGGGACTCGGAGGCTGGCTTGTCTGCTCGCGGTGCGCGGGACTCGGAGGCTGGCTTGTCTGCTCGCGGTGCGTGGGAGCCTCGGGACTCGAGGGCGATGGTGGCGAGGAGCCGTGCGCGGATACTTGGGTGGTCCTGGGTCGGCAGGACGCGTTCGGCGGCGGCCACGATCGCGGCTGCTTGCGCCTCGTCGTCTGAGCGGGTCCAGATCGCGGGTACGTCGTACGCGCCGATCACCCGGGCGGTGAGGTCGCGGTCGCCTAGCTCCTCGGCCGCGGCGACGGCTGCGAGCCGCTGCCGACGAGCAGCCTCCAGTCCACCGCCGCCGGTGACCGCGAGGTTGCGGAGCAGCCCAACGGTCGATTCGATCCGAGCACGCGACCCACCGACAGCACGGTCGTACGCCGCAGTTGTCTCCGCCCACACACTCCCGACCGGGGTGGGATGTGCGGCCGGGGTGAGGTGCCCGGCCGGGGTGAGGTGGGTGGACTGGGTGGGATGTGCGGCCGGGGGCAGGTGCGCGGCCGGGGTGAGATCGGTGGGCTGGTTGAGATGGGCGGTTGGGATGAGGTGGGTGGCGTGGTTGAGGATGTTGGTTTCTAGGCGGGTGAGGGTGGGGCCGGGGTCGAGGCCGAGCTGGCCTGCCAGGGTTTCTCGGGCGCGACGGAGTACGGCGAGGGCGTCACCCTGGCGCTCGCTCCGGTACAGGGCGAGGGCCAGCAGGCGCCAGGCGTCCTCGCGCCACGGGTGTTCGGTGACATGGGCGTCGAGGTCCGCTACTGCCTCCGCCGCGAGGCCTAACTCCAGGCGCGTTTCCGCGATCTGTTCCACCGCGTGCAGCCGCAGTTCGGTCAGTCGTGCTCGTTCGGCCATCGCCCACGGTTCGTCCATGAACTCGGCGTACGCCGGCCCGCGCCACAACCCCAACCCAGCCAACAACTCGGCCAACCGCTCCTCCGCCGGTAGCGCAGTCCCCGCCGACCCGCCACTCACGGCAGACGCTCGGACCGCTGACGCGTCTCTCGGGCGCGACGCTCGTACGGCTGTTTCGAAGTGCCAGGCGTCGATGTTTGAGGTCTTCAGGGCGTAGCCGGGGCCTGCGGTCACCAGTAGCTGGGGTGGTTCGCGTGGCGCCCGGTCTGGCTCGATTGCTCGTCTTAGCGCGGACACGAACGTGCGTACGGCGCTCAGCGCGCCCGCCGGCGGGTCGATCCACAGGTCGTCGACCAACACCTGCGCGGGTACGACTCGTCCCCGCGCCACGATCAGCCGCGCCAACACAGCACGATGCCGCGGCCCCTTCAGGTCAACCGGCTCCAGGTCGACAGGATCCCCCACCCGAAGCCGTGCCGCGTTCAGGTCGGTCGGTTTGTTCGACCAGGCGACCACCGGACCCAGTACGCCGAACTCCACTCGGCCACGGTAGCGCTCATCGGATGCTCATCCGGAGCGGCGACGCTGGGCGGTATGAAGATTGAAGGCTTTGAGTACCAGCGGGTCCCGGGGGCAGATGGTGTGGTGCTGAATGTTGCGGTTGGCGGCTCGGGGGCGCCGGTGGTGTTGTTGCACGGGTTTCCGCAGACGCATTTGATGTGGCGGCGGGTTGCGCGCGAGTTGGCGGTGGATCACACGGTGATCTGTCCGGATCTTCGGGGGTACGGCGCAAGTGACAAGCCGGTCGAGGGCTACTCGAAGCGGACCATGGCTGCGGATGTTGTCGCGGTGGCGGGTGCGTTGGGGCATTCGCAGTTCGCATTGGTCGGGCACGATCGGGGCGCGTTGGTTGCGTTTCGGGCGGGGCTTGATCACCCGGACGTGGTGACGCATCTGATGTGCCTGGACGTGCTGCCGACGCTCGACATGTGGGACGTGATGCACGGTGCGAGCGCGGCGGTCGGGTTCCACCTGTATCTGATGGCGCAGCCGGTCGGGTTGCCGGAGCGGATGATCGCGGCCAGCTCGGACGAGTTCTTCGGGTACTTCCTCGATCAGTGGGCGAATGATCCCGCGGCGATCCCGTCCGACGTGCGCGCGGCGTACCTGGAGGCCTGTCGGCAGGCGGTGCCGTCGATCGTCGCGGACTACCGCGCGTCGGCGACCGTCGACGTCACGCACGACGAGGTTGATCTTGCCCAGGGCAACAAGCTGCGGATGCCGGTGACGGTGATCCAGCAGGACTGGGGCGCCGCGCTCGGCTTCGACGCGGAGGGGCGGTGGAAGAGCTGGGCAGCCGACCTGCGGCACCACACCACCACGTCGGGTCACTTCATGGCGGAGCAGAACCCCGCCGAAATCAGCACGGCCATCCGCCAGCTGCTCAGCCGCTGACGGGTGCTGGACCCGCGTGGCGGGGGCGGTGGACAGGTTATTACGGGTGCACACGCCCCAGTTCCTGTGCACAGCACCCGGTTCCTGTGCACAGCACCGTTGGTTGGCGCGGGCGTGGCGAGGCGGCCGGTCCTGGGGTGGATCCGGCCGCCTTGCTTCTCGTGGTTATCCGGCCTGGAAGAAGGCGCCTTTGAGGTAGTCGTGCACGGCGTCCTCCGACACCCGGAACGAACGACCCACCCGCACCGCGGGCAGCTCACCGGAGTGCACCAACCGGTACACAGTCATCTTGGACACGCGCATGGCCGTGGCGACCTCCGCCACGGTCAGGAACTTCACCTCGGCGAGCGGCTGCTCACCACCGGACTTCTTTGATGCCATTTGCGCACCGCACTTCCAGCACGGATCGTGCGCCGGCTTCCCCTCCGGCACCTCCGTCCGTGCATGGACCGAGCGTAGTGGCTGTTGGTACGAATGGGAAAGAGGGGGACTCGTGTGACTCAATACGAAGGATCGAGGCCGAGCAGAGGGAAGCTCGCGTCGCGGGTCGCCTTGATGGAGCGGTCGAGCCAGGTGTCGGGGTTGTAGCCGCTCGACCAGTCGACGTACGACGGGTCGCGGCCGTCCGTCATGCGCACCGGCGCGATCCGCCCGAACCGCAGCTGGACCTCCTCGCGCCACGTCTCCGGCACCGCCGTAGCGGGGTCGATCGGGTGGCCGGCGACGATTGCCAGCAGGTGCGTCCAGGCCCGCGGTACGACGTCGATGATCGCGTACCCGCCGCCACCCGTGGCGATCCACTTCCCGTCGGCCACCTCGTGCGCGAGCTGGTGCAGGGCCAGGTACGCCGCACGCTGCCCGTCGATCGTCTTCGTCAGGTGGGCCAGCGGATCCTCGACGTGTGAGTCGCACCCGTGCTGCGTGACCAGGACGCTGGGACGGAATGCTTTCACCACGTCGGGGACGACCGCGTGGAACGCCCGCAACCAGCCTGCGTCGCCGGTCCCGGGCGGGAGCGCGACGTTGACCGACGTACCCTCGGCGCCCGGTCCGCCCGTCTCCCCGGCGCTTCCGGTGCCGGGGAACAGCGTGGTCGGTGACTCGTGCAGGCTGACGGTCAGGACGCGCGGGTCGTTGTAGAAGACGGTCTGTACGCCGTCACCGTGGTGAACGTCCACGTCCACGTACGCGACCCGCTCGGCGCCGTGGTCGAGCAGCCACTGGATCGCGATCGCCGGGTCGTTGTAGACACAGAATCCGCTGGCCTGGTTGGGCATCGCGTGATGCAGGCCGCCGGCGACGTTCGCGGCGTGGAGCACATCGCCCTCCCACACCGCGCGGGCAGCCTCGACCGAGGCGCCGGCGATCCGCGCGGAGGCCTCGTGCATGTGCGGGAAGCAGTACGTGTCCGACGTACCGAGTCCGTGCGCGGGATCGGCGTCCTCGGGGTGCTCGCCCGCGCGTTTGACCGCGGCCACGTACTCGGCGGTGTGCACGGTCTCGAGCAGCGCGTCGTCGGCGGTCGGAGCGGGCACGACCTTGAGCTGGTCGAGGACGCCGAGCTCGCGGGCGAGCTTGATCGTCAGCTCCACCCGGATCGGACTCATCGGGTGCCCACGGCCGAAGTCGTACGCCGTCAACCCGTCGTCGAACACCAGCAACGCCTCACCACTCATGCCCTTGACCATAACCTTCACGACTCCGGTAGGGGTTTCCCGAACCTCTCACTCATCCGGTAAGCACCTCGCCGGGCATGGAAGACGGTCATCGCGACGACGCCCAGTGCGCCGGCGGCCAACGCCGCCCGCTGGTGGTCGCCGACGTGTGCGGGCACGAGCAGTGCGCCGGCGATCGCGAACGCCGCGAGACCGCCGACGGCGTTGTTGGTGGGCGAGTTGCCGGTCAGGTTCGGGTACTCGCGGGCGGTGATGCCGGCGATGAAGTGCGGGATGCCGTTGGTACCCATCAAGCCGGCCAGCAAGGTCAGCACGATCGCCTGGATCATCGGTGCTCCTTATTTCGGTCTACATGTGTTGACTGAAAGATAGAACACCCACCCACACTGGGTCAACATGCGTAGACTGACGGCCGTGACGACCAGGGTGGAGCAGCGCCGCCGGACAGAGGCCCGGATCCTGACGGCGGCCCGGGAACTGTTCGGCGAGCACGGGTTCGACCGGACCACGATCCGCGCCGTCGCGACCCGGGCCGGCAGCGACCCCGGGCTGGTGATGCGGTACTTCGGATCGAAGGAGAAACTGTTCGCGCAGGCGGCCGCGATCCCCGCGGACGGGCCGATCGAGGGCTCGCCGGAGCAGATCGCGGAACAGCTGACCGCTGCTCTGACCGAGAAGCTGGCCGACGAGCCGACGGCAGCGCTCGCCGCACTGCGCGCGATGTTCACGCATCCGGAGGCAGCCGCAGAGGTCCGGGCCGCGATGACAGCGCAGCAGCGGCAGGTGGCGGCGCACTTGCCCGGGGACGACGCGTTGGTGCGGTCCGGCGTGATCGGCGCACTGACTCTCGGACTGGTGATCTCGCGGCACCTGGTCAGGCTGGACGGTCTCGACGTACCGCCCGACGAGCTGATGGCGGTCGCCGGACCGCTCATCGAGCAGCTGACGGAAGAGGCCGGGCACAACTAGACGGGCGGCGCGGCACCCCTCCCAGGTCGCGCCGGCCCGCCAGTGGTCCAACAGTCGATTCATCGGCGGCGGACTGCAAAGCGTTACAGAATTTGCAGTCGCTGACAGAAAAGCCGCAATTTCTGGCCCGATCGTGCCGTCACCCGACTGCGGACAGTGAGATTCGGACTTGCGAGTACGGGTGCCGGCGGCCAGAGTTCTCCGGTGAGGCAAATGAAACCCAACCGGCGGCAGATCTTCACGGTAGGAGCGGCGGCTGCGGCTGCCGCCACCGTGGCCGCCTCAACCGAAACCGCATCCGCCACTACGGCGTCCCTGTCCTCGGCAGAGTCCACCGAGTTCGCGACGACCACGTCGTCCACCGGACCGTACGGTTCCGGCGTGCTCGGCTCCTGGGCCGGCGCGCAGCGCGCCATCTCGACCCCGGCGCAGATCCAGCACACCCGCGACACCAACGGCGTCTTCATGTTCGGAGACAGCATCTCCGTCCAGGACGGCAAGGCGCTGGCGATCCGGCTGCTGAACCGCAACGGCACCCAGCTCGCCGTCAACAACTGGTCCAGCCGGCCCACCTCCGGTGCGGTCGACGCGTTGCAGCAGTGGGCGTCGACATACGGCCTGCCGCGCCGGATCCTGATCGCGAGCGGGTCCAACGACATCTTCGACCCGCCGAAGTTCGCGGCCGAGGTCGCCCGTGCGGTCGGCATCGTCGGCCAGAACCGGAGCCTGTACTGGGTCAACATCCAGGTCGTCCGCAAGAGCGTCACCGCGGCCGTGCAGCTCGCCGACCAGCGCAACAGCTCGTGGCTCAACATGCAGCTGTACGACCAGCAGGAGAAGTACCCGAACCTGAAGATCATCCGCTGGGCCGAGTGGCTCTGGGTCAAGCCGTACCGGCTGACCAACTACCTGCGCGACGGCGTACACCCGACGGTGCCGCTGGGCCAGGACGCGCGCAACGAGCTGATCGTCCAGTCGCTGGTATCCTGACCACGTGAACACGAACTTGCAGCTGTGGTGGGCCGCCTAGGGCGGTCCACCCGGCGTGTTCGCACGCATCCATGAGGCCGTCTCGCCGAGGCGGCCTCTTCTTATGTCCTCGGTGGGGCCTCCAACCACCGAAAGGGCACGATCATGACCTCGCTTTCCGGCATCACCCCGTCCGGCCGTCTGACGCTGGGCAACCACCTCGGCGCGCTGCGCCGGTTCACCGACCCGGACGGGTTCTACTTCGTCGCGAACCTGCACGCGATGACGACCCGGCACGATCCCCGAAGACTCGCCACGCTGACCCGCGAGTTCGCGACGCTGATGCTCGCCGCCGGTGTCCCCGAAGGCACAGTCTTCGTCCAGTCCGACGTACCCACGCACGCGCAGCTCGCGTACCTGCTCGAGTGCACGTCGTACGTCGGTGAGCTGTCCCGGATGATCCAGTACAAGGAGAAGGGCAACGGGCGCCCGATGACGCGGGCGTCGCTGTTCACGTACCCGTGCCTGATGGCCGCGGACATCCTGCTGTACGGCGCTGAACGGGTCCCCGTCGGCGGCGATCAGGACCAGCACGTCGAGCTGGCCCGCGACATCGCGATCCGGTTCAATCGCGAGTACGGCGAGACGTTCGTCGTACCGCAGCTCAACAAGGCGGCGCTGGCGACGCGGGTGAAGGACCTGGCGAACCCGACCGCGAAGATGAGCAAGTCCGACGCCGACGACGCGGTCGGCACGATCCGGCTGCTCGACCCGCCGGACGTGATCCGCCGGCAGATCATGCGCGCCGTGACGGACTCCGGCAACGAGGTCCGGCACGACGAGGCGGCCAAGCCGGGCGTCACCAACCTGCTGGAGATCCTCGCGGCGTGCACCGACGGCGATCCGGTCGAGCTCGCGAAGGCCTACGCGTCGTACGGCGCACTGAAGCAGGACGTCGCGGACGCGGTCCTGGCCGTCATCGAGCCGCTGCAGAAGGAGTACGCGCGGCTCGCGACCGACCCGGGCGCGATCGAGAACCTGCTCGCACAGGGCCGGGACCGGGCGCTCGAGGCGAGCACTCCCCGACTCCAGGCAGCGACCCGGGCCATGGGTTTGGCAGGATCTACGCCATGAGGATCCGCGCCGCCACGTTCAACCTCCGCAACTCCTCCGCGCCCGACGGCGACAACGCCTGGCCGGTACGGCGGAGGGCGGCGGTGGCGGCGATCGAACACCTGGACGCGGACGTGGTCGGGCTGCAGGAAGTGTTGCCCGACCAGCTCGAGTACCTGCGCTGGCGGTTCCCGAAGTACGAGATCGCCGGCGCCGGCCGGGACGACGGCATGAACGCGGGTGAGCACGCCACCGTCCTGGTCCGGCCCGGCGAATGGCGCGTCGAGCGGCAGGAGACGCGCTGGCTGTCCGACGACCCGGGAGCGCCGGGATCGATCGGGTGGGACGCCGACCTGACCCGGGTCGCGACCCTGGTCTGGCTGCGGCACCGCAACGGTACGACGATCGGCGTCGTCAACACGCACTACGACCACGCGGGCGAGGTCGCGCAACTGCAGTCGTCGCGGCTGATCGCGCGCTGGATCAGCGGATCGATCCCGTGGATCGTGATGGGCGATCTCAACGCGACCCCCGACTCGCCGCCAGTCAAATCCCTCGTCGACTCCGGCCTGTCACTCGCCGTACCGATCAAGGCCGGCGGGACCTGGCACGACTTCACCGGCGCGGTCGACGACGACCGCATCGATCACATCCTGGTGAGTCCAACCTGGACGGTGACCGACGCAGCCGTCTCCCACCACCGCCCGGACGGCCAGCTCCCCAGCGACCACTGGCCCGTAGTCGCGACCCTAGATCTTCGCTAGTACCTCTTCGCGCAGGCGCTCGAGCGCGTCGAAGCGGCGCTGTCCGTTGCCGAGGAATGCGTCTGGGACGAGGAGTTCGTCGATGCCGGCTGCTGGGTATTGGGCGACCACGTCGAGGACCTCCTGCGCCGATCCCATGATCACGTGCGCGCCGCGGTCCTCGAGGCGCTGCTTGCGTTCGAGCGCCTCGGTGTCCCCCGGTACGACGACCTCCAGGAACGTCTGCGCGGAACGCCGTACCGACTGCGGATCGCGGCCGATCCGCTCGCAGTGCTTCGCGAAGACCTCCCCCTTCTGCGCAGCCAGCTCCGGGCGGCCCCAGTGGTTCCACTCGTCGGCGTACTTCGCAACGATGCCGAGGGCAACCTTTTCTCCGGACGCCCCGATCAGGATCGGGAGGTGCGCCGGCTTCGGTTCGCAGGGCGCGTCGGTGAGCTGGTAGTACTTGCCGTCGAACGTCGTCCGCTCCTGGGTGAGCAGGCCCTTGATCACCTGACAGGCCTCCTCGAAACGCTTGAGGCGCGAGCCGATCGGCGGCAGCTCGATGCCATACGCCTCGTGCTCGTTGATCTGCCAGCCGGCGCCGATCCCGAGCACGAACCGCCCGTTCGCCATCTGGTCGATCGTCGCGGCCGCGTTCGCGACCACGGCCGGGTGCCGGTACGTGTTCCCGAGCACCATCGAGCCGACCCGCACCCGCTCGGTCCGCGCGACGATCCCCGCGATCAGCGCCAGTACCTCGTTGACCGGGATGCTCAGGTCGTCCCCGTTCTGCATGAAATGGTCGGCTATCCACACGCCGTGCCATCCGGTCCGCTCGGCGTACTCAGCACCTTCGAGCACGCCCTGCCAGTTCCGGGAGGCCGCAGGCCACAAAGAAAAGTCCATGACACGACCCTACGTTCGCCCGCCCCGACGTACCGTCCTGTTCCGCCGGCCGGGCGCCCCAGGAGCCGGATCTGGGGAGGATCGCCTGCTCAAATCGGGACAAGATCCTCCCCAAGTCATGTCCACTCGGCCTGTCCCCGAGACGCGGCGGGGACGTGTTCGGCGGTGGGTGGCCGCGGTGGGCCGTGGAGGATCAGGTGGGGGTTACGGGGACTCTTGGGCGGCGAGGATTGCGTCTCCGTTCTGTTCTGCCCATTCCGTGAGCATCCGGACCGGGCCCATCAGGGTGCGGCCGAGGTCGGTCAGGGCGTACTCGACGCGGGGCGGGACACCGCCGTGGTCGGTCCGCGTGACCAGGCCGTTCGCTTGCAGCCGGCGAAGGGTCTGGGTGAGGACCTTCTTCGAGATCCCGCCGATCAGTTCGATCAGCTCAGAGTGCCTGCGGGCGTGGTCGTTGAGGCCCCACAGGACGACGACGGCCCACTTGTCCGCGATCACCTCGACCGCGAGCCGGGCCGGGCAAT
The DNA here is from genome assembly GCF_053607525.1 of Kribbella sp. NPDC055110. Taxonomy (NCBI): domain Bacteria; kingdom Bacillati; phylum Actinomycetota; class Actinomycetes; order Propionibacteriales; family Kribbellaceae; genus Kribbella; species Kribbella sp. NPDC055110. The sequence goes on from NZ_JBSGTS010000012.1 coordinate 102,352, forward strand.
CGGCGAGAAAGACGTCACCAGGTTCCACACCGTACACAGCGCCAGGGTACCCAGTGGTTCCCACGGCAGTACCTAGCGTTCCGTGACATGAGCACAATTCCGGACAGCGCGCAGCGGCTCTTCGAAGAGCCGAAGAACGTCACGATCGTCACCGTCGACCCGGACGGCTCGCCGCAGGCCTCGCTCGTGTGGGTCGAACGCGACGCCGACGACATCCTGATCGGGATCCAGGCGCCGCACCGCAAGACCCGCAACCTGTTCCGCGATCCGCGGGTGACGCTGCTGATCCAGGACGACCAGGTGAGCTCGCGCGGGATCACGCAGTACCTGGTGCTGCGCGGTACGGCGAAACTCGACGGGCCGGGGATTCCGCGCGAGTACAAGGCCTTGATGGATCGCGAGACGCAGCGCTACCTGGGTCTGCCGGAGTTCCCGTTCGGCGAGGGGATCTGGGACACCGGGGTGATCGCCCGGGTGACCGTGGAGCGGGTGAGCGGTGAAGGCCCGTGGGCCGCCAAGTGACTCAGATGACGATGTGCCAGCGGAGCAGGAAGGCGCCGATCGAGACGACGACGTAGAGCAGGACGAGGAGGGTGCCGATGCCGGGGCGCGGGCGGTGGCGCTGGACCTTGACCTCGAGGGACTGCTCGCGCAGGACCTCCATCACCGCGGCGACCTCGGCGGTGCGGTCCTTCGGGATGCCGTTGATCTCGTGCTCGTCCGGGCCGCGGGTGAGTACGACGTTGTCGTCGCCGACCTCGATCTTGCCGACGTCCTGCCAGGCGAGGCTGCGGATCAGCATGCTGGTGCGAGCCTTCAGGCCGCTCGGGAACAACTCGACGCGGTAGAGCACGACGCCGCCGGCGACGCGGACGACCGACGCTCCGATGATCGTCAGCAGACCGACCGCGAGCATGTCGCGGGCACCCATCCAGAGCCACGAGTTCAACGCCGGTACGACGACGAACGGCAGCACGAACAGCGCCCATGCCCACCACGGCGCCGGATCCAGCGGCACTCGCCACGGAAGCGGCGGCACCTCGCGTTCCTGAAGCTGTGCGGGCCGTTCCTGATGGTGCGCAGGCCGATCCTCATCCTGCGCAGGCGTCGTCGCCGGCTCGACCGAACCGTTACCCATGGGCGAACTCATATCCCTCGAACATGGCAGGAAACCTCGGCGCCCAACCATAACGCCACCCACGCGACAGGTGTTATTCGGCAGCCAGATCGCGCGAACGGTTGCGGGCGGCCTCGATCGCGGACAGGAACGCGGCGCGGACCTTGTGGTCCTCGAGCTCGCGGACCGCGGCAGCCGTCGTACCGCCCGGGGACGTCACGCGCTCCCGCAGTACGGTCGGGTGTTCGCCGGTCTCGCGCAGCAGCTTCGCGGATCCGACCACTGTCTGTACGACGAGTTCGGTCGCCGTACTGCGCGGCAGGCCCATGTGGACGCCGGCCTCGATCATCGACTCGACGACGAAGAAGATGTACGCCGGCCCGGAGCCGGAGACCGCGGTCACCGCGTCCTGCTGCTTCTCCGGCACCCGGATCACGCGACCGGTCGCGGCGAGCAGGCTCTCGGCCAGCTCAAGGTGGCTCTCGTCGCAGTGCGCGCCGCGGGAGATCGCCGCCATCCCCTCGTCGACGAGGGCGGGGGTGTTTGGCATGACGCGTACGACGGCAACGCCTTCCGGCAGCCGCGACTCGACGAAGCCGGTGGTGATACCGGCCGCCAGGGAGATCACGGTCTGGGTCGGCTGCACGGCCGGGGCGATCTCGGCGAGCAGATCCGGCATGTCCTGCGGCTTCACGACCAGGACGAGCGTGTCCGCCTGCTTCGCCGCGTCCACATTGGACACGACGTCGACGCCGTACCGCTCGCGCAGTTCGGCGGCACGTTCCTCCCGGCGCTCGGTGATCAGGAGGTCCTCCGGTCGCCGCCCGGCCCGAATCAGCCCGGACAACAACGTCTCCCCCATCACTCCGGCCCCGAGAACGGCCACCTTTGTACTCATGCCCACAGACTAACGACGAACTGCCCAGATCCCGGTCCCGCTGCCCAGGTACCGGGACATAGGCTCTCCTCTCCCGCCCCTCCGCCCCGAGAGAAGGACCCGTCCATGCGTATGCCGCGCGCTCTCGCCGTCCCTGCTGCCGCGCTCCTGCTGATCAGTGGCCTTACCCAAGCCACCGCCGCACAAGCCACGATCACCCGTGGAGCAGCCGCCGTGCTGCAGGCCGCCGACGCCGACACGGACACCGATGACGGCGTCAACGGGACGCTGACCAATCCGACCATGGCCAGCGCGGTCGCCCCCGCGACGATGTCGACAGCAGGCTTTTCCTACACAGCGCCCGTCGACCACTGCATCCTCTACGGCTACGAGATCGGCGCCACCTGCTACCAGTGGGTCGGTGACGACCAGTGGGTTGTCGACGGCATCGCCAACGGCTGGGCGGCCGTGGTGCACGTACAGACCAACTACGGCAAGGACCGGTACTGCCAGGCGCTCCCGTCCGCTCAGGGCTGGGGCAAGTGCAACTACGACCACATCGAAGGCAAGTGCGTCCGCTGGGAGATGTACGAGCTCAAGGACGGCGACACCCGCAACTTCACGGGCTGGAGCGCTTGGTACGGCACGCAGTACGGCTATGCGTGCTGATTACTTCTTGCTGATCAACGAGCGGGCGAAGAACTGCAGGTTGGCGGGGCGCTCGGCGAGGCGGCGTACCAGGTAGCCGTACCAGTCCTCGCCGTACGGGATGTAGATGCGGACCGTGTGGCCAAGGCCGGCCAGGCGGAGCTGCTCCTCGGGGCGGATGCCGTACAGCATCTGGTACTCGTAGCTGCCCGGTTTGCGGTGCGCGCGGTCGGCCAGCGCGCCCGCGATCGAGATCAGCCGCGGGTCGTGCGTCGCGATCATCGGGTAGCCGTCGCCGTTCATCAGGACCTTCATCGCGCGGACGTAGCCCTTGTCGACCTGGCGCTTCTCCTGGAACGCGACCGACTCGGGCTCCTTGTACGCGCCCTTGCACAGGCGGACGCGGGACCCGGCGTACGCGAGGTCGCGGCAGTCGGCCTCGGTACGGCGCAGGTACGCCTGCAGGACCGCACCCGTCTCCGGGAAGTCCTGGCGCAGCTCGCGGAGGATCCCCAGCGTGGAGTCGGTCATGGTGTGGTCCTCCATGTCCAGCGTCACCGTCGTACCGGCGTTGCGGGCCGCGAGGCAGATGGTCCGCGCGTTCTCCAGCGCGATCTTCTCGCCGTCGCCCGCGAGCGCCTGGCCGACGGCGGACAGCTTCACCGAGACCTCGGCGTGCTTCGTCAGGCCGGCCGCGGAGAGCTTCCTCAGCAGGTCCAGGTACGCGTTGGCGGTCGCGCCCGCCGCAGCCAGATCGGTCACGTCCTCGCCGAGGTGGTCGAGGGTGACGTTCAATCCGTTGCTGACAAGTTTCTCGGTGGCCAGCACGGCCTCCGGAGCGGTCTCACCGGCCACGAACCGGGCGACGATGCCACTGGACACAGGCAGTGACGACACAGCCTTCTTGATCTGGGGGCTGCGGGACACGCCCAGCAGAACTCGCCGAAGCACGATGTGTTCCTCCTCAACCCAGGGTTACTCGTTCGATGGTCGCACCCCTGCTTGGTGGAAGATGCGGCCATGCCCATCTTCAAGCGTCGCCGCCGGAAGGCCGTGGAGGCCGACCCGATCGGCGCGTTCTGGTCCTGGTGGTCCAGCGCCGGTGCAGCGAGCGTCGCGGACGCCGTCGCCCGCCGGGAGCCGACCGATGCGAACGTGGAACTGAACGAGCGGGTCGCCCGCATCCACCGGGATCTGGAGTGGGAGCTCGGCCCCGGCCTGCACGCTCAGCATGTGCTGATCGTCACAGCCGCCGGCAATCCGGCGCAGCGCGCGGTCGCTCGCCGCTGGTTACGCGCTGCCCCGCCGTCCGACCAGACCTGGGAGTACGCCGACCTGCGCCGGCCCGGGCCCGCGGTGACGATCCAGTTCGAGGGGCTCCCGCCGGTCGCGGTCGACGAGTCCGTGGTGTCGATCGAACCGGATTCGGCGTCGGTGCACGTCGGCGTACACCATCCTGTCTTCTCGTCGCTGTCGGTGGACGTGCAGCGGCGGGTGACGTTCCTGATCCTCGATCTGGTGCTCGGCGAGGAGATGGTGGAGACGTGGGTCGGCGCGATCGACACGCTACCGGCGGCGCCCGACGACGCCGTACCGGTGATGGAGTTGTTGCCTGCGGTGGCTGGGTTTGCTGCCGAGCACACGCTCGAGGACGGCAGTCCGGCGTGGAAGATGTTGGAGGGTACGCGCGACGGTCAGCGGGTGATCGCGACGGCCGAGTACCCGTTGCGCTCGATCCGGCGGCCGCACCTCGACACGCATGTCGCCGTGTCGATCAGCTATCCCGTGGTGCGTGACGACGGTCTTCCCGAGTCCGAGATGCTCGACGAGCTCCGCGCGTTCGAGGACCACCTCACCGACCGGCTCGGCGGCTCCGGCAACCTCCTCGCCCACGAGACCTCCGCCGGCACCCGCATCCTGCACTACTACACCGACGGCACCACCCCCGCCGACGCCCAACTCCAAGCCGCCACCACCGGCTGGCCCCACGGCAAAGTCACCCTCACCACCACCCCCGACCCCGCCTGGCACAACGTCACCCACCTCTCCGGCTGACAGGTGCAACCTCGGGCGTCGGGCTTTTCGTCTTGAGGGGGAGATGGAGAGTGGAGGCTCGGATGGTTGAGCGGGACCGGGAATTCGTCGAGTTCGTCGAAGGGGCGGAGGGGGCTCTGCGGCGGACCGCGTTTCTGGTGTCGGGCGATCGGCACCGGGCCGACGACGTCGTCCAGGACGCGCTGTACAAGCTGTACCTGGCCTGGCCGAAGGTACGGCGGGTGAGTAACCCGTTCGCCTACGCACGCCGGATGGTCGTCAACGCGGCGTACGACGGGAAACGGCGGCCGTGGCGGCGGGAGGTGATGACCGCCGACGTACCGGATGAGGTCGGGTACGACGACTTCGCGGCGGGGCATGCCGACCGGGACGAGGTACTGGCGGCGCTTCAGTCGCTCGGGCCTCGGCAACGGGCGTGCGTCGTACTGCGGTACTACGAGGACCTGTCCGTCGAGCAGACCGCGGAGATCCTCGGCTGTTCCACGGGAACCGTGAAGAGCCAGGCGGCACGTGGTCTCGACACTCTCCGACGAGCCATCGACCAGCGGCGGACGAGCCGGGCGCTGTGAAGGAGAACGAGATGGAAGACGTACGAGAGGTCAGCGCCGAACTCCACCGACTCGCCGAGTCGGAGGCGATGGACCCGCTGGACACCCGCCGGCTGCTGGAGCGCGGCCGTCGCGGCAGGCGGCGCCGCAAACTGATCGGCGCGAGCGGGGCGGTAGCGGGTGTCGCGGTAATCGCGATCGGCGCGAGCCTGCTGCCGAACCTGAGCTCGGCCGACAGCCAACCTGGCGTCGCGAGCAACCCGCCGGAGCAGTTCAGTCCGGTGCCGGGTGTGCCGCGCGGCGAGGAGTCCGCGGACCAGCGGATCACGCACGAGGAAGCCGAGCGCCGCTGCGCCCTGCGGAACCCGAAGGAGACGCGAAAGCTCCAGGGCACAGGTACGGCGAGGTCGGGGCATCTCGCGATGTACGAGTTCAAGATGGGCGCGGACGGCACCGACTGCATCATCCCCGGTGGCGACAAGCCATCGGCCGAGCTGGTCGTAGCAGCCGCAAAGGACCCGCTACCGAAGAGCACCGCGGACAAGCTCCGGAACTGTTCGGTGCTGGCCTGGGTCGACCTGACCGGCTGGCAGGTCGTGGCGGTCGACGAGTCGAAGACGGCAGGCCGAGCCGCCCTGGTTGCGATCTCGCCCACCGGCCAGAAGGTCGCCGAGTGCGAACTGACCGCGGAGAAGGGGGCCATGGGCTACTTCGAACGCACCACGACGTTCGCGACGTTGACCAAGCTCGGCGGCGACGACCCGGTTCTGAACCCGGCCGACAAGTCGGCCCGCTCCGCCATGTACTCGGCCGCCGGCGGCAGCGGTCGCGGCCAAGGCTGCACGGGCCAGATCTGCACCGGCTGGGAGGCGATCGGCTGGGGCCGGGTCGCCTCGAAGGCCGCCACGACGGTCCGAATGCGGATCGGAACCGGACCGGTCTACCAGGTGCCGGTCGGCGAAGGCGGCTGGTTCGCCTTCACCTGGCGGACCTCGAACAATTACAAGTTGAAGGAGCGGGCGAAGATCGCGGCGTACGACCGCGCCGGAAAGATCGTCAAGGTCATCCAGTAGCGGTGACGGCGCGCGGAGCGTCGTACCGAATGTGTACGCCGACGGCGCGGTCCGGACGATCGGATCGCCCCTTCGCCGACCCCACCTACTACCGGTGGTCCCCACCAGCAAAAACCGATTGGCTCTTCGGCGAGTAAAGCCCCGGCGCGCGCCGGATTCCTCAGGCGGTACGCCGTTCTGAGGAATCCGGCTGACGGACTGTGGTTCGGCCCCACGCGGCTCCTGCGGCTTTGACCTCGGCGATCAGTAGGGTGCTGCGCATTGCCGAGCAACGGATGTCCCAGCCCCGGACTGGGCTGAGTCTCAAGCGGTACGGCGTTTGAGCGTCGCCGCGCCCAGTCCTAACGCCGCGAGGATGAAGGCGAGGACGACCAGTGTGTCGGTGCCTGTGCCGGTGGTGAAGCCGTTGCCTTTGGCAACTCCTAGGACGGCGTCTACTGCGTAGGACAGTGGCAGTACGTCGCTCAGGGCGTGGAGGACTGTGGGTAGTTGATCGCGTGGGACCAGTAGGCCGCACAGCAGGATCTGCGGGATCATCACGGCCGGCATCATCTGCACGGCCTGGAACTCGGTCGCCGCGAAGGCGCTCGCGAACAAGCCCAGCGCCGTACCGAGCACCCCGTCCAGAACCGCGACCACGCCGAGCTGCCAGGCGGCGCCCTGGATGTTCAGATCCAAGAGATACAAGGCGATCGAGACCACGACGAGCGCCTGGACGACGGCGATTAGTGCGAACGCAAGCGCGTACCCGAGCAGGAAGTCCAGCTTCCCCATCGGCATCGTAAACAGCCGCGAGAGCGTCCCGCTCGACCGTTCGCGCAACGTCGCGACCGACGTGACGACGAACATGATGATCGACGGGAACACCGCGAGCAGCGGACCGCCGACGCGGTCGAAGACCATCGGGGAGTCGGTGAACATCCACCACATCAGGCTGACCAGCAACGCCGGCAGCACGATCAGCATCGCCACCGTCCGGTGGTCCCGCCGCAGCTGGGCAAGAACTCGGGCGGCTACGGCAAACGTCACACGCGGCGTCATCGCGCACCAGCCTTCCGGTCGATCAGGGTGAGGAACGCTTGCTCGATGTCGCTGGTCCCCGCCGACAGGAGCAGGTCCTGAGGGGTGTCGTCGGCGAGCAGTTCGCCGTCCCGCATCAGGAGGAGACGGTCGCACCGCGAGGCCTCGTCCATGACGTGGCTCGACACGAGCAGCGTCGCGCCGGCGTCGGCGAGTTGGTGGAAGAGGTTCCAGAGATCGCGGCGCAGCACGGGATCCAGGCCGACCGTTGGTTCGTCCAACACCAGAAGCTCCGGGCTGCCGAGCAGTGCGGCGGCCAGCGAGGCGCGCGATTTCTGACCGCCGGACAGCTGGTCGACCCGGGCGTCCGCGTGCGACGTGAGATCGACCGCCTCGACGACCCGCTCTACATCGGACGACGGGACTCCGAGGACCGCCGCGAAGAAGCGTAGGTTCTCGGTGACGGTCAGATCGCCGTACACACTGGGCTCCTGCGTCACGTACCCGATCCGGCCGCGCAGCTTCGGCGCACCGGCCGGCAGCCCGAGGACCGACACGTCGCCGGTCACCCGCGCCTGCAGGCCGACGATCGCGCGGATCAGCGTCGTCTTGCCACAGCCGGACGGCCCGAGCAGCCCGGTCACCGACCCGGCCCGGAGGTCGAACCCGACCCCGTGCAGCACCTCCCGGTCGCCGCGCACCACGACGACGTCACGGCAGCTCACCGCGGTTTTCATCATGTGATGAATTTAGCGCGCACGACGGACCTTGGCAACAGCCAACGACAGGAGGTAGTCCGCGATTTCGGCCCATTCACGACGACACCCCGCGGGCATGCTCCACCGTGGAGGCACTACCTCCTGTCGTTAGACGATGCAGTAGCCGGTGGTCTTGCTCAGCGCGGCCAGTGACGGGTCGCCGTAGCGGGACCGGAGGGCGGCGAACCGCGCCACCTTGTCTGTGCCGAAGCGCGCGACCTCCGCGGCGTACGTGTCGCCGGTCAGGAACACCGGTGGCCGTCGCTTGCTGTGGAACTTGTCGGCGTACAGGACCAGTTCCTCCTCCGGCGTCCGCGGGAGGTAGTCGTCGACTGGGATCGGCAGCGACTGGCGCACCACGTCGTCGCGCGTGATCCCGACACCGGTGTGACACGACGCGAACCGGCACAACTCGACCGGGAACCCGAGGGACGACAGCAACGAGTGCCCCAGTACGCCGTGCCGCACGTACGCCGTCGACTCCAGGCGGTACACGCCGATGTCGTGGAGCAGCGCGCCCGCACGTACCAGGTCGGTGTCGAGGTCCACGCCGGCGAAGAACTGTTCGGCGATCGAGCACACCAGACGGCAGTGCTCATGGACGAGCTCGAAAGCCTCTCGGCTCGGCGCGTACTCCCGGTGCAGCGCGAGGATCTCGCCGTCGGTCGGGATCTCCATCAACCGGTCAGGTGCAGCTGGAGAACCGGCGCCAATCGGTCGATCAGCGTCTCGATGTCCATGGACGCGACCGGTTCGAGCCCGACCAGGTACCGGACGATCGCGGCGCCGACCAGTTGCGTGGCGACCAGGCCGACCCGCAGTTGCGCATCGGGTACGTCGAGCACCTGGGAGATGGGCTGGATGATCATCTGGGTGATGCCTTCGCGCATCATCCGCGCCACCTCGTCGCTGGTGACGACGCTGCGGAACAGCGCCTTCATCCGCTGCTGCCCGTCCGGCGACTCCCAGACGCCGAGGAACACGGTGGCGATCCGGCGCCCGATCTCGTCCAAGGGCCCGTCGACGATCTGCGCGGCGATCCGGCGCGGGTCGACCGGGATCGCCATCGCCTCGATGAACAGCTCGTCCTTGCTGTCGAAGTAGTGGTGCACGAGCGCCGCGTCGACCCCGGCGTGCCGTGCGACGGCGCGGATCGAGGTGGCCGCGAATCCCTTGTCCGCAAAGGATTCCCGAGCCGACTTCACGATCTCGCCCCGGGTATCCGGTCCCCCTGGGCGGCGTCCCGGCGTACGGCCGGTAGCTGTCACTGGGTCAGCTCCGAGATCTCACCGTCCGGGGTGACCGCGAACGGCGTCCGTCGGGACCGGGAGGCTCCAGGTCGGACGAAGTGCTTGCGGGTGAACTCCAGCGACTCGACCAGGTCGACCTCACGCTCGGAGCGGCTGGTCGCGCGGCGGGTGTTGATCTCGATGATGATGTGCCCGCGGAAGTCCTGCTGCGCGAGGACGGTCAGCAGGTCCGCGGCGCGTTGCGTGCCGCGCCCCGGGACCAGGTGCTCGTCCTTCGCGGAGCCGGTGCCGTCGGTCAGGTGCACGTGGGTCAGGCTGTTGCCCATCGTCGCGGCCAGCTCGACACAGTCCTGCTCGGCGGTGGACGCGTGCGACAGGTCGAGGGTGGTGTGCGCGTACTCCTGCTCGGTCGGGTCCCAGCTCGGCGCGTACGCCTGCAGGTCGCGGCCGGGCGCGCGCCACGGGTACATGTTCTCCACCGCGAGCGTCACGCCCGTCTGGGCCTCTAGCTGGGCGATCCCCTCGACGAACCCGCGCGCGTAGTCCCGCTGCCAGCGGAACGGCGGGTGTACGACGACCACGTCGGCGCCGAGCTCTTTCGCGGCCTCGGCGCTGCGCTCGAGCTTGCTCCACGGGTCGGTCCCCCAGACGCGCTGCATGATCAGCAGGGTCGGGGCGTGGATCGCGAGCACCGGCAGCTGGTGGTAGTCGATCAGCCGCTTGATCGCGTCGATCTGGGTGCTCAGCGGATCGATGCCGATCATCACCTCGACGCCGTCGTACCCGAGCCGGGCGGCCAGCTCGAAGCCGCTCGCCGTGGACTCGGGATAGACGGAGGCGGTGGACAGGCCGATCTTCGCGGTCGTACGGGGGTTCATCGGGGCTGGAGCTGGTCGAGCCGGGACAGGATGACGCCTTCGCGCAGGGCCCACGGGCAGACCTCGAGCGCGGGCAGGTCGAAGAGGTCCATCACGGCGTCGGCGACCAGGGCGCCGGCAGTCAGCTGGGACGCGCGACCGGCCGAGACGCCGGGCAGCGCGGCCCGCTCGGCGGCCGTCATCTTGGTCAGCTTCGGGATCCACTCGTTCAGGTCGGCCCGGTTCAGCGTGCGCGGCACGTACGGTCCGTCGGCGGAGGGCGCGGCGCCGGCGATCCGGGCCAGTGAACGGAAGGTCTTGCTGGTGGCAACCGAACGCTGCGGCTTACCGGCCCGCAGGACCGGACCGGCGACCGCGGCCAGCTCCATCCGGATCCGGCGACGCAGCGCCCGGACCTCGTCCTTGTCCGGCGGGTCCGCGGTCAGTCCCTCGCGGGTCAGCCGGCCCGCGCCGAGCTGGACGGACTCCGCCACGGTCGGCTGCTCGTCCGACCCGGCCGCGATCTCCAGCGAGCCGCCGCCGATGTCGAACACCGCCAGGCGCCCGGAGGACCAGCCGAACCATCGCCGTACCGCGAGGAAGGTCAGCCGGGCCTCGTCCTCGCCGCTCAGCACCTCGAGGTCCACGCCGGTCTCGTTCCGGACCCGACTCAGCACCTTCTCGCCGTTCGGCGCCTCGCGGAGCGCCGAGGTGGCGAATGCGAGCACCGACTCACAGCCCTTGTCCTCGGCCAGCTCGACCGCCTGCTTGGTGAACGCGACCAGCCCGTCGGCACCGGACTGGTCGATCTTGCCGTCCTTGTCCAGGTGCTCGGCCAGTCGCAGCTCGATCTTGTGCGAGTACGCCGGAAGCGGCGCGGCACCGCGATGCGCGTCCACCACGAGCAGATGGACAGTGTTGGATCCCACGTCGAGTACGCCGAGCCGCATACCCTCACGCTACTGGACAACCGGAGTACGAGCGCGTTCCGGAGTCTTCGTTCACAGATCGACGGGTCCTGCGCGTACGCTTTCCAGGTGCCTGAGGTTTCTCTCGATTTCCCCCGTGCCTGGGTCGAGTTCACCGACCCCGCCGACCCCGACCAGGTCTTCCGCTGCGACCTGACCTGGCTGACGTCCAACTGGACCTGCATCTTCGGCGGTGGCTGCCAGGGGATCTACAAGGGCCGCCCGAACGACGGCTGCTGCACCCTCGGTGCGCACTTCTCCGACGCCGACGACGAGAAGCGGGTGAAGAAGTACGCCAAGGAGCTCGGCAAGGACGAGTGGCAGTTCCGCAAGGAAGGCCGCAGCAACGGCTGGGTCGAGACCGACGACGAGGGCGAGCGCAAGACCCGGGTCTGGGAGGGTGCGTGCATCTTCCTGAACCGGCCGGGGTTCGAGGGCGGCGCCGGGTGCGCGCTGCACGGGCTGGCGTTGAAGCGCGGCGTACATTTCGTCGAGACCAAGCCGGACGTCTGCTGGCAGTTGCCGATCCGGCGGACCTTCCGCGAGGTGGAGCGCCCGGACGGTACGTCGTACACCGAGGTCGGGATCGGGGAGTACGACCGGCGCGGCTGGGGACCGGGCGGGCACGACCTGGACTGGTACTGCACGGGTAACACCGAGGCGCATATCGCGGTCGAGCCGGTGTTCGAGTCGAGCAAGGTCGAACTGCAGACGCTGATGGGTCTCAAGGCGTACGACGTACTCGCCGATCTGTGCCGTCAGCGCCTGGAGGCAGCGCGGCCGTTGCTGCCGCATCCCGCGTCGAAGTGAGCTGACGACACCCCCTCCGCCGCATTTGTCGGTGCGGGGGGCAAGAATGACTGCCATGCGTCTGGATCATCTGTCGTACGCGGCCGGGCCCGATGGCTATGCGGCCACTGTCGAGCGGTTGTCCACGCTGCTCGGAGCTGAATTCGTGGACGGCGGGGTGCACCCGCGGTTCGGCACCGTGAACCACATCCTGCCGCTGGAGAACGACCGCTACATCGAGGTGGTCGACGTGCTCGACCACCCGGCGTCCGACAAGGCGCCGTTCGGTCAGGCGGTCCGGGCCCGCAAGGAGCTCGGCGGCGGCTGGCTGGGCTGGGTGGTGGCGGTCCGCGACATGGAGCGGATGGAGAAGCGCCTCGGCCGGCAGGCGGTCCCCGGCAACCGGCACCGCCCCGATGGGCTGAACCTCACCTGGCGGCAGATCGGTGTGAAGGGCCTGATCGCGGACCCGCAGCTACCGTTCTTCATCCACTGGGACGACCTCGCCGAGCACCCGTCGATCGGCGGCAAGGACATCAAGCTGTCCGGTCTGGAGATCGCCGGCGACCCGAGCCGGGTCACCGACTGGATCGGTCACCCCGCGGATCACCTTCTCGACGACCTCGACGTCGCCTGGGTCGGCCCGAACGGCCAGCCCGGCCTGGTCGCCGCCGTCTTCACCACGCCGAACGGGATCGTTCGCCTCTAGTAGATACTCTCGAGCTCCGTCAGGGACGTCTCGAGGTGGCCGAGCATGCGTTGCAGGTGCGGGACGGTGCGGCGGCAGCCGATCAGGCCGAAGTGGAGTTCGTGGGCGTAGCTGGTGACGCTGATGTTCAGAGCCTGGCCGTTGAGGACGATGCTCGCGGGGTAGAGACCGAGCAGGCGGGAGCGGTTCCAGTAGAGCGGGCTCTCGGCGGGGCCGGGCACGTTCGAGATGACCACGTTGTACGGCGGTGTCGTGTGAGCGGCGACGCCCGGAAGGACCGCGGCGGGGCCGGCGACGCCGAAGCCGAGGGCGCCGACGATCAGGTTCTGCAGCGGGCTGAGGTCGGACAGAACACGTTTTCCGTGGGCGGTCGACGCCATGATCCGGCGGATCCGGCGCTCGGGATCCGCCTGGTCGGTGGCCAGGTCGGCGATCAGCGTGGCGAGTGAGTTCCCGCCTCCGGGCGCGTCGCCCGACGTACGCAACGAGACCGGCACCATCGCGGTCAGCGCCTTGTCCGGCAACGCGTCCAGTTCGAGCAGATAGTTGCGCAGGGCCCCTGAACACATCGCCAGCAGTACGTCGTTGAGCGTCGCGCCGGTGATCGCCCGGACCTTCTCCAGCCGTTCGATCGGCCACGACTGCGCCGCGAACCGCCGTGCGCCGGTGACCGGCTGGTTGAAGATCGTCCGCGGCGCCTGGAACGGCATCGTCGAGTGCAGCAGGCTCTTCACGCCGGCCAGTGGGAGGCCCGCGAGGCCGGCCAGCGTCTTCAGCGCGTCGCCTGGCACCTTGGCCATGGCCGGCAGCCAACCGGTCTCCGGGCGCGGCGCGGCGGCCTTCGGCGGCAGCGCGTACGTGGCCGGCATACCGGTACGGGTCGGGTCGGTGGTGAGGGTGTCCTGCATCCAGCGCAGCGCGGTGACGCCGTCGATCATCGAGTGGTGGATCTTGCTGTAGATCGCGAACCGGCGGCCTTCGACGCCTTCGATCAGGTGCATCTCCCACAGCGGGCGGTGCCGGTCGAGGAGCGTCCCGTGCAGGCGGCTGGTGAGCTCGAACAACTCGCGGTACCGCCCGGGACGCGGCAGCGCGGACAGCCGGACGTGGTACTCCAGGTCGATCTCGTCGTCCTGTTCCCAGGACCAGTAGCCAAGGTCCACCGGCCGGTTCCGCACCCGGCGTGCGAACACCGGATTCACCTCGGCGGCTCCGACCATCTCGTGGTACAGCCGCGACACGAAGTCCCGCGAGGACTCCGGGAACACGTGGTCCCGCCCGGCCCCTTCCGGCAGCTCGAACAACATCAGCCCACCGACATGCATCGGCTGCTCCCGCGACTCCCCACCCAGGAACATCGCATCCAGCGGGCCGACAACGGTCACGGTCCTCACCTCCCGGCAAACCATCGTGGTCGTCGTTCGAGAGTGCGTCTACACCCCCACAACAGGCTTCACCGGGAATTGGTTACCCCAGCAGCAACTGAGGTATCAACTATCGGACGCGCTCACGCAGACCGATGGGGAGGACGATCTGCCGCGGCGGGGTGACCACCGACTGGGTGACGCGCTCGATGAGGAGTTCGGTCGCCTGCCGGCCGAGGTCCGCGGAGGGCAGCACCGCCTCGGCGGCCAGCGGAATGGTCTCGAACGGACCGGAGTCGTCCATGCACGCCAGCTGGATGTCGTCGGGGATCCGGAGTCCGAGCACGGACAGGTCGTGCGCGACCATCGCCAGCACATACCCGTTGGCGCAGAGCAGGACAGTCGGCGGCTCCGACGACCTCAACAGACCACTGAGCAACGCCAGCCGGTGCTTCTCGTCCAGAGGTTCGTACGGCCGAAGTACCGCAAGATCAGGACGGATCGGCAGGCCCGCCGCCCGGAGCGCCTGCCGGTGACCGGCCTGCCGGTCGGTGACGCTGGTGCATTCGGTCTCGCCCCAGAGCGCCGCGATGCGCTGATGCCCCATCGCGATCAGTTGCTCGGTCAGCCGCAGCCCGACGTCGGCGTTGTCAGCCACTACCGCATCACTCGGTACGTCGGGCCGGTAGCGGTCGATCATCACCAGCGGCACGCCCCGCCGGCTGACCTCCGCGAACGCCTCCGGGTGCGCGCGCCCCTGCACCGGATACAGCAGGATTCCGTCGACGCGGTTGTCGAGCGCACGGCGCAATGCACCTTCCTCGCGCTGGGTCGACTCGGCCGAGTTCTGCAGGACGAGTTGATACCCACGGTCCGCGCAGACCTCCTCGGCCGAGCCCAGGATGTTCCCTACGTGCGCGCCGCGCAGGCCGTGCAACCCGTTGACGATGCAGGCGATCACACCGGACCGGGACAGCCGTGCTCGCGACGGCGCAACGAACGTTCCGAGCCCACGACGCCGTACCAGAACGCCCTCGGCGACAAGGTCGTTCAGGGCACGTACGGCGGTGATCGAGCTGACCCCGAACCGCTCGCACACCTCGCGCTGGGTGACGAACGGCGCCGCCGGATCGAAGCGGCCGGCGTCGATCTCCGCGCGCAAGGCCTGCTTGATCTGCTGATACAGCGGCGACCTCTGGCTCACCGGTCAACCTCTCGTTAACATACGAAGCCCAATTAATATACTAAATCGGTAGGTGAGTCGATGCATCCGCCCCGCACCACGCCGTACCTGCTCTGCGCCGCCCTGCTCCTGACAGGCGTCGTCGGCAGCCAAACCTCCGCAACCGCCGCACCGAAGAAGATCCAGGCCGCCGGTGCCACCCTTCCGTTCACCACCCTCGAAGCCGAGAGCGGCACGCTCGCCGGCGGCGCGACGATCCGCAAGATCACGCCAGGTACGACGGTCCCCAGCACCGCGACCCTCGAACTCGAGGCCTCCGGCTACGCCCTGACCGAGCTCACGACCGCCGGCTCCTCCGTCACGTTGCGGAACACCACCGGCAAGCCCGCGAACACCCTCGTCGTCCGCTCCTCGCTTCCCGACACCGCGACCGGTGGCGGCATCACCGCACCGATCGCCCTGTACGTGAACGGCGTCTTCCGCCAGAACATCACGTTGAGCTCGACGCAGTCCTGGAACTACCAGAACTCGACCACCACCCCCGACGACCCGAACGGCGGCGGCCGGGCGTTCCACTTCTACAACGAGTTCCCGGTCTGGGTCAGCGGCGCCGCCATCGCACCGGGCAGCACGATCATGTTCCGCAAGGACAGTTCCAGTACGGCGCCGGCGTACGACCTGGACTCGGTCGACCTGGAGAACGCCCCGGGCGCGCTCGCCCAGCCGGCCAACTCGTTGTCGGTCGTCTCGTACGGCGCGGACCCGACGTTCGCCAAGGACTCGACGGTCGCGATCCAGAACGCGGTGAACGACGCGAAGGCGCAAGGCAAAACGGTCTGGATCCCAGCCGGCAAGTACCTGACCAACAGCGTCGCTCCGACGCCGCTGAACTTCACCGGCGTGAAGGTCCAGGGCGCCGGCATGTGGCACACGACGATCTATCGCCGCGTGCCGCTCTCGCCCCCGCCGAGCAGTTGGCGGTCGCAGATCCTGGTGGGCTCAGGCACCACGGTCTCCGATCTGCAGGTCGACTCCAACGCGACGTACCGCGGTATCGGCGGAGCGGGCGGTGATGACTACGGCTTCAACGCGAGCGGCGCCGGCGGCTGGCTGATCGACCACGTCTGGACCCGGCACACCGACGCCAACTGGCTGTCCGGCACCAACGGCGTCCTGCAGAACAGCCGTACGGCGGACAGCTACGGCGACGGGTTCAACGCGAACAACAGCAACACCCCGAACCCGGACAAGCTCGGGCACAACCTGACCATCAAGAACAGCTTCGCGCGCGGCACCGGCGACGACGCGTTCGCGACGTACTCCGATGCCGGTGCGACCGGGACCAACGGCCAGATGGTGGGGACGAAGATCCTGAACAACACCGCGGTCGCGCCGTACTGGGCCAACGGCATCCGGATCGCCGGCGGCAAGGACGTCGAGGTCCGGGACAACCTGGTCAACACCGTCTCGTCGAACAGCGCGCTGGAGGTCAGCATCTTCGGCGACACCGGTCAGCCGCTCGAGTCCGCGACCATCACCGGTAACACGCTGATCGGCGGCGGCGGGTGGAACGGCGTACGGCACGGTGTGCGGATCGGTTCACCGGCGCCGACCTCGCTGTTCCCGAATGCCTACACGAACGTCACGATGAGCGGGAACACGTTGCGTGGCTCGCTGCGCGCCGGCCTGTTCATCGACCGCACCTTCGTGAAGGCGTCGCTCACCGGCACCACGATCGACGGCCCCGCGAACCAGGGCATCCTCGTCAACAGCGGCGTCACCGGAACCGGCACCTTTACCGGCACCACCACGACGAACCTCCGCCCCGGCCAGATCGCCTTCCAGAACAACTCGCCCACGACCTTCACCACCAACTGACACCGTCTTTGGGCACCGGCCAACCATTTCCGGGCGGTCGGAATGGTTGGCCGGTGCTCAAGGTCAGTCGAGGGGGCGGTAGTTGACGCCGATCCGCTCGATGCGGGTGAGGTGGGGGCGGAGGCGGGTGAGGAATTCTTCGTACGACGTTTTCGGGGAGCCCCAGGCGCGTTCGGCGAAGGCGGACAGGCGCGGAAGGAGCATGTAGCCGACCTGCTCCGGGCCTTCCATGTACTCGGTCCAGATCTGGCACTGGGTCCCGACGATCAGCGCCTTCTCCTCGTCGGACAGCCCGGCCGGGATCACCTCGAAGTCGTACACCTTCTCCAGCGGGATGTTCCCGCCGATGGCGAGCGGCTCGGTCTTGGGGTCGCCCTGGTAGTAGTCGAAGTACACCGACTCGCACGGCGCCATCACGGTCGCGTGGCCGGCCTTCACGGCGACCTCACCGCGCTGCGCGCTCCGCCACGCCATGATCACCGCGTCGCGAGGGCAGTCGGTGTCGACCATCTCGTCCCAGCCGACCAGTCGACGCCCTTCCTCGGCCAGGACCTCCGCGACCTGCGCGGTGAACCAGCCCTGCAGCTGCCCCGGCTCGTCCAGCCCGAGCTCGGCCTGCCGCTTCTGCGCCGCCTCCGACTCGGCCCACTGCACCGACGGGCATTCGTCGCCGCCGAGGTGGATGTACGGCGACGGGAAGATCTCCAGCACCTCACGCAGCACGGTCTTCACGAACTCGACGGTCGCGTCGTTCACGTTCAGCACGTCGTCGCTGATGCCCCAGTACTGCCGGACCGTCAACTGCTCGTCCGGGTGGTTCCCGAGCTCCGGGTACGCCGTGATCGCGGCCTGCATGTGACCGGGCAGGTCGATCTCGGGTACGACGGTGATCCCGCGCTCCGCGGCGTACGCGACGATCTCGCGCAGGTCGTCCTTGGTGTAGAACCCGCCGTGCGGCGTGCCGTCGTACTCGAACTCCGTCTGGCCGTGCGACATCTTGCCGACCATGGTCTCGGCCCGCCACGCGCCGACCTCGGTCAGCTTCGGGTACGCCTCGATCTCGACCCGCCAGCCCTGGTCGTCGGTGAGGTGGAAGTGCAGCACGTTCAGCCGGTGCAGCGCGAGCACGTCGATGATCTTGAGGACGAACTCCTTCGGCAGGAAGTGCCGTGCGACGTCGAGCATCATCCCGCGCCAGCCGAACCGCGGCGCGTCCTCGACATGGGCGAGCGGTACGGCGACCTTCCCGTTCCCGGCCGGCTCGGCGGCCTCGACCAGCTGCGCGTACGTCGTCTCGGCGTGCCGGAGCGCGTCCTCGGTGCCGGCCGTGAGCCGGGCGCCGTCCGCGCTGATGTCGATGCGGTACTCGTTCGGGTCGAGGTTCTCGACGACGTCCCGGACGGCCTCACCGACCGGGTCGGCGGTGATCCACCGGCCCTCGTCGACGGTGAGTTCTCGCGGGGCAGGGACGATCGCGATGTCGGGCATCGGGACTCCAGTGAGCGCGGGTCGATTATGTCAGGACGAATTCTATTGTCTGTTCGGAACTGCGCAGAAGCAATGAAGGCAAGCACTAACAATCGACCTACGTTCGATGTCAGGTTCATGAGAGGGTTTGCCCGTGACAAGAGAGCGGCAGCGGACGACACTGCGGGTTCTGGTGGCGAGCAACGCGCTCGGAGGGGTCGCAACCGCGAGCGGATTCGCCGTCGCCGCGCTGCTCGCGGAGAACGTGTCCGGCTCCACGTCCATGGCCGGTCTGGTCGCCACGTCGACCACACTGGGCGCCGCCGTCCTCGCCGTACCGCTGGCCGGTCTGGCTCGCTCGCACGGTCGCAGGGTGTCGTTGAGCCTCGGTTACCTGATCGCCTTCGTCGGCGCTGCACTGACGATCGTCGCCGCGCAGATCGGCTCGCTGGCCTTGCTGCTGGCCGCAGGCTGCTTGTTCGGCAGCGGCTCGGCCTCCAACCTGCAGTCGCGGTACGCCGCCACGGACGCCGCCGAGCCCAGCCGAATCGCCCGTTCGCTCGGGCTGGTCGTCTGGGCTACCACGATCGGCGTGATCATCGGTCCGAACCTGACCGGTGTAGGCGGCTCGGTCGGCGCGTCACTCGGCATCCTGGCGCTGGCAGGTCCGTACGTGTTCTCGGTCGTCGCCTTCGGCCTCAGTGCGGCCACGGTGTGGGTAGGTATGCGCAGTCAGGTGCGGCCGGGCAAGGTGGAGCGCCAGCCGCTGGCCGAGACGTTCCGGCAGGTCATCCGCATCCCGCACGCGCGTCTCGGTCTGCTGGCGATCGCGACGGCTCACGCAGTGATGGTTGGCGTGATGTCGATGACCTCGGTCCACCTGCGCCACCACGGTGCCTCGCTGACCATCGTCGGCTTCGTCATCAGCGGACATGTGGCCGGCATGTACGCCCTGTCCCCGCTGACCGGTTGGCTGGCCGATCGGCTCGGCCGGATCCCCACGATCGGCATCGGCCTCGGCATCCTCGCCATCGCGATGACACTGGCCGCGGTGGCGCCGGACGACGCGCATGCGCTGACCGGACTCGCCCTGTTCACCCTGGGCCTCGGCTGGTCCGCCTGTCTGGTCGCCGGCTCCACGCTGCTGTCGCGGTCCGTCCCGGACGACATCCGTACGTCGGCGCAGGGCCTGTCGGATCTGACGATGGGCGTCCTGGCTTCCCTTTCGGGCACAGCTGCCGGCCCCGTCCTCGCGTACCTCGGTTTCCACTGGCTGGCCGTCTTCTGCGGCATCCTCCTCATTCCGGCAGCCCTACTCGCCGCTACCACCAAGCAGGCTGTAGCTAGGGTTTAGCGGTGTGAGCATCGCGGAGGGCGGGATCCCGAGTCCTAACATCTGGCACCACCCGAAGGTGTACGAGGTCGAGAACCGGGCGGTCGACCCGAACGGTGTGATCGAGCCGGCGATGCGGGCGATCCGCGACTGGGCCGGCGCGACGGTGCTCGACATCGGCTGCGGCACCGGCTTCCACCTGCCGACGTTCGCCGCGACGGCCGCACAGGTGATCGGCATCGAGCCACACGGAGCACTGGCGGAGGCAGCACGTCGACGTACCCGGGCGTTGCCGAACATCGACGTACGGCAGGGTACGGCGCAACATCTGCCGGTACCGGATGCGTCGATCGACGTGATGCACGCGCGCTGGGCGTACTTCTTCGGGCCGGGGTGCGAGCCCGGGCTGGCCGAGCTGGACCGGGTGATGCGCCGCGGCGGGACCGCGTTCGTGATCGACAACGACGGGAGCCGCTCGACGTTCGGTGAGTGGTTCAGTACGTCGTACCCGATGATCAAGGCGCCTGTGGTGGAGCGGTTCTGGACCGACCGCGGCTGGCACCGGACGCCGCTGGACATGGGCTGGCGGTTCGAGACCCGCGCCGATCTGGAGGCGGTGGTGAAGATCGAGTTCACCCCGAAGGACGCACGCCGGATCCTCGCCTCGCACACCGGCGTCGAGGTGGACTACGCGATCAACCTGTGGAGCCGGACCTTCTAGACGACACTCTGTGGTCTGCAGACCGACCTTCGGTCCTCATA
This sequence comes from Kribbella sp. NPDC055110, assembly GCF_053607525.1. Classification (NCBI taxonomy): domain Bacteria; kingdom Bacillati; phylum Actinomycetota; class Actinomycetes; order Propionibacteriales; family Kribbellaceae; genus Kribbella; species Kribbella sp. NPDC055110. Next base: position 123,008 of record NZ_JBSGTS010000012.1, read on the forward strand.
GGGTTGACGAACCATTCGACGGGGCATTTCTGGGAGGCACCAGCCACGGATGGACGGACTGCTGCTCGATCACGTACCGGGGTTGCCGGGGCGGCTCCGGATCGACGTAGGTGAGCAGCGTGCGGTGGTGGTGCCTCAGGCAGCCGACCGCCGCAGGCTGGCCGACATCGTGACCGGACTGGACGAGCCACCGCCCGGTGCGTTGGTGCTGACCGGCGGACGGGTCCGGCTGGTACCTGCCGAAGGCGGCCTGCTCCCCCACCTCACTGTGCTCGGCAACGTGATGCACGGGCACCGCACGTCGCAGTCGATCACCAAACAGGCAGCGCGGGAGGCCAGTGTGGTCAAGGCGATCGGCTGTGGGCTGGAGGACGTGCTGGACCGCTACCCGTACGAGATCACGGCAGGCCGTCGCCGCCTCGCCGGAGTGGCCCGGGCACTCGGCGCCCACCCGCGAGCGATCGTGCTGGAGGACGCGAACGGCCTGCCTACGTGGGGATCGCTCCTGTCGCTCCGACCCAATCCTGACCTCGCCTCAGCCGCTCTGCTGCTCATCACGACCAGTGCGACACGCACTATGGGGTTTGCCGATGCTGAGTAGCCGCAGAGCGTTCCTGGGGACCGCTGCAACGCTTCTGCTCGCCGGCTGTTCGAGCGACGTGCTGGGACTGCGGCGTGCGGTGCGGGTGGCTGTCAGCTGGAGTGGGGTGGAGCTGCGCGCGTTCCACAAGGTCCTAGCCGGCTTGGGTGCGTTGGACTACCCGGTCGAGGTCGTACCGCTCGGCGACGACATCTCTACCGCTTTCGGTGCCCGCTCCACTCGCCGACCGGACGTCGTCATGCTGCCGCAGCCAGGTCTGGTGCCGCGCCACCTGGCTGACCTGGAGCCGATGCCCGACGACATCGCACCACTCGGGCAGGCCCGCCTGTGGAAAGAGCTCCTGGTCCACGAAGGAACGACGTACGGCGTGCCGTTCAAGACAGCGCACAAGTCCGCGGTCTGGTACCGCCCCTCGGTGTTCCGGCAGGTCGGCGTACAACCGCCGCGGCTGTGGAGCGAGTGGCTGACGCTGAACCGGACGCTGACCCAGGCGGGCGTCACACCGTTGGCGCTGGCCGCTGGTGACGGCTGGGTGCTCACCGACTTCCTGGAGAACGTCCTGCTGGGAATCGCGCCGTCCGTGTACTTAGGTCTTGCCACGGCGACAGATCCGCGGCCGTCGCAGCAGCCACAGTTCGGGGCCGCGCTGCGGTTACTGGGCACCATGTGGTCGGCGCCCAACCTGCTGGCGGGCGGAGTGAAGGAGTCACTCGTCCAGCAGTTCCCGGACGCGCTGGTGGAGGTGTTCGGGCACCGCAAGGCGGCCATGGTGCTCGCGTCCGACTTCGCCGAACCGGTGGTGCGCTCGTTTGCCGCAGACCCCAACGACATAGGGCTTTTCACATTCCCTCCCATGACTGCGGGCGCGGCCGCACCCGTTGTCGTCGGAGGTGACGTGATGGTGCTGCCGGAGCCGACCACGGAAGCCGCACGCGATCTGGTACGTCGCTTGTCCGCACCGACCGCAGCGGACCCGTGGATCACCGAAGGCGGGTTCCTGGTCGACGGACGGACCAGTGGGTACTCCCCCGAGCTCACCCGGCTCGCAGAGCAGCTGACCAGGCCTGGGGAGCAACTGCAGTTCGACCTGTCCGACCGGCTCGGTCGCATCGGGGACATCAACGGGCTGTGGCGCGTGCTGACCGACTTCCTGATCGCGGTCGGCCGCCGCGACGCCGCCGTACCGGATGCGGTGGACGACGCGATGACCGAGCTGCGGAAGGTGGAGGAGGGCTGATGGGCCTGCAGACCAACGGCCTGTCACTCGAGGTTGTCGGCCGGGAGATCACCGGCCGACCCGTGCAGGGCAAACCGCGCCGACCGGCCGGACCGTACTTGCTGGGGCTGCCGGCGTTGCTGTTGAGCTGTCTGCTGCTGGTACCGATCGGCGTGACCGTGGTGGCGGCGTTCCGGACAGGTGGCGGGTTCGGGCTCGGCAACTTCGCGGTGATGGGCGACCCGTCCGCGCTACATGCCGTGGGCAACAGTCTGCTGTGGGTGCTGGTCGCGTTCGGAACCGTTGTGGTCGGATTTTTCCTTGCCCTGTTGAGTTATCGGCTCCCGGCGGTCACGACGTTCCTGCAGCCCGCACTGGTCATTCCGTTCGCTGTATCGGTGCTGGTGTCCGGTGCGACGTTCCGGCTGATCTTCGACCCCACACCGGAACGCGGGACGATCACTGCCGTCTGGACGCGGCTGTTCGGCACCAGTCCCGTGTGGCTGGGTCCTGGTCTGTTCTGGCTGGTGCTGGTGTCCGCGTTCGGCTGGACCTGGCTCGGGTACGTCGTGTCGCTCTTCCGCGCCGGTCTGGACGCGATACCGGACGACGTGTCGCGGGCGATCACAGCTGAGGGCGTGAAGGGCTGGAGACGGCTGCGGGCGCTGGAGATTCCACTGCTGCGTCCGGTCACCGGTGTGGTCACGCTGACACTGGTCATTGCGGCAGTGCGGGTGTTCGACCTGGTGCTGATCGTCGTACCGGGGTCGATGCAGCGGTCCGCCGACGTACTGGGGCTGAACTGGTGGCGGGCTACCACGACAGGAGGCGACTCAGGACGTACGGCGGCGCTCGGTGTCGTGCTGTTCGCGATCGTCGCGGCGGTCGGGCTGATCGGGGTACGCGGGCTGCGCCGGCGGCGGTGGGCGATGCCGGTGACCGTCGTACGGCCGGATCCGTCACCAGGGCGACCGAAACCGAGCCGGAGGGTACGGCGGTTCGGCTGGCTCATCGGGTTCGCTGTCGCACTGGTGTGGATCTTCCCGGGTGTCGTACTCGTCGCTACGGCGTTGCACTCGCCACGGGAGGCCGGTCTCCGCGGGTGGTGGTCGCTGTCGGGTCTCGGGTTCTCGTCGTTCGCTGCTGCGGCTAACGTCGGGTTGTTCCGGGCTCTCCTGTCCACGCTGGTGATCGCGGCAGCGGCAACAGCTGTCCTGCTCGTCATCGCCGTACCGACGGCCTACCTGGTCGCCTGGGGAGGTCTGCCGACGCGGCTCGGGCGGATCGCGATGGGTGTCTTCGTAGTACTGGCCGTGACGCCAGTGCAGATGTACGCCGCTCCGCTGCGGGACGCGATCGACACAGCCGGCTTGGCCGGGTCCCGGGTCGCACTGGCTCTGGTACATGCGGCTGCGGGTCTGCCGTTCGCCGTACTGCTCCTGCGATCAGCCTTCGCGTCTGCACCGCCAGCACTCGTGTCCGAGGCGCTACAGGGTCCAGCGCGACAGAGCGCCGTACTGGCGACTGTGCAGCGGACCTACCGTCCTGCACTGGTTGCTGTTGCGGTGCTGGAGTTCGCACTGGTGTGGAACGACTTCATCGTCGGGTTCCTGATCAGTGGACCGGGTACGACGCCGTTGTCGCTGGTGCTGTGGGGTGAGGCGCGGCAGTTCTCCACGTCGAGCGGACCGGTCGCCGCTGCGGCTGTGATCGCGTCGGTAGTACCTGCGGTTCTCATGCTGTCGTTCTGGCGGACCCTCGTACGTGGACTGACGACAGGGAGCAGGCCATGAGTGAGGAGCGACCGAAGCCGCCGCAGGAGCCAGAGGAGCAGTCGCGGATCCAGGAGTTCTCCCTGGTCGTCGGCGGTGTCGCGTCCGCGTTGCTCACCGACCTCACGTCACAACTGCTGAACCAGAGCCTCGGCCAACGCGGCATCGTGCAATGGGTCGGGTACTCCGTGGCCGCCTTGCTCGTGGTCATCTCGTACCTCCGGCTGCGCGCGCGGCGCCGGCGTGCGCGCGACCGCCGTCTCCAGGGTGCGAGCGAACTCCACGCGGCGGCCGAGGAAGCCGAGCAGTGGATGATCGCGCTCGGATCGGACGCCGGCGGGATGGCCGCGGCCGAGTGGTTCACGGTGAACGAGGACTGGCTTCGCGACCTGGTCGCGACCGAGAACCCGCAGAACGCGGCAGTCGACGACTTCGCCCGCATCTGCGACGCACTCGAGGCCTGGTACGTACGCCGTCCCGATCCCGACGCTCTCCTCCAACTCAGCGAGCTCCTGAGCGCTACAGCCGAGGCCAGCGGGCGCCGTGGTCTTGCAGAGCTTGCAGCTGCCCGCGCGGCAACGGCGTACCGGATGCTGGGTGACCTCGACACCGCCAGCACCCGTCTGGGCGTTTCGGACAACATCGCGACCCACGGCCGTACGGCGGCTGCGCTGAAGATGAGGCGCCAGGTCGAACGCGCCCTGCTGCACCTCGCCCGCGCCGAACGCGCACCCGCCGGCAACGACCGCGACGAGGCCGTACTGAACGCACGCGACCGGCTGGACGACGCCCGACTCGCCCGCCCCGGTCCGGACCTCGCAGCCGACGTGGCGATCTCCATCAACCTCGCAGTCGTGCACCTGTACCAGGGCGACGGCGAAGGCGCCCTGGACCAACTGCGACCCGCACTCGCCCGTGCGACCGCAGCCGGCGACCTGAGCGGACAGGCTCACGCGCTGGAGCTCATGGGCGTGGCCGCGTGGATGCGACGCAACCCGCACGAGGCCGGCAGCCGGTGGGAGCACGCGGCCCACCTGTACGCCGAGATCGACGAACGCGAAGGCCATGCCCGCTGCCTGCAGCACCTCGGCTCCGCGGCCGTCGTCGACGGCGAACTCGACACCGCACTCGGACTGCTCGAACGGAGCGCAACCCTGCGTACGTCGGAGAGCGAGATCCTCACGAAATACCTCGACGCGGCCCGCCGTATCTCGGAACTCCCCGTCGTCCCCGACGACCCGCCACGCCGTACGGCGGGCACCCGGCTGAAACGTGCCTTGAGACGTTTTGTCGGCGGCCTGAAATAGGTTGATCTCATGGCGAAGGCGGGGACTCAGGCGAAGGGCAAGGCGGCGTACGCGTGCTCGGAGTGCGGATGGACCGCGGCGCGGTGGATCGGGCGGTGCGGCGAGTGCCAGTCCTGGGGCACCGTCGCCGAGGTCGGTGCGCCGAAGGCCGCGCGGATCACCGCCGGCCCGGTGACGTCGCCGGCGATGCCGATCGCCAAGGTGTCCGCGATCGAGGCCGAGTCCCGCCCGACCGGCATCGGCGAGCTCGACCGCGTGCTCGGCGGCGGTGTCGTGCCGGGCGCGGTGATCCTGCTCGCGGGTGAACCGGGCGTCGGCAAGTCCACGCTGCTGCTGGAGGTCGCGGCGCAGTCGGCCCGCGGCGGCCAGCGGACGCTCTACGTTTCCGGTGAGGAGTCGGCCGCACAGGTGCGGCTCCGGGCCGGGCGGACCGACGCGCTCGTCGACGGACTCTTCCTGGCGGCCGAGACCGATCTCGGCGCGGTGGTCGGTCAGGTCGACGCGGTCGAGCCGACGTTCCTGGTGATCGACTCGGTGCAGACGATGGCGCACCCGGAGGTCGACGGAGCGCCGGGCGGCGTGACGCAGGTCCGCGAGGTGACCGGCGCGCTGGTCCGGCTCGCGAAGGAGCGGCACATCGCGGTCGTGCTGGTCGGTCACGTCACCAAGGACGGCGCGATCGCCGGCCCGCGGATGCTCGAGCACCTGGTCGACGTCGTCCTCGCGTTCGACGGCGACCGGCACTCCGGCTTCCGGATGGTGCGCGCGACCAAGAACCGGTTCGGCCCGTCCGACGAGGTCGGCTGTTTCGACATGGTCGACACCGGGATCGTCGAGGTCACCGACCCGACCGGACTGTTCGTCTCCGAGCACGCCGAGCCGGTGGCCGGCACCTGCGTGACCGTGATGATGGAGGGCCGCCGGCCGCTGCTGGCCGAGGTACAGGCACTGGTCGGCCCGTCCGCCGCACCACAACCGCGCCGCACAACGTCCGGGCTGGAGTCGTCCCGGGTCGCGATGGTCCTCGCCGTACTGGGCAACCGGGCCGGCCTGAAGCTGGCCGACCAGGAGGTGTACGTCGCCACCGTCGGCGGCGTGAAGATCACCGAGCCGGTCGCGGACCTCGCGGTCGCGATCGCGGTCGCGTCCTCGGTGATGGACAAGCCGATCCACCCCGGGCTGGTCGCGATCGGCGAGGTCGGCCTGGCCGGTGAGGTACGGCGGGTCGGCGGTCTGGAGAAACGTCTCGCGGAAGCCGCCCGGCTCGGGTTCACCAAGGCGATCGTCCCCGCCGACATCCCGAACCGGAGCAAGGACGTGAAGCCGATGGACATCCAGAAGAAGTACGGCCTCCGCACCTTCGCCGCCCCCGACCTCCGCTCCGCCCTGATGGCCGCCGGCCTCGCTTGACCCCGTGTGGCCAACGCCACAGGTGAGACGGAGCATCCACAGCGGGCGGTTCGGGAACGTACTCTAGTGGGCCAACGGGCCGATGATGGGCCCGGTTCCCCGCCGGATGACTGCAGGAGCACTTGATGAGCGGATCCAGAGTTGTCGCGCTCGGCCACTACCAGCCGGAACGGGTGCTCACGAACGACGAGCTCGCCACCATGGTCGAGACCAACGACGAGTGGATCCAGAGCCGGGTCGGCATCCGCGAGCGCCGGATCGCGGCGCCCGACGAGCAGGTCGACGAGATGGCCTGGCGGGCCGCCGACAAGGCACTGGCGAACGCCGGGATCGACACCTCGGAGATCGACTACGTCGTGGTTGCCACCTGCACCGCGATCGACCGGTCGCCGAACATGGCCGCCCGGGTCGCCGCACGCCTCGGCCTCGGCAACCCGGCCGCGATCGATCTGAACACCGCGTGCTCCGGCTTCGCCTACGCACTCGCGACCGCAGATCAGGCCATCCGGGCCGGCGCCGCGACGAAGGCCCTGGTCATCGGCGTGGAGAAGCTCAGCGACTGGACGGACTGGACCGACCGCACGACCTGCGTGCTGATCGGTGACGGCGCCGGCGCGGCCGTGCTGGTCGCGAGTGACGAGCCCGAGGTCGGCCCGGTGGTGTGGGGTTCGGTGCCGGAGATGTCGGACGCGGTCCGGATCGAGGGCCGCGAGGGCCCGTTCGCCCAGGAGGGCCTGAGCGTCTTCCGCTGGGCCACCACGCAACTCCCGGAGATCGCCAAGCAGGTATGCGAGAAGGCCGGCCTGAAGCCCGAGGATCTCGGCGGCGTCGTCCTGCACCAGGCCAACCTGCGGATCATCGAGCCGCTCGCGAAGCGGCTCGGCGCGGTCAACGCGGTCGTCGCCAAGGACGTCGTGGAGTCCGGCAACACGTCGGCCGCGAGCATCCCGATCGCGTTGTCGAAACTTGTCGAGAAGCGCGAGATCCCGTCCGGCGCGCCGGTGCTGCTGTTCGGATTCGGCGGCGGTCTGTCGTACGCCGGTCAGGTCATCCGCTGCCCCTGACGCAGCAGGCGTCGTACCTCCACGAACCTCGTTCACGCGGGAAATCGGAATTGCACAGTCCGATGCACGGGCGGGTGCACGCGCATACGCCGCTGCAGGCCGATCCGCGGGCGCCGTACCGGACGCTGCGGCGGTAATCGGCACAACTGCAGGCGGCTGACCGCATAGACTCAGGTTCCGTGGCGGCGAACACGGACAAGAACAGCACCGGCGCCCGGCTCCGCGCGACGCTCGCGGCGGTGGCGCCCGGTACCGAACTACGCGAAGGACTCGAACGGATCCTGCGCGGGCGGACCGGCGCACTGCTCGTGCTCGGTCACGACAAGGCCATCGACGCGATCTCCACCGGCGGCTTCGAGATCGACGTCGACTTCACCGCGACCGGGTTGCGGGAGCTGAGCAAGATGGACGGCGCGATCGTCCTCGACCGCGACGCCACCCGGCTGATTCGCGCGGCCGTGCACCTGATGCCGGACCCGTCGATCGCGACCCAGGAGACCGGCACGCGGCACCGGACCGCGGACCGCGTCGCGCGGCAGACCGGGTTCCCGGTGATCTCGGTGTCGCAGTCGATGCACATCATCGCGCTGTACGTCGACGACCAGCGCTACGTGCTCGAGGACTCGGGCGCGATCCTGTCCCGCGCCAACCAGGCCCTCGCCACCCTCGAGCGCTACAAGCTGCGCCTGGACGAAGTGTCCGGCACGCTGTCCGCCCTCGAGATCGAGGACCTGGTCACCGTCCGGGACGTGGCCGCGGTCGCGCAGCGGCTGGAGATGGTCCGCCGGATCGCCACCGAGATCGACGGGTACGTCGTCGAGCTCGGCACCGACGGCCGGCTGCTCACGCTGCAGCTCAACGAGCTCGTCGCGGGCGTGGCCGGCGAACGTGAACTGGTCGTCCGCGACTACCTCCCGCCGTCCACGGGTCGCCGGCCCAAGACCGCGGACGACGTACTGGTCGAGCTGGACGCGGTCAGCCCGACGGACCTGCTCGACATCGGCCAGGTCGCCCGTGCCCTGCAGCTCGGCGGCGCCGAGCAGCTGGACGCGGCGGTCACCCCGCGCGGCTACCGGCTGCTGGCCAAGGTGCCGCGGCTTCCGGGTGCTGTGATCGACCGGCTGATCGACCACTTCGGTCACCTGCAGAAGTTGCTCGCGGCAAGCATCGACGACCTGCAGACGGTCGAGGGCGTCGGCGAGAACCGGGCCCGCACGGTCCGCGAAGGCCTCTCCCGGCTGGCCGAGTCCAGCATCCTCGAACGCTACGTCTAGAACGTCGCGACATCTGCCGGAGGTGCCCGCCCCAGCAGTGTGCAACCTGGTGGGTCACTGTGGGGAGCTTCACCCTCCCAAAACAGGCAATAGCCCTCCCCAGTCCCGATGAAAAGTCTCCCCAAACCGGTTTGGGGACCCATGCCCTCCCCGTTCCGGCGCACGGCCTCCCCAAACCGGTTTGGGGAGGTGTGGGGCATGGACTGGGGAGCCGGACTGCCCGTTTCGGGAGTGCAGGACTCCCCAAACTGGTTTGGGGAGGACCGGGCGCGTCGAGGAGGGCTCGTTCGGGCAGGTGATTCCAGCGGTTGTCAGCGTGCGCCCGGGCTTAGGCCGTGAACTTCAGGCGCGGGCTCTCGTCGCTAGCAGTCAGCAGACGCCTCCGGTTCGTGACGGAACCGGAGGCGTCTTGCCTTTCCGCACGCGTCGGCTAATACTCCATGTGGAACATTTCGTGCGGAGCAATCCAGGTGGAGGATCATGGCGGCCGAACTCACCCCGTTGGCGATCTCGGTCCTGGCGTTGCTCAAAGAGGAACCGATGCACGCCTACGAGATGTACCAACTGCTGGTCAAACGACATACGCACTGGCTTGTCAAGGTGCGGCCCGGCTCGCTCTACCACACGGTCGAGCGGCTGGCGCGGCAGAACTACGTCCGTGCCACCGGCACCGAACGGGAGGGGAACCGCCCGGAGCGCACGACGTACGAGCTCACCCCGGAAGGCGACGAGGCCCTGACCCGGCGGGTCGAGACGGGCATCGAGGAATACGTCCACGAATACCCGCTCTTCCCGGTCGTGCTGAGCGAGGCGCACAACCTCGAGGCCGACGACGCAGTACTCCGCTTTCGCAGCCGGATCGTGGACCTGGAGCGCTGGGTCACCGAGATCGACGAGGCACTCGCCGGCGCCCGGGCGCGACAGGTGCCGGAGGTGTACTGGATGGGCGGCGACTATCTCCGGACCCAACTGACCGCCGAGCGCGACTGGCTGGCCACCACCATCGAACGTATCGAGAGCAAGGACTTGGAATGGCAACCTCGCAAGACGCAGTGAGGCCCGAGGTTCGGCCGTGGCCCGCGCTGTGGGCTCTGGTACTCGGCTTCTTCATGATCCTGGTCGACTCGACCATCGTCTCGGTTGCCACCCCGGCGATCCTCGAGGACCTCGGCGCCGACGTCGGCACGGTCGTCTGGGTGACCAGCGCGTACCTGCTCGCGTACGCCGTACCGCTGCTGATCACCGGCCGCCTCGGCGACCGGATCGGGCCGAAGAAGCTGTACCTGACCGGGCTGGCGCTGTTCACGCTGGCGTCGGTGTGGTGCGGCCTCACCAACTCGATCGAGATGCTGATCGTGGCCCGGGTGTTCCAGGGGCTCGGCGCGTCGATGATGACGCCGCAGACGATGGCGGTCATCACCCGGATCTTTCCGCCGAACCAGCGCGGCCGGGCGATGAGCCTGTGGGGTGCGACCGCCGGCGTGGCAACGCTGGTCGGCCCGATCCTCGGCGGTGTGCTGGTCGACGGGCTCGGCTGGCAGTGGATCTTCTTCATCAACGCACCGGTCGGCGTGGTCGGATTCGTCCTGGCGATGCGACTGGTGCCGGACCTGCCGACACACGAGCACAAGTTCGACCTGATCGGTGTCGTGCTGAGCGCGGTCGGGTTGTTCCTGCTGGTGTTCGGGATCCAGGAGGGGCAGAAGTACGACTGGGGTCAGATCACGGGCCCGATCTCGGTCTGGTCGCTGATCATCACCGGCATCGTCGTACTCGCGATCTTCGTCGTCTGGCAGTCCCGGAACCGGGGCGAGCCGCTGCTGCCGCTGGGCCTCTTCAAGGACCGCAACTTCTCCCTGGCGAACGTCGCGATCACCACGGTCGGGTTCGCCATCACCGCGATGGCGTTCCCGCTGATGCTGTGGGCGCAGGCGGTCCGTGGGCTGACGCCGACGCGGTCGGCCCTGCTGCTGGTGCCGATGGCGGTCATCGCGGGTGCGCTGTCGCCGTTCGTCGGGCGACTGGTCGACCGGACGCCGCCGCGGTTCATCGCCGGGTTCGGGCTGCTGTGCTGCGCGGTCTCGATGTTCTGGATGAGTCAGGTGATCGAGCCCGACGTAGCGATCTGGCAACTGCTGCTGCCGATCGCCTTGCTGGGTGTCGCGAACGGGTTCATGTGGGCACCGATCGGTACGACGGCCACACGGAACCTCCCGATGCACCAGGCCGGCGCCGGGGCCGGTGTCTACAACACGACGCGCCAGGTCGGCGCAGTGCTCGGCAGTGCGAGCATCGCCGTACTGATGGAATCGCGGCTGGCGCACAACCTGCCGGCGATGCCTGGTGGCGCGGCTGCGGGCGAGGGGTTCTCCGGCGGCCGGCTGCCCGAGGTGGTCCGGCAGGGGTTCAGCGACGCGATGGCGCAGTCGCTGGTACTGCCCGCTTTGGTGCTGTTGGTCGGGCTGGCCGCCGCGCTGCTGTTCACCGCGCCCAGCCACTTGCAGAAGCAGCCGGACAATGCGGCGCAGCCGGTCGAAGCCGGCTGATGCTTGGTGATCAGACCACCTGGAAGGCCTGAGCGCCGGACAGACGGCCGTCGTACTCGGCCTTGACGACATAGGTTCCAGGCTTGGCGATCGGTTGACCCGGAAGGCAGCCAGGCCTGGACCGATGTCCGTTCCAGGGCACCGTGACCGCCGCTTGCTTGCCCTTGGCAACGACGACGGTGGCGGTCTGGATCGCCTTGTCGCACTGGGCGGTGCTCCAGATCTGATCCGTCCCGGACGTCACGGTGACGGTCAGTTTCTCGGCGTCGACGCTCGCCTTGCACCCGTCGCCGAGCGGGACGAACTGGACGACGAAGTTCAGCATCGAGCCGGAGACGATCTTCCGGTTCGCGGGCAGCGCGTCGAGGCTGAGGTCCGAGCCTCTGCAGGGGAGGTCCGTCGGCGGCGTGGTCTTCGTCGGCTTCGGGGTCGGCGTCGTACTCGCCTTGGTGCTCGACGTCCCGGATGGTGTGGTGGTCGGCGCGGAGGCCGGTGGGGCGCTGGTCGGGTTCGGCTGCGGGTCCGACGCGGCGGTGTTCTTCGTGTCGTCGCCACCGCCAGCGAACAGCCGGGCGATCAGGATGACCAGCACCACAACGACCGCGAGCACCAGTCCACGCCGGAACCAGTACACGCTGGCGGGCAGGTGCCCGACCGGACGGAGCAGACTGCTCATGAAGCGCACTCTAATATCGGCTCCGTGCAAGACCATTCAGGCTCGCCGCTGGCCATCCACGACCCCGTGCTGCGTTGGTACGACGCCAACGCACGGGAGTTGCCGTGGCGGGAGCCGGGGGCCGGGGCGTGGGCTGTGATGGTCAGTGAGTTCATGCTGCAGCAGACACCGGTGAATCGGGTGCTGCCGGCGTACCGAAGCTGGCTGGAGAGGTGGCCGAAGCCGGTGGACCTGGCGGCAGAGGCTCCTGGTGAGGCTGTGCGGGCCTGGGACCGGCTCGGGTACCCCAGGCGCGCCCTCCGGTTGCACGCGGCCGCTCAGGCGATTGTGGAGCGTCACGGCGGCGAGGTGCCGGACGACCACGCGGCTCTGCTTGCACTGCCCGGCGTCGGGACGTACACGGCCGCCGCGATCGCATCCTTCGCGTTCGGCCAACGGCACGCGGTCGTCGACACGAACGTACGTCGGGTCCTCGCGCGCTCCCTGACCGGCGTCGCGCAGCCGAGCATCTCCCCCACCGCGGCCGACCAGCGCCTCGCCGTCAGCGCACTGCCCGCCGACGAACCCACCGCAGCCCGCTGGGCCGTGGCGTCCATGGAGCTCGGTGCCCTCATCTGCACCGCCCGTACGCCGCGCTGTTCCGACTGCCCCATCCAGTCCGACTGCGCCTGGGTCCGCGCCGGAAGCCCGCCGTACGACGGTCCGCCGCGCCGCGGCCAGACGTACGAAGGCACCGACCGGCAAGCCCGCGGCCGTCTTCTGGCCGTACTGCGTAGCGCTTCGGCGCCGGTGTCCAAGGAAGCCCTCGACGCCTCCTGGCCTGACGCCGTCCAACGCGAACGCGCATTGGACGGCCTGGTAGCCGACGGCTTGGTAGAGCCACTCGCCCGCAGGCGTTATCGACTCCCCGAATAGCAAGAGGCCGGCTCGAGGAGTCGAGCCGGCCTCTTAGCGGGTGCTTCAGTTCTTCTTGCCTGCAGCCTGCTCTTCGTCGTCGGCCAGCAGGTCGAGCGGCATCGCCGGCTGGCCGGACAGCGTCGCCAGCATCTGGCGGACGTTGGTCAGCTGGGCGTTGATGCTGTCCCGGCGCTGCGTCGCGGCCGCGAGCTCACGCTCGGACTCGGCACGGATCCGCTCGGACTTGTCCTTCGCGGCGGCGACGATCTCCTGAGCCTGCCGGTTCGCGTCGGCCAGCTGCTGCTGGGACAACCGCTCGGCCTCGGAACGCGACCGGTCGGCCTCCCGCTGCACCTGGGCGGCGCGGTCGGTGACGGCGGCCAACTGCTGCTCGGCCAGTGCAGTCCGGGCAGCGAACTCCTGCTCGACCTTGCCCCGGCGCTCGGCCAGGGTGGTCTCGAAGGCAGCCGCGGCCTGGGCGGACTTGGCCCGCTCCTGCTCGTACAGCGCCTGGGCCTCGCTGCGGCGCGCAGTGGCGTCGCGCTCGGCCTCGTCACGCATGTCGTCGGCCTGGGTCCGGGCCTCTTCGAGGATCCGGGCGGCCTCCGCGTCGACTTCGCTCTTCCAGTCCAGGGAGTACTGCTCGGCCTCCTTGCGGACCTTCTTCGCGTGCGCCTCACCGTCGGCGACGATCGCCTCGGCATCGGTGCGGGCGCGGGTCACCAGGTCACGGGCCTCGTCGTCGGCCAGCGACAGGATCTTCGCCACCCGCTCGCCGAACTCGGTGAACGTCGGCGCGCGGTCCTTGGAGTCCTCCTGGGCGGAGATGACGGCCGCCTCCGCAGCGTCCGTGCGGGACTGCAGCTCCTGGACGTGCCGCTGCAGCTGCTCGGACTGCTGCTGCAGGGCGGTCAGAGAGGTGGTCAGCTCACGGATGTGCTGATCCACCTGGGCAGGCTCGTAGCCACGCAGAACGGTGCGGAACGGGGTTGGGCTTTCACTGCTCATGTTTTCCGATGCTCACTTCGATGGGTGGGTGGATCACACATTGTCACTGACAAGGATCTGACTGTCACGTCCTCATCCTGATTCCCCCGTGGAACCCTCACTGGAGGACATTCCACCACCTGGGCGGAACCCCGGTACAGCGAGTGCCTCGATCACACCCGAAAGCTGGGTGAGCTCCTTGGTGATCTCATCACGGCGCTGGTTCAGCGCGGCGACCCTCGCCTCGGCGTCGGCGAGAAGTTTTCGGGCCTGGGCACGCAAGGTGTCGGCGTGCTCGCGGGCCTGGGCCTCGAGCTGCTGAGCCTCCGCGCGGGACTTGCGGATCAGGTCGTGCGACTGGCGCTGCGCCTCGGACAGGTCGTTGGCCGCGCGCTCCCGCAGTACCTGGGTGCTCTGCTCGGCCTCGGCCTCGCGGCGGTTCGCCCGCTCGATGATCTCCCGTGCGTCCTCGGCGGCCGAGGCCTTCAGCCGGTCGGCCCGGGTCTGCGCCTGGGCGGTGACCCGCTCGGCCTCCTGCTTGGCCGCGGCCAGGGTCGACTCGGCCTGCTCGCCGGCCGAGTACAGCGTGGTCTCGGCGAGCTGGGTCAGCTCGGCGTTCTCCCTGGCGATCGCGTCCTGGGTCTGCTTGAGCCGGCTCGTCGACCGGCCGACCACACGGCGCAGGTGCGCGCGCTTCTGCTTGAGCAGCTCGGCCGCGTCGGCAGCAGCCTGCTCGCGAATCGACTGCGCCTCGGACTCCGCGGCGCCGATCAGGTCGTCGACGGTCTTCTTGCTCCACACCGTCTGCTTCTCGGCCTCGGCCATCGCCGCCTCGGCCCCCTTGTTCGCGTCCTCGACGATCCGCTGCGCCTCGGCCGACGCCGTCCGGCGGTCCGCCTCGATCGAGTCAACGACCAGCTTGGCCTGGGCCCGGGCGTCGGCCATCAGCCGCTCGTTACCGGCCTCGGCCTCGGCCTTCCGCTCGGCGATCTCCGCGACCGCCTCGGCCCGCAGCTTGTCGATCTCCAGCGAGATCGCGGCCAGCTTGGCGCGCTCGGTCTCCTCGAGCTCCGCCGTACGGCGTTCCAGCTCGGTGCGGTTCTCGCCGCGCAGCCGCTCGATCTCGGCGTGTGCGGCGGCGATCTCGACGCGGGAGCGCTCGCGAGCCGTCTCGACCTCGCGCTCGACCGCGGCGCGCAGATCGCTCGCCTCGGACTCTGCCCGGGAGATCAGGTCCGCCTCGTTGCGGCTGGCGGCCTGCGACACGAGCGCCGCCTGCTCGCCGGCGTCCGCAACCAGCTGCTGTGCCTCGCGGCTGGCCCGCTCCACCATCGCCTGGGCCGACTCGCGGGCCATCCGGGCTTCGTCGAGCAGCTCGTCGGCCTCGTCCTTCACCCGCCGCGCTTCACCCTCAGCCGCCGCAACCCGCCGATCCGCCGCTGCCTGCGACTCGGCCCGCAACTTCTCGGCCGCAGCCTCGCTCTCGACCCTCAGTCGCTCGGCGGTCGCCTCCGAATCCGCCCGGCGCTTGGCCACTTCTTCGGCCACCACAGCCCGGAGCTGCTCGGCCGCGGACTCCGACTCGACCTTCAGCCGCTCCGCAATCGCAGTCGCCTC
Organism: Kribbella sp. NPDC055110; assembly: GCF_053607525.1. Classification (NCBI taxonomy): domain Bacteria; kingdom Bacillati; phylum Actinomycetota; class Actinomycetes; order Propionibacteriales; family Kribbellaceae; genus Kribbella; species Kribbella sp. NPDC055110. The sequence continues at coordinate 138,375 of NZ_JBSGTS010000012.1, forward strand.
GGCGCGGACGCGGTCGGCCTCGGCCGTGGATTCGGAGGTCAGTTTCTCGGCTGCGGCGGCAGCGTCCCGGCGTACCCGCTCGGCCTGGGCGGTTGACTCGGCGCGGAGCCTGTCAGCTGTTTCCTCGGCCTCGGAGCGAACGCGGTCGGCTTCGGCTTCGGACTCGGTACGGAGTTGCTCCGCGGCGCGCTCGGCGTCGTTCAGCACTCGCTGGGCCGCCGTCATCGCGTCCGAGCGGAGCTTCTTCGCGGCGGTCTCGGCGTCGGCCTTCAGTCGTTCGTTCGCAGCCCGGATCCGGCCGGCCTCGTCGCGGGCGAGATCGTTCTCGTGCTCGGCCTGCTCGCGGAGCGTGTCGGCGATCCGCTGGGCCCGCTCGAGCACTCCACCCGCCTGCCGCACGCCAAAGGAACCGGTGTCGGCGACCGGTTCCTGGGTCAGCGGCAGACGCGGCGCGTCCATGCGACGAGATGATTCCATCCTCGGCCCCCTTTCCGACAGTCCGGGTCCGAACAGCGTGGTCACAGGGTTACAACGCGGCAGACAGGCGGTAAGTAACTGCTTCCTCAGCAGTCGCGCGATCTTCCCATCGATCCATTGGCGGACGGAAGCCGTCTCCGTATCGAAGTGATCACGCTCCGCAGGACGATACGACCAATCAGTAGCCCCCGCGCAAATCAGGCGTGTCCAACCGTACGCCGAAGCCCACCGCAGTACTGCCCACTCCCCAACCCCCAATCCGGCCTGGACCACTCCACCCCCCAACGTTCGAGGGGATATCCGTTCCTGTTGTGGGTTCTCCGCTGGTATGCGAGGGGAGAACCCCAACACGAGGGGATATCCGGTCGTGTGCCTAATGGGTGGGCGGTCGCCGAGTTCCAGGCGGTGTCGGGCCCGGTGTGATGTGCGCGCTCGACAGGACATGTCGGGTGGCCGGGTAGTGCACCTGAGCGTGAACGCGCCTGCGCGTACACCGTCCCACCGGCGCACTACCTGTCGAGCGCGCACATCACCCCGCCACGAGCAGCCGCGCCGCCACCAACCCAGTCACCCCGCCGCACCACAACATCCACCCATCCAGCACAAGAACGGATATCCCCTGGCGTTGTGGGTTCTCCCCTCTAACACCAACGGAGAAGCCACAACGCCGACGGATATCCCCTCGTGTGCAAGGGCTCTCGTCGCGCTCGGCCGAGGCCCAGCCGGCGGCACGGACCGGGCCGGACGGTGCATGCCGCGAGCGGTGGTGTGGTGCGTGCGTGCGAGCGGTGGGTGCTGTGCGTGCGGCAGGTGCGTGCGCTGGGCGCGGTGCGTGCGGTGGGCGCGGCGCATGCGGTGGCGCGGTGGGTCCTGTGCGTGCGGTACGTGCGGCGCGCCGGGCGTGCGGTGCGTGCGAGCGGTCGACGGCTTGGCGTGGGGTTCGGGAGGCGGGTGCGGTGCGTGCGGTCGGCGGCGGCTTGAGTGGGGTTGGAGAGGCGGGAGTTGTGCATGCGAGCGGTGCGTGCTGTGCGCGCAGCGCGGTGGGTGCGGTGCGGGCGGGCGGTGGGCGGTGGTTTGCGTGGGGGCGGGAGGCGGGTGTTGTGGGGGGAACGGCGTGGTCGCCGCAACTCCTCGGGGGAGGGGTTGCGGCGACCGGGTGTTGTGTTAGCTGATCAGCTGTCGATCAGGTGTCTTGTAGGCCGGTGGTGCCGGTTGGGCCGCCGGTGGTTAGGTCGGTCAGCTCCAGGTCGGAGGCTGTCGACTTCTGGTTGCCGGTGAAGGTGAAGTACTCGGTCAGTCCGTCCTTGTCGACCGTGCCTTCCGGTGCCGCGTCGACCAGGACGATCTGGCCGGGACGCAGTTCCCCGAACAGGATCTTCTCGGCCAGCACGTCCTCGATGTCGCGCTGTAGTGCGCGGCGCAGGGGACGAGCACCCAGGACCGGGTCGAATCCACGCTTCGCGGCGAGTTCCTTCGCCGCCGGCGTGAGCTCGATGCCCATGTCCTTGTCCTTCAGCCGCTGCTCGATCTGGGCCACCATCAGGTCCACGATCCGGACGATGTCCTCCATCGTGTGCTGGTGGAAGACGACGATCTCGTCGACGCGGTTCAGGAACTCCGGCCGGAAGTGCTGCTTCAGCTCCTCGGTGACCTTCGCCTTCATCTTCTCGTACGACGACGTGGTGTCGCTGGCCTGCGAGAAGCCCAGGGAGACCGCCTTGGCGATGTCCTTGGTGCCGAGGTTCGTGGTCATGATGATCACGGTGTTCTTGAAGTCGACCACGCGGCCCTGGGCGTCGGTCAGACGACCCTCGTCCAGGATCTGCAGCAGCGAGTTGAAGATGTCCGGGTGGGCCTTCTCCACCTCGTCGAACAGCACCACGCTGAACGGCTTGCGGCGCACCTTCTCGGTCAGCTGGCCACCCTCTTCGTAGCCGACGTACCCAGGAGGCGAACCGAACAACCGGGAAGCGGTGTGCTTCTCGGAGTACTCCGACATGTCGAGGCTGATCAGCGCGTTCTCGTCGCCGAACAGGAACTCGGTCAGCGCCTTGGACAGCTCGGTCTTACCGACACCGGACGGGCCGGCGAAGATGAACGAGCCGCTCGGGCGGCGCGGGTCCTTCAGGCCGGCGCGGGTACGCCGGATCGAGCGGGACAGCGCCTTGACCGCGTCGGTCTGGCCGACGTACCGCTTGGCCAGCTCCTTCTCCATGTCGAGCAGCCGCGAGGACTCCTCCTCGGTCAGCTTGAAGACCGGGATGCCGGTCGCGGTGCTGAGCACCTCGGCGATCAGCTCCTCGTCGACCTCGGCGACGACGTCCATGTCGCCGGCCTTCCACTGCTTCTCACGCTCGGACTTCGCGTTGATCAGCTTCTTCTCGTCGTCCCGCAGCCGGGCGGCGCGCTCGAAGTCCTGCGCGTCGATCGCCGACTCCTTCTCCCGGCGAACGGTGGCGATCTTCTCGTCGAACTCGCGCAGGTCCGGCGGAGCGGTCATCCGGCGGATCCGCAACCGGGCGCCGGCCTCGTCGATCAGGTCGATCGCCTTGTCCGGCAGGAACCGGTCCGAGATGTACCGATCGGCCATCTGCGCGGCGTTCACCAGCGCGGCATCGGTGATGGTCACCCGGTGGTGTGCCTCGTACCGGTCGCGGAGGCCCTTGAGGATCTCGATCGTGTGTGCGATCGAGGGCTCGGCCACCTGGATCGGCTGGAAGCGGCGCTCCAGCGCGGCGTCCTTCTCGACGTACTTGCGGTACTCGTCGAGCGTGGTGGCGCCGATCGTCTGCAGCTCACCGCGGGCCAGCATCGGCTTCAGGATGCTCGCCGCGTCGATCGCGCCCTCGGCCGCACCGGCCCCGACGAGGGTGTGGATCTCGTCGATGAACAGCACGATGTCGCCGCGGGTGCGGATCTCCTTGAGCACCTTCTTCAGGCGTTCCTCGAAATCACCGCGGTAGCGCGAACCGGCCACCAGGGCACCCAGGTCGAGGGAGTAGATCTGCTTGTCCTTCAGCGTCTCCGGGACGTCACCACGGACGATCTGCTGGGCCAGACCTTCCACGATGGCGGTCTTGCCGACGCCCGGCTCACCGATCAGGACAGGGTTGTTCTTGGTACGCCGGGACAGCACCTGCATGACCCGCTCGATCTCGGTCTCGCGCCCGATCACCGGGTCGAGCTTCGCCTCACGAGCGGACTGGGTGTAGTTCCGGCCGAACTGGTCGAGCACCAGGGAGCTGCTGGGTGCACCCTCGGGGGCCGTGCCCTGCGGCGACGACTCCTTGCCCTGGTAACCGCTCAGCAGCTGGATGACCTGCTGCCGGACCTTGTTCAGGTCCGCACCGAGCTTGACCAGGACCTGCGCTGCGACACCCTCACCCTCACGGATGAGGCCGAGCAGGATGTGCTCGGTGCCGATGTAGTTGTGGCCCAGTTGCAGGGCCTCGCGCAGGGAGAGCTCCAGCACCTTCTTGGCGCGGGGAGTGAACGGGATGTGCCCGCTCGGTGCCTGCTGCCCCTGGCCGATGATTTCCTCGACCTGGGACCGAACGGCTTCGAGCGAGATACCCAGGCTCTCGAGAGCCTTGGCGGCGACCCCTTCACCCTCGTGGATCAGGCCGAGCAGGATGTGCTCGGTCCCGATGTAGTTGTGACTGAGCATCCTGGCTTCTTCCTGTGCCAGGACGACTACCCGACGGGCGCGGTCCGTAAATCGTTCAAACATCGCCAAAGCGCTCCTTGCCTCAGAGGAGTCGGACGTGCCGTGTTGGCCGACCCCCGTACATGCATGCTAGTCCCCGGCACCGACAGCCTCGCTCTCGGCGAACAACCGATCACGCTTCCACCGGCCCTCCGGGCGGCATCACAAGGGAACAACCGCACTGGTAACCAGCGTGTTCCCGGTGCACCGCGATCCGACAGCGTGTTCGCCACCAGCGAATTCCCAGAACTGCCTGCCGGGTCAGCCATCAGATCCGACACGCCGTGTCCCACTCTGTGAAACAACCGGAATGCGGACGGTCCCGACACCTCTAAGGGTGCCGGGACCGGCGACAGCTGAAAACCCACACCACCCCGCCGAGCGGAGCGAGGCGGGAAGTTACTTCGCGTCGTTGTACGCCGCGCGCACCTCGGCGGAGATCCGGCCGCGCTCGCTGACCTCGTAACCGTTCTCCTTGGCCCAGGCCCGGATGTCCGCGGAGTCCGAGGCCGACCGGCCCCGGCCGCGCGCCCGGCCCGCCGCACCCCGGCGGCCGGCCACCCGGCGCCCGGAGCCGACATACGCGGCGAGGGCGTCGCGCAGTTTGGCGGCATTCTTCTTGGACAGGTCGATCTCGTAGGTCGTTCCGTCCAGCCCGAAAGTGACGGTCTCGTCGGCCTTACCGCCGTCGAGATCGTCCTCGAGAACCACCTGCACCCTTTGTGCCATCGATGACAACCTTTCCGCGCCCGCCATCGGGCACAATCCCCCTGCTGAATTGTTAGCACCTGATTTGTACCGCACAAACCAGGTGCTTGTCATTCATCGACGCTGCGCAGTCATGGTGACCTTGCGTATTCATCCGGTTCGAACCGGCCGGTCCGGAATAAATTCGGCCCCTGGATTTGCGAAGGCCGTCCGTTGTGCTATGCAACGACCCTGTGTCCGGATTCGAAAATCACTCCGGACGCAGCAACGGGAACAGAATCGTCTCCCGGATACCGGTCCCGGTGAGCAGCATCACCAGGCGGTCCAGGCCCATCCCCATCCCGCCGGCCGGCGGCATCCCGAATTCCATCGCGCGCAGGAAGTCCTCGTCGAGATCCATCGCCTCCGGGTCGCCCGCGGCGGCCTGCAACGACTGCTCCACCAGGCGATCGCGCTGGATCACCGGGTCGTTGAGCTCCGAGTACGCGACCCCGAGTTCGACGCCGTTGAAGAACAGGTCCCAGGCCTCGACCAGCCCCGGAATTTCGCGGTGCGGCTTCGCCAGCGGCCGTGCCGACTCCGGATAGTCGCGGACAAAGGTGGGCTGGATCAGGGTGTGCTCGCAGAGCTTCTCGAACAAGTCGACGGCGATCTCGCCGGCATTCCGGCCCGGCTGCAGCTCGACGTCGTGCTGCTCGGCCAACTTGGTCAGACTGGCCAGGTCGGTGCTCGCGTCGACACTCTCCCCGACCGCTTCCGAGAGCAGCCCGAAAAGCGTCGCGTGCTGGAACGGCTGCTCGATGTCGATGATCGAACCGTCGCGCCCGGTGACCGTCGTACGGCCGATCGCACGGCCCGCGTTCCGGATCAGCTCCTGGATCAGCTCGGCCATCGTGTCGTAATCGCCGTACGCCTGGTACGCCTCGATCATCGAGAATTCCGCCGAGTGGGTGGAGTCCAGCCCCTCGTTGCGGAACGTCCGGCCGATCTCGTAGACCCGGTCGACGCCGCCGATCATCGCGCGCTTGAGGTCGAGCTCGAGCGCGATCCGGAGCTTCATCTCCTGGTCGAACGCGTTCAGGTGGGTCGAGAACGGCCGGGCCGCGGCGCCGCCGTTGGTCAGCTGCAGCACCGGCGTCTCGACCTCGACGAAGCCGTGCCCGTCGTACGTCGCGCGCAGCGCCTTCAGGACGGCTGCCTTCGCGCGGACCATCTCGCGCGCCTCGGGACGCACGATCAGGTCGACGTACCGCATCCGGACGCGGGCCTCTTCGCTGAGCGGCTTGTGCTCGTTCGGGAGCGGGCGGAGCGTCTTCGCGGCCATCTGCCACGCGGTCGCCTGCACGGACAGTTCACCGCGCCGGCTGGTGATCACCTCGCCCTGGACGGCCAGCAGGTCGCCGATGTCGACGAGCTGCTTGAACCGGGCCAGCTCCTCCTCGCCGAGGTCGGCGAGCGAGAACATCACCTGCAGCTCGGTCCCGTCGCCCTCGCGGAGCCGGACGAAGCAGAGCTTGCCGGTGTTGCGCAGGAAGATGACGCGGCCGGCCACCGAGACCTGCTCACCGGTCCGGGTGTCGGGCTCCAGGTCCTGCGTGTCGTACTTCGCCCGCAGGTCCTTGAGCAGGTGCGTCCGGGCTACCGAGATCGGGTACGGCGGCACGCCTTCCGCCAGCAGGCGGTCACGCTTCTCCCGGCGAACCCGCATCTGCTCGGGCAGGTCGTCCTGCCCGCTGTCGGGGTTCACCGGGTCCACGTGCGTATCAGTCATGGCTTAAGGCTAGTGACTGACCGCCTCCAGCTCCGAATCCTTTGATTCTTCCTTGCTCCGGGCGACGAGGACACCGGCCACCGCCGCGGCCACCGCACACGCCACTCCACAGGTGACGAACATCCCGCGCGCACCGAGCAACGCACCCGCCGCACCACCGAGCAGCAGGGCCAGGATGCTGAACGACCGGATCGTCCCGTTCAGCGCCGCGATCACCCGGCCGCGGACGTGCTCGGCCGACCTGGTCACCACCAGCGCACTGATCGCTGCGTTCAGCAAACCGCTGGCGACTCCGATCGCGGTGGCCCCGATCATCAGCGTCACGAAGTTCCCGGCCAGGCCCATCAGCACGCAGGACCCGCCGATCCCCGCCATCCCGCCGACGACGGCCCCAGACCGCCCACGGTCGCCGCGCAGCCGGCCGCTGTACCAGGCCCCGAAGATCGCGCCGGCCCCGGTCGCCGCGCCGGCCGCGCCGTACAGCGCGGGACCGAGACCGAGTTCGCGGGTGATCAGCTGGATCTCGACGACGTTGACTGCCTCGCCGACCACCACGAACAGCCAGAGGGCCGGTACCAGGATCCGCAGGATGCTGTCACCGAAGATCAACTGCAGACCGGCCGCGACGCCGCCTCGCTCGCCACGCTCTCCCAGCTCCGGCCGGCGGCGGGTCCGCACCAGGCGCGCGACCAGCACCAGCACCAGGAAGCTGGCGCTGTCGACCAGCAGCGCACCGCGAGAGCCGGACCACGCGACCAGAACGCCGCCCGTCGCGGACCCGGCGAGCGTGGCGACGCCGATCAGCGCCTGGCTGATCCCGGTGGTGCGGCCGACGAGGTCCTCGCCCACGATCCGTGGGATCAGCGCTCCCCAGGCCGGGCCGGCGACGGCCTGGCCGACCTGCAGGACGCAGACCAGGGCGAGCGTCTGGACCAGGTCGTGCACGAAGGCGAGCCCGATTCCGGCGGCGGCCTGCAGCAGACCCGACCAGACCAGGACGGTGCGGGAGTCGAAGCCGTCGACGATCCGCCCGGCGAACGGGATCATCGCGACGGTCGGTACGGCGAAGGCCAGCAGCAGGGCCGTGACGCCGGCCGTGCCGTGAGTGTCGGAGACCCGCAGCATCAGCGCGATCATCGCGATCGAGTCGCCTGCGTAGGACAGCGCGCGAGCGGGCAGCACCAGCCGGATGTCCCGGGACGACCAGAGCGAGGTCTGAAGTGTTTGCTTCATAGTTGTGAAGTAAACACTTCAGATTTTGCGACGTCAAGTGGTTCGCTACGCTGACCTCGTGGCGAAGAAGAAGAGGCTGGTGATCACGGACCCGAAGGCGATCCGTGCGCTCGCGCACCCGGCCCGGCAGCGGGTCATCGACGAGCTGTTCAACGGCAAGGTGCTGACCGCGACCGAGTGCGCCGAGCTCGCCGGGCTGACGCCGTCCGCGATGAGCTACCACCTGCGCGCGCTGGAGAAGTGGGGCATCATCCAGCGCGCCGACGAGTCCGCCGACGGCCGCGAGCGGCCCTGGCAGGCACCGGCCGCCAGTCTGGTGATCTCGTCGCAGTCCACCGGCGCCGGACGGCTGGCGAGCCAGGCGATGATCAAGACCGCGATGGACGCGGTCCTCGACCAGTTCGTCGACATGGCCCCGGACGATCCCTGGGACGGCGTCAGTTCGATGAGCCGGTCCCGGCTGTGGCTGACGCATGACGAGGCGGAGCAGTTCAACCAGGACCTGACCGACCTGGTCGACCGCTACAAGAAGACGCGGACGGCCGCGAACCATCCGGCCGGGACGCGGGAGGTGACGTCGCTGATCGCCGTCGTACCGACCGGGGATCCGCCGAAGGACAGCTGAACCGTTAGCTACCGATCTGCGTATCTCGGAGTACCTTCGAATCAAGAGGTACTTTCCGCCGCCGGGTGGTCGCCATGCAGTCCTGGATCCTGTGGTTGATCGTCGCCGCCGTCCTCGGCACGGCCGAGTTGATGACAGCGACCTTTGATCTGCTCCTGCTCGCCGTCGCCGCGCTCTCCGCGGCCGGGATCGGCGCGCTCGGGCTCGGCATCGCCTTCCAGGTGGTCGCGTTCGCCGTCACCGCCGTCGCGATGGTCACGCTGGTCCGGCCGGTCGCCCGCCGGCACCTGACCGGCCACCCGGGACTGCGCACCGGTGTCGCCGCGCTGGTCGGGCGCGAGGCCGTCGTACTCGCAGCGTGTGACCGCGACGCCGGCCGCGTCCGGATCGGCGGCGAGGAGTGGAGCGCCCGCTCCTACGACCCGCACCTGCAGATCCCCGCCGGTACTCGGGTCGACGTGTTCGCCATCGAGGGGGCTACCGCCCTCGTCCATCCTCAGGAGGAACCATGGCCGAACTGATCATCGGTATCGTCGTCGCGCTGCTCGCCGTCGTGCTGGTACTGCGGACCGTGCGGATCGTCCCGCAGGCGCGAGCCAGCAACGTCGAGCGCCTCGGCCGGTACCTGCGCACGCTCGAGCCCGGGCTGAACATCGTGATCCCGTTCGTCGACCGGCCCCGGCAGCTGATCGACCTGCGCGAGCAGGTGGTCTCGTTCCAGCCGAACTCGGTGATCACCGAGGACAACCTGGTCGTGCACATCGACACGGTGCTGTACTTCCAGGTCACCGATCCGCGCGCGGCGGCGTACGAGATCCAGAACTACATCCAGGCGATCGAGCAGCTGACCGTGACCACGCTGCGGAACGTGATCGGCGCTCTGGACCTGGAGAAGACGCTGACGTCGCGCGAGCACATCAACTCGATCCTGCGCGGTGTCCTCGACGAGGCGTCCGGCAAGTGGGGCATCCGGGTCAACCGGGTCGAGCTCAAGGCGATCGAGCCGCCGGCGTCGATCAAGGAGTCGATGGAGAAGCAGATGCGGGCCGAGCGGGAGAAGCGGGCCGCGATCCTGAACGCCGAGGGCCAGCGCCAGTCCCGGATCCTGACCGCCGAGGGTGACCGGCAGGCCGCGATCCTGCGGGCCGAGGGTCAGGCGAAGGCGATCGACACCGTCTTCGAGGCGATCCACCGCAACGACCCGGACCCGAAGCTGCTCGCGTACCAGTACCTGCAGATGCTCCCCGAACTGGCCAAGGGCCCCGGCAACACGTTCTGGGTGATCCCGTCCGAGGTCACCACCGCACTACAGAACGTCAGCAAGGCGTTCAGCGGCGAACCGACCCCGCAGGTCCCGTCAGACAACGGCCATAACCCTGAGATTTCCCGGGGATAGTTGCCCCGTCACCAAATCGGTTGGGTGACGATGTCACTATGGGTGCATGGGGGAACCTCTGCTCGCTCAGGCGATCGCCATCCCTACCGGGGTGGCCATCCTGGCGTATCTGGTGGTCGGACTTGTCATCGGCGTGGAGAGCATGGGTGTGCCGCTGCCCGGTGAGACCACACTCATCGCGGCCGCGCTGCTCGCCTCGCAGCACCATCTGAAGATCGAGTTCGTCATCCTGGCGGCCGCGCTGGGCGCGATCATCGGCGACTCGATCGGGTACTTCGTCGGTCGGAAGGCCGGCCGCAGCCTGTTCGAGCGGCTCGGCCGGCGGTTCCACCACTTCTCCGAGGAACGGATCGTCCGGGCCGAGAAGTACTTCCACAAGTACGGCGTCTGGACGGTGTTCTTCGGCCGCTTCGTCGCGCTGCTGCGGATCTTCGCGGGCCCGATGGCCGGCATGCTGCGGATGCACTACCCGCGGTTCCTGGCCGCGAACGCCGCCGGCGGTATCGCCTGGGCGACCACGATCGGTGTCGTCGCGTACAAGATCGGCGACAACGCCGACAAGATCTTCGGCCGGGTGTCCGTCGGCGCGCTGATCGCCGTCGCGGTCGTGGCGGTCGCGCTGTACGTCGTACACAAGATCCGCAAGCGCCGCCGGGAGCAGGTCGCCGAGCCGGCACCAGCCGAGTCAGCGGACGTGTAGTTCCAGCCCCGGCGTGGTGATCCCGTCCATCGGCCGGCCGAACATCATCGCGCCCGGGATCACGAACCGGTAGACGAAGTCGCCCGGCTGGGCCGCCTTGAACGCCAGCGCGGCCGCGCCATTGCGCATCGGCAGTGCCTTCGAGTTCACCCACCGGCGGGTCTGCCGGTTCCAGGCCTGCAGCATCACGGTCGTGTTCATGGCCGGCTTCACGGTGACGGAGACGGTCACCATCGAGCCCTTCGCCTTCGCCGTGTTCCCGCCGGCGAATCCGGCCGACGCGACCCGGACGACGCTCTTCGTGTACGCCGGCTTGCTGGTCGACGTACCTGTCTGCGTCGCGCCCTTCATGTTCTCCGGCACGATGATCTTGTACGGGCGACTGCCGCCGGTCGGCACCGCGATGTCGTAGTACCCACCGGCCGTCGTCGACCCGCGCGCGGCCGGCGTCCACCGCGAACCTGGGGCGACCTGGGTCAGTACCACGACCGGTACGCCGGCCGGCGTCGCACGCTTGCTCGTACACGGCGACTCGAGGTCGCAGCCGACCTGGTGCAGGATGACTCGCCCGCGGACGCGGATCGGCACGCTGAACTGGGCCAGCGCTGGTACGGCGGCGTTGATCGAACTGGTCAGCCCGAGCACCTGCCCGCCGATGCGCGTGCTCCACTCGTTCTGGGTGCGTAGCTGGAAGACGTACGGCGGTTTGATGCTCTTGATCACCTGCCGAGTCGAGGTTGTCGCCGGGCCGATCACCTTCAGCATCTGACCGGGCCGACCGATCATCGGCACGTACCGCTGGGTCCTCTTGCCCTTCACGTCCAGCGGGTCGTTCGGCGTGAAGTCCTGCGGAGCGACCGGCACCGACCATCTGATCAGCACCCCGCGCCCCTGCGGCGCCACCGCCGACGCGCTCGGCCGCACCGGGCCGTCGGTGTCGAACACCGGCGACTTGGTGAGCTTGCTGGTCACCCCGCCCTGCGAGGTACCGGTCCCGACCGCGATCTTGTAGTTTCCGTCCGGCGGGAACTCCGAGGTCGGGATCTCCCACTGGTTCGGCGCACCGGCCGGGATGTACTTCACGTACGACGGGCTCTCGCTGAGCACGCCCTCGATCGTGATCCGGTTCGGCTGCCCGTTGTCCTTCCAGGTCACCAGCACCGCAGCTCGCCCCTTGGGCGCCCACGCGACGGCGACATCGGCCGGCGCCGGATCGGAGGCACAGGCAGTCAGCGAGGCAGCCCCCGCAATCACCGCCAGCGCAACGGCCAGGGCGTGCCGCACTCCGACCACCTCGTCTCAACCGCCTCACGATCAACCTGCTGAACCATACCCAGTCACAGGTGCCGGATCCCCACGGCCGTTGCCGGATCGGTATGGCGCACCTACCGTGAGGTAGAGGTCGCGCGGCTAGGTGGCGCCGTCGCGAGCGTCGTCCCGCGGAGTGCTGGGCAAGGCGGAGGAGGGAGACGGGACGGAGTCCCGGCGACCGACGACAACGCCGCCCAGTGCCCGCGGGGCGGCGCGTAGCAGGCGCCACCTAGCCGCGGGACCTCTAAGCCACTGAGGGGGGAACCACGATGGCATTCATCAGCACGCCGAATGATCCGGAGCTCTTTGCGGCCAACCGGGCGCCGGCCGGGCACGTGCCCAACTTCGTCCACACGTTCGCCGCGCGACCGGCCGTGTACGACGCGTGGAAGCAACTGAACGGCGCGATCAAGGAGTCGATGGACCTGCGCCGCTACGAGCTCGCCACGCTGGCCGCTGCGACCGCGCTGAAGTCGAGCTACTGCAGCCTCGCGCACGGGCAGGTCCTGGCCGACAAGTTCTACACCGCAGAGGAAGTTGCCGCCCTCGTCGACGAGCCGGCGAACGATCCCGTCGACCGCGCCGTGATGGCGTTCGCCCGGCAGGTCGCACTCGCCGCTGACACGGTCACCCAGGCGGACGTCGACGTACTGAAAGCACACGGCCTGACGGACGCCGACGTACTCGACGTAGCCCTCGCGGCCGCGGCCCGATCCTTCTTCTCCAAAACCCTCGACGCCACCGGCACCCAACCGGACGCCGCCTTCAACGGCCTTCCCGAAACCCTCCGCGAAGCCCTCACCGTCGGCCGCCCGATCTACTCGGGCTGATTGTTCGGAGGCCCGCCGTGGTGGTGGGTGGTGGTGACGCCGGTGTACATGAGGTGGGTGACGAGGCCTTGCGCGGCGTGCGGAAGGTTGTGGCAGTGGTCCATCCAGATGCCTGGGTTGTCGGCCACGAAGGCGACCTCGTAGGTCTCCTTGTTCTCGACGTTGAGGGAGTCCGTCCGCCACGGGCTTCCGGTCGCGGCCACCCCGTTGCGGCTCAGTACGACGACGTGGTGGCCGTGCAGGTGCATCGGGTGGACCTGGCCCGAGGTGTTCTTGATCGTCATCCGGACGATGTCGCCCTCGCTCACCACGAACATCGGCACGTCCGGGTACTGGTGCCCGTTGATCGTCCACCACAGTCCGGGTTTCCCGTCGAAGAACCCGATCCGCCGGCCGATCTCGTACCGGAACATCCGCGTCGCCTTCGCGGGATCGAACCCGAGCGGCTTCGGCTTCCCGTAACTCAGCAGGTCGACCCGATCCCCCGGCTCGGTCCCGGTCGGTGCGTCACCGTCACCGATGACCAGCGTCGTCGGTCCGCCACCGAGCCCGATCCGCACGGCCTTCGTCGTACGGACCTCGAGGTCCACCCGTCCACCCGCGGTGACGAGCACTGCCTTCCCACTCACCTCGGTCGGCGCGTTCACCTCGGTCCCGTCGACCGCGACCACCTTGTACGACGCGCCGTCGACCCAGACCGCCATCGGTCCGTTGTCGGTGTTGATCAGACGCACCCGTGCGACCGGACCGGGTGCCCGCACGCGACGTTCGCCGTACTCGCCGTTGACCGTGCGGACCTTGTCGTACGTGTGCACCGCCGCGATCACGTCCGTCGCGGTGGGCTGGACGATCAGTACGCCGTACAGACCCTTCTGCACCTGCTCGTGCGAGACCTGGTGCGAGTGGTACCAGTACGTGCCGGCGTCCTTCGCGACGAAGCGGTACACGTACCACTTGCCCGGCGGGATCGCATCCTGCGTGACGCCCGCGGCACCGTCCTCGGCATTCGGTACGTCGACACCGTGCCAGTGCAGTGTGATGCCGTCGGCAACGTTCTCGTTGTGCAGGGTGACCTGGACGAGATCGCCTTGTTTCGCGACGATCCGCGGACCCGGCGACGTGTGGTTCAACGTGTACCCGTCCATCGGCCCGCGTCCGGGGAGGTCGAACCGCTCCTTCCGCGCGACGAGATCCACCGCGACGTCGGGCGTCTGGTCAACGGGCCCGGTCAACTGGCTGACGTCGGTACCGTGATGCGCGGCCGACGGTCCGCCACCGTAGTCGGCGTACCCCATCGTCATCGGCGACAGGTCGTCCGGGATCAGGCTCCGCTGCCAGAAGAACCCGATCGGCGCCAGCACGACGAGCGTCGCGACGACCGCGATCAGCACCCGACGAGACGGCGGCCGCACCCTCACGACCGCCGTACGTCAGTTGCCAACAGCATCTAAGTGGTCGCCTCGGTGGCCGCCGCCGCGGACTCGGTGGCCGCCGGTGCGGCCGCTCGCCGGGACGCCATCACCGCAACTGCCATCAGGGCGAACGCGTTCAGCCCGTGCAGCGCGCCGATCGCCGGCACCCCGAACGACGCGGCGGCAAGCCCGAACTGCAACGCGACCAGGCCGAAGACGTACAGCGCCCACCGCACGCCGCCGTCGACCTTCGCGAAGAACGAGATGACCAGCAGCACGATCGCCAGCAGCGGGATGACCCCGCTGCCCACGATCGAATGGATCAGGTGTCCGACATTGGCATCGGAGTTCTTGTCGAACACCAAGCCGCCGTCGACGTCCTTCATCACTGTGAACCACGCCAATGCGATCGCCATCGCCTGGACGATCACCAAGATCGCGATCAAGCCGGCCAATGCACGGTAGACAGACCTCATATTTCCCCCCACCCCGGAAGTCACCTAACTCATGGTGATCCAGATCACCTCAAGGGCACAAGAGGTTAATCGTCAGCCGTGGTTGCGGGGCCTGGTGTGATGTGCACGCTCGACAGGACATGTCCAGTGAACAGGTAGTGCACCTGAGCGTGAACGCGCCCGTGCGTACACCGTCTCACCGGTGCACTACCTGTCGAGCGTGCACACCACCCCGCCACGAGCAGCCGTCCCGCCACCAACCCCATCACCCAGCCACCCATCCGGCAGAAGACCGGATATCCCCTGGTGTTGTGGGTTCTCCCCTCTAGTACCAGCGGAGAAGCCACAACACGGTCGGATATCCCCTCGTGTGCGAGGGCTCTTGTCGCGCCTGACCTCGGGCCGGCCGGCGGGATGGACCGGGCGGTGCGGGCGGTGGTGCGGTGCACGCGGTGGTGCGGTGCGTGCGGTGGTGCGGTGCGTGCGGTGACGCGGTGCGTGGGGTGATGCGGTGCGTGGGGTGATGCGGTGCGTGGGGTGGTGCGGTGCGTGGGGTGGTGCGGTGCGGGCGGTGCGGGCGGTGCGGGCGGTGCGGGCGGTGCGGGCGGTGCGGGCAAGCGATGGTGCGGTGGGGACTGGATACAGGAGCTGGTGGGCGGAGACAGGGAATGTCGGGTTCCAGGCCTCCACGGCTTGTTTCACGTCCCCGGATGCGGCCGCCAACACCCACACATCGGACCGGAGAGCCGGTTAATGCTCAGCCGTGGTTGCGGGCGAAGGCCTGATACAGACCGCGCAGGGTCAGCAACGGTTCGTCGCGGACCGGGGTGTTCAGCTGGCCGGTGAGCAGCGGTGCGAGGGCGCCGGTGAGTACGACCGCGACGTCGTCGTTCAGAGACTGCTCGGTCCGGATCCGCGCGACCAGACCGTCGACCAGTGCGGCGAACCCGTGGATCGCGCCGGACTGCAGCGCCTCGACGGTGTTCTTCGCGACCACCGAGCGCGGCCGGACCAGCTCGACGCGGCGCAGTTGCGCGGCCGCCTGCCCGAGTGCGTCGGTCGCGGTTTCGATGCCTGGGGCAATCACTCCGCCGATGAAGGCGCCGGCCGGGTTGACCACGTCGATGGTGATCGCCGTACCGACATCGACCACCAGGCAAGGCGCGCCGTACAGCGCCACCGCGGCGAGTGCGTTCGCGATCCGGTCCGTGCCGACCTCCCGCGGGTTGTCGACCAGCACCGGCAGACCGGTCTTCACCCCCGGCTCGACGACCACGCTCGGCACGCCCTGGTAGTAGCGCGACACGACGTCCCGCAACTCGTGCAGCACATGCGGTACGGCGGAACACACAGCGATCCCCGACACCGGCGATTCACCGGTGAGCAGGCCCTGCAGCAGCACGGCCCATTCGTCCGCCGTACGCCGTGGATCGGTCCCGACCCACCAGTGCCGCTTGACCGTGCCTTCGAACACCAGGCCGACCAGCGTCCTGGTGTTCTCGACGGCAACGGCCAGCAACACTCAGGCCTCCTTGAGGTCCAGGGCGATGTCGAGCACCGGCGCGGAGTGTGTCAGCGCACCGACCGCGAGGAAGTCGACACCGGTCTCGGCGACCTCTCGCGCCTTGTCCAGCGTGAGTCCGCCGGAGGCTTCCAGCCGCGCCCGGCCGGCCACCTTCTCGACGGCTTCGCGCAGCAGCGGGACGTCCATGTTGTCCAGCAGGATCAGCTCGGCGCCGGACTCGACCGCGATCACCGCGTCCTCGACCGAGTCCACCTCGACCTCGATCGAGATCTCCGGGTACGCCTTGCGCACCAGCCGGAACGCCTCCGCGACGCCACCGGCCGCGATCACGTGGTTGTCCTTGATCAGCGCGGCGTCCGAAAGACCCATCCGGTGGTTCTTCCCGCCGCCGCAGCGTACGGCGTACTTCTCCAGAGACCTGAGCAACGGCATGGTCTTGCGGGTGTCGCGGATAACCGCGCCGGTACCCGCGACCGCGTCGACCCAGCTTCGGGTGAGCGTGGCGACACCACTCAGGTGGCAGAGCAGGTTCAGCGTGGTGCGCTCGGCCGTCAGGAGCTGCCGCGTCTTGCCGCGGACCGTCATCAGGACGTCGCCCCGCTGCACCGAGTCGCCGTCGCGGACGCTGTGCTCGATCTCGATCTCGTCCGGCGCGGCGACCTGCCGCAGCACCAGCTCCGCGATCTCCAAGCCCGCCACCACACCGTCGGTGCGGGCGACCAGCTCGGCGACCGACACCTGGTCCGGGTCGACCGTGGCCGTGGTCGTCACGTCGACGCCTCCGGCCAGGTCCTCCTCGATGGTTGCCCGCACGAGGTCACCGACCCACTGGCGGTCGACTGTCTCATCCATGCCGGTCATTCTCCTCGGATTCGCGCGAAACAAACGTGGTCTGCGGCACAGCCTGGTGATCAAGTGTCACGTCCAGGCTTCCGAACCAGTGCAGATCATCGCGGTCCGGGTGGTCCTCGCGCCAGTGCGCGCCACGGCTTTCTTCGCGGGCGGTCGCCGCGGCGATCAGGGCGGAGGCGACCGTCACCAGGTTCGTCGCCTCCCAGCCCGGTGTGCCCGGCTCGTCGTACGGCTGCTCGATCAGCTTGGCGATCGCCGCACCCGCCTCCGACAGCCCGGTCGCGCTCCGGATCACGCCGGCGCCGACGGTCATGGCCCGCTGCAGCTCGGGTACGGCGTCCGCGTCGACGAGTCCCGGCGTACGGCGGTCCGCGACCGGCTCGCGCCGTTCGGGCAGGCCGTTCGCGAGGTGCGCGGCAATCCGGCGGGCGAACACGAGTCCTTCGAGCAGCGAGTTCGAGGCGAGCCGGTTGGCCCCGTGTACGCCGGTGCACGCAACCTCACCGCACGCGTAGAGGCCGGGCACCGAGGTCTGCCCGTTCAGGTCCGTCCATACGCCGCCGGACGAATAGTGGCAGGCGGGCGCGACCGGGATCAGTTCGCGGACCGGATCGATGCCGTGCGAGCGGCAGGACGCGAGGATGGTCGGGAACCGGACCCGCCACTTCTCGTCGCCGAAGTGCCGGGCGTCCAGGTACACGTGGTCCTTGCCGGTGGCAAGCATCTGGCGCATGATCGCCTTCGCGACGATGTCCCGCGGCGCGAGGTCGGCGAGCTCGTGCTGGCCTTGCATAAAACGTTTTCCGGTGTGGTCGACGAGGAACGCGCCCTCGCCGCGGACGGCCTCGGAAACCAGCGGCTGCTGGCCTTTCGCGCTCTTGCCCAGCCAGAGCACCGTCGGGTGGAACTGCACGAACTCCAGGTCTCGCACCTTCGCACCGGCCCGCAGCGCGAGCGCCATACCGTCGCCGGTCGAAACGCTCGGGTTGGTCGTTGCTGCGTACAACTGTCCGAGACCACCGGACGCCAGAATCACTGCCCGGGTACGGATCGCGCCGACGCCGTCCAGTTGGCCCTCGCCCATCACGTGCAACGTCACGCCGGCGATGGAGCCATCCTCGGCGGTGAGCAGGTCGAGGACCAGGGCGTGCTCGATCAGCCGGATGTCCTTGGCCCGCTTGACCGCGGCAACCAGCGCCCGCTCGATCTCGGCGCCGGTCGCGTCGCCGCCTGCGTGCGCGATCCGGTTGCGGTGATGCCCGCCTTCACGGCCGAGCGAGATCTCGCCGTCGGCCATGGTGTCGAAGCGCGCGCCGAGGTCGATCAGGTCGCGGACGGCATCCGGACCTTCGGTGACGAGCACCCGGACGGCCTCCGGGTCGCTCAGCCCGGCGCCGGCGACGAGCGTGTCCTGCAGGTGCTCCTCCGGAGAGTCCTCCGGGTCGAGGGCAGCGGCGACGCCGCCCTGCGCCCACTGCGTGGAGCCGGAGGCGACGACGTCCTTCGTCACCACCAGGACGGTGCCCAGCTCACGGGCCTTGAGCGCGGCACTCAGCCCGGCCACGCCGGATCCGATCACCACCACGTCAACTGAGTCGGTCCAGCCGGCCTCAGGCGCGGCCAGCCGTTGCGGGACTGCGGGTCCACTCATCCCGCGACGGTATCAATCGATTTCATCGGAGCGTGATGGAAATGTTGTCAATGAGACGGGTCTGGCCGACGCGGGCGGCGATCAGCATCCGGGCCTCGCCGGGGCCGATCACCGGGCCGAGATCGGGTGCGCGCAGGGCGAGATAGTCGATCTTCACCGACGGAACCGCCTCGAGTTCAGCCTGCGCCGCGGCCAGCACCGCGTCCGGACCGTTCATCCCGGCCTTCGCACCAGCGCTCAGCGCTCGGTACAGCACCAGCGCCTCGTCACGCTCGGTCTCGCTCAAATACCGGTTGCGTGAGGACAGCGCGAGCCCGTCCGCCTCCCGCACGGTCGGCACCGGCACGATGTCGACGTCCATGTCGAGGTCGCAGACCATCTCGCGGATCAGTGTCAGTTGCTGGTAGTCCTTCTCGCCGTACAGCGCCAGATCGGGCGCGGTCAGGTGCAGCAGCTTCGAGACCACGGTCAGTACGCCGGAGAAGTGGCCGGGCCGGAACACTCCTTCGAGCTCGTCCGCCAACGGGCCCGGATGCACCGTGATCGACGGCTCGTTCGGGTACAGCTCGTCCCGGGACGGGTTGAAGACCAGGTCGACGCCCTCGTTCTTCGCGATCGCCAGGTCACTGGCCAGCGTCCTCGGGTACCGGTCGAAGTCCTCGCTCGGCCCGAACTGCAACGGGTTCACGAAGATCGTCAGGACCACGCTGCCGTCCGGCCCGACCCGCTCGCGGGCCTCGGCCAGCAACGCGGCATGGCCGTCGTGCAGGGCGCCCATCGTCATCACGACCGCCCGCGGCCGGATCGCAGCCGCCGCTCGCAGTTCAGCCTTGGTCTGGGTGAGTCTCATCGCGGTGCCTCCCCTGTCCGACCTGCCCGGTGCTCGTCGAGTACCTCGGTCAGTACCTCGGTCAGCCGGCGGACCGTCTCCGCGTCCAGCCGCCCGTCCGTCGCCAGTTCCACAGTCGCCCGGGCCAGTTCGGCGTACGTGCGCCGCGTGCTGCCCCGAAGTACTGCCAGATGTGCTGCCACCGTGTCGACATCGCCCCGGGCGATGGGCCCGGTGAGCGCATGATGACCGGATCGCAGCGTGTTGTCGAGGGTTGCGACGAGCAACGGCCGCAGTGTCGCCACCGGATCCGCCACGCCGGCCTCCCGCAGTACGGCGACCGCCTGCGAGACCAGTGTGGTCAGGTGGTTCGCGCCGTGGACCAGACCGGCGTGGTAGCGCGCCCGCTGCTCGTCAGCGACCCACTGCACCTGTGCGCCCAGCGCCTTCACCAGCCGCTCGACGATCGCCCGTGCCGCATCAGGAGCGGTCGCGGTGAACATGACCCCGTCCAACCGCACAAGGCCGCCCGGAAACGTCATCGACGGGTGCAGCGCGACCGGTGTCGCAGCAAGCCCGGTCAGCGGCGCCAGGCCGTGTGCTCCGGACAAGTGGACGACGTACTGCGCACTGGTCAACGGCAGCGTTTGCGCGACCTCGTGGATCAGGTCGTCCGGTACGGCGACCAGTACGACGTCGGCGCTCCTCGTGACCTCGTCAGCGGTCAGCACAGGCACAGCGGGCAGAAGCCTCGCAGCGCGGTCCAGCGACGCGTCCGAGCGCGCGGTGACTCCGACCAGGGGATGTCCGGCTGCCGCCAAGGCTGCTCCCAAGGCGGTCCCGGCCCGGCCGGCTCCGATCAAGCCGATCCGTTCCATCACTCACTCTCTTCTCGTTCCAGTCCCGCTTGGGGGTACCAGACGATCTACCTGTCAGCGTAGGTGATGAGAGCATGGTGCGGTGAGTGATGCGTGGGCAGCAGGTGCCGAATTGACCGCGATCCTGATCACAGTTCCTGAGCTGGCGGAGTACACAGAGCGTTGGCGTTCGGTGTCACGGTCGACCGCGAGACCACAGGTCCCGTTGACCGAGCTCATCCCGCCGCACGTGACCGTGCTGGTCCCCTGGGTTGCCGAACCCACCGACACCGAACTGGCCCGGCTGGAGGCAGCAGTCGCGGCGATCAAGCCGTTCGAGCTGAGCTTCCCGACCGCGGGTCAGTTCCCGAACGGTACGGCGTGGCTGCGGCCGGAGCCGTTCGACAAAGTGCAGTCGGTGCTCCTGTCCGTCTTCGACGCCTTCCCGGAGTGCCCGCCGTACGGCGGTGAATTCCCGGACCCGCATCCGCACCTGACCATCTCGTCGTCCGCCCAAGGCGGTCCGGCCGTGGTGGCTGAGGCGAACGCCGCCCTGGCCGCGGCACCGGCCCCGACCGTCCAGCTGACCCAGCTGGAGCTGTGGCGCGAGGACGCGGACGGTGTGTGGCACCAGCTCGGCGCCGTACCGCTGGGGTCGGCTACTTCCTGATCTGGAAGCCCACTGCGCCGGCAGCCTTCTTGGCCTGCCAGTCCGCTGGTACGTCGGCCGGCGTCAGCTCACGCAACTGGTCGACGCTCGGGTCGGTGAGCGCACCGATCCGGACGGCCTGCTCGGACACCGTGGCCTCGAACAGGTTCCGCACGTCCCGTCCGTTCCCGAACTCGGCCAGGTGCCGGATCCGGTCCAGCAACGCGCCAACCCGCTCCACAACCCCGTCGGCCAGCAGGTACCCGGCCTTGCCGCTCAGGAACTGGAAGATCTCCTGCAACTCCGGCAACGAGTAGTCCGGGAACTCCAAGGTCGTCGGCACCCGCGAACGGAGCCCGGGGTTCTGCAGGAACAGCCCCTCCATCGGCTCGGTGTACCCGGCCAGCACCACGACCAGGTCCTCGCGGTGTTCCTCCATCAGCTTGATCAGCGTGGCGAGCGCATCGGCCCCGTAGCCGCGCGCGTCCGCCAGCGTGTACGCCTCGTCGATGAACAGCACGCCGCCCAGGGCCTGCTCCACCAGGCGCTTCACCTTCGGCGCGGTCTGGCCGACGTACTGGCCCATCAACTCGTTGCCGCTCGTCTCCACCAGATGCCCGACGCCGAGCAGACCGAGGTCCCGGTAGATCTCCGCGAGCAGTCGCGCCACCGTGGTCTTACCGGTGCCGGGGTTGCCGGTGAACACCATGTGCCGGGACCGATCGGTCGGCGGCATCCCGGCCTTGGACCGCAGTACGTCGGCCTGCGCCTCCGCGGCCAGCCGCTCCACGGTCGCCTTGACGTCGGCGAGCCCGGTCATCGCCCCGAGCTCTGACCGCGGATTCTCGTGACGCGGCAGGTCGCCCAGGTTCTCGTCGGTCAGGTCGGCTACATCGGACCGCTCGATCGTCCGGACCTGCTCCATGGTCGGGGCCTCCAGCGCAGCCAGCCGGACCGCCTGCAGCGTCGCGATCCGCTCCAGCAACGTCCGTACCGTCCGCGCGTTGCCGAACCCAGGTGCCCGCGGCGCCTTGTGCAGCGTGGCGAGCGCCTGCTCGGACACGCCGTCACCGAGCACGAACCCGGCCTGCTCAGCCGCCTGCAGGAAGATCTCGTGCAGCTCGCCGTCGGTGTAGTCCGGGAAGTTCACGAAGGTCCGGATCCGCGACTTGAGGCCCGGATTGCTGTCCACCAGCGAGTACATCTCGTTCGGGTAGCCGGCCATCACCACGACCAGGTTGTCGCGGTGCGTCTCCATCAGCTGGATCAGGGTCGCCACCGCCTCCCGGCCGTAGTCCCGCCCCGAGCCGCTGAACAGCGAGTACGCCTCGTCGATGAACAGCACGCCACCCAGCGAACGCTCGACCACCTCGGTCACCCGGGGCGCCGTCTGACCGATGTACGACGCGACCAGGTCGGCCCGCCCCACCTCGACCAGATGACCGGACGAGAGCATGCCCAGATCGCGGTACACCTCGGCCAGGATCCGGGCGACCGTGGTCTTGCCGGTGCCCGGGTTGCCGCTGAAGACCAGGTGTCCCATCGGTTTCGGCAGCCGCAGCCCGGCCTCAGCACGCAGCTTCGCGACCTTCGCCTCCGCGACCAGTTCGTGCACGCGGGCCTTCACTGCACCCAGCCCGGTCATCTCGTTCAGGTCGGCGATCGGGTCCCCGGCCGCGGGTGCGTCCGCCCGCAGCTTGTCCGGCGCGTCCGCCTCGACCACGGCCTTCGGCGGCCGGAACGAGTGCAGGTCGCGCAGTCCCCGGAAGAACCCGGCGACCATGTACAGCTCCTTCGAGGCCTTCGCCTTGTCCGGAAGCCCGTTCAGGCTGGCGCCGACCTGGTAGACCGCGGCCAGGTACTCGCGGGCGCTGTACGGCGCTCCGGCCTCGACCGCGCGGATCATCCAGGCCTGCCGCCGGCGCCGCCACTCGGCCGGATCCGGCCGGGTCTTCGCCTGGTCGAGCGCCTTCTGGACGTCTGCCGTCCCGGACGGGCCGAGCGCCGAGAACGAGAGCCCGGCGGGCAGGTCGGTCCGGCCGATCTGCTGGAGCAGGCCGGCGATCTCCTCCGCGAACGGCTTCTCCGCCTCGGGCGAGACCGCCGCGATCTGCTCGTACGCCGCCTGCAGCCGGTTCACGCCGTACACCATCAAGTCGAGCGGATTGCCGGACAGGTTCGGGAAGATCTGGCGCAGGTCGTCGTTGCCGAACTCCTCGACCCAGCGCTTCAGCACCACCGGCCGGGACTGGGCGAGGTGCAGGTCGAGCAACTCAGGACTGGCCAGGACGTGGTCCAGCATGGATGCCATCGCCTTCCGGCGGGCCTCCAGTCCCGGGATCCCGGTCAGCAGGTCCAGCATCTCCCGGCACGCCCGGATGACCTCCTCCTGCGAATCCCGGTCCCGCCGGAGCGGGTACGGAATGTCGAAGGACGCGCCCGTCTCCCGCCAGTTGGCGATGTCCGTGTCGATCTCCTGCTGCTCCTCGCGCCACTGGTTGAGCAGCAGGAAGTGCAGATTCCGCGCGCCGCCGACGAGGATGCCGAGCGGCGGCCACAGGCTCTTGAACACGAAGTAGAACGTGTCCACCAGCAACGGTGAGCCCTCGATGAAGTACTTGTTGCCGGCCGACACCTTGCCCAGCCCCGGCCGGTCCACCAGTTTCGCGACCTTGGCCTTCGTCGCGTCGAGCCACTCCGGAGTGACGACGTACGGCGGTTCGGCACCGACCACATCGAACGCCGGGTCACCGTCGAACAGGACCCCGAGCTCCTCCGGAAGTGTCGCCACGATGCCTGATCCTAGGATCGTTGAGGTCCAATCCTCTTCTGACTGGTGGTTGTATGAGCGAGACGTTCCGGGTGGCCTGGGAGCGGGCTCTGTACGGCCCCGACGGCTTCTACCGCCGGGAGCGTCCGTCTGGGCATTTCCGTACGTCGGTGCACGCATCTGCCCTGTTCGGGCAGGCCATCGCGCGTCTGGCCGGTCAACTCGGTCTGGACGAGGTGGTGGACATCGCTGCCGGCTCTGGTGAGTTGGGCAAAGTCCTGCGCGCAGAAGGCCTGACGGTCGTCGACATCGAGCTGGACGACCAGCTGCCCGATCGCCTGAGCGGACTGGTCATCGCCAACGAGTGGCTCGACAACGTCCCGTGTGAGGTGGTCGAGTGGGACGAGGACGGCGTACCGCGCTATTTGACCGCTGACCTGACACCAGGTGAGGTTGTGGACGGCAACGATCTGGACTGGTTGCAAGAGTGGTGGCCGGGCGAGCCTGGCGACCGGGCTGAGGTCGGTAGGGCACGTGACGAGGCCTGGCAGGACGTGGTCGGGCGGCTCGCGGACGGTGCGGTCGCGATCGCCATCGACTACGGACACGTGAAGTCGACAAGGCCGCCGTACGGGACCCTGACCGGTTTCCGCGCAGGTCGTGAGTGCGCGCCTGATCCCGACGGGAGCTGCGACATCACTGCCCACGTGGCCCTCGACTCGCTCGGCGGAACCATCCTGAGCCAGCGGGACGCCCTGCGATCCTTGGGTGTCAGTGGGGCCCGTCCGAGCCTGCAACTGGCCCAGACGGAGCCGCTGCGCTACCTGTCCGAGCTGTCGTCAGCCGGCGAGGCAGCCGAGTTGCTGGACCCGTCCGGGCTCGGCGGGTTCGGCTGGGTCTGGACAGCGACCGACCCGGCCACCGTACGGCGGGCCTCGCGCGCCCTGTCCGCCTGAGCCGCCACCAGCGCCGCAGCCTCCACCTGGTCGCGGTGCAGCGCGATGGCATCAGTCGGACCCAGTGGGGTGTCCACATGCACGTCGGCGAGCCCCAGGCGCCGCTGGATCGGCCCCTGCTCCAGCCGGACAGACTGGGTCTTGTGGTGCAGCACGATCGACGTACGACGGCTCACCCAGCCGCGCGTGGTGACCATGACCTGGTCGTCGACGCCGTACGTCAGGTACCGCCAGCCGATCGGACGCAGCCACTTGGCACGCTCCGGCGCCGGGTGCATCTGGATGCGGCTCAGGTCGAAGCCAGGCAGCACCCGCGCAAGGACATAGGCCACCTCGGCACGCTCGCCGACCGGAAGCAGCTGCGCACCCTCCAGCGCGTCGGCGCCGTCCTCCTTCTGTCCGGCCACACCCGCGATGTCCAGCTCGACCCGGGACCAGCCGAGCAGCCGCCAGATCAGCGGCTCGGTGATCAGCAGGCCCTGCACACGGCCAGGCGGCACGGTCTGGCGCTGGACGTCGAATAGTCCGCGTTTGGTTCGCAAACCGTGGCTGGTCTCGGACAGCGTGAACCCATGGTTCCCCACGACCTGCTTCCAGATCGGCTGCACCACACCCAGCAGCAACGGCAGACCGGCGAACAGACCGATGTGGAAGTCCAGAACCATGGTCGCCACGATCAGCCAGATCAGTGCACCGGCACTACCGACGACGGTGGACGACAGCAGCGTCGCACCGAGCAGGCGGCTGGTCGGGACCGTCAGCAGCGGCGGGGCCTCCGCCTCGGCCTGCTGAGCGTGCTCCTGCTGTTCAGCAGCCTTCTCGCCCTTGGCCCGGACCAGGAGCGTGGTGCGGAGCTGCTGCGCCTCGTCGTACCGGAAGTAGCTCAGCTTGCCGTCGCTCTTGCCGCCGCCGGCCACGTCCATCCGCAGCTCGGCCATGCCGAACAGCCGCGCGACGAACGGCTGCGCCACGTCGATCGCCTGGATCCGGTCGAACCGGATGATCCGGGTCCGGCGGAACAGGAACCCGCTGTCCACCCGGATCGCATCGGCCGTCAGCTGCCACTTGGTGAACCACCAGGACAGTGCGCCGAGCAGGATGCCGCCGACGAGCACACCGGCCAAGCCGATACCGGCGATCGTCAGGTTGCTCCGCAGGCCCTCGTTGTTGACCAGAGCGACGGCCGCGACGACGAAGTACCCCCATCCCTTCACGAACGGGGTGAGCGGGTGCAGCCGTTGGCCGACGACCTCGCCCGTCTGCTCAGCCTGCTCGGTCACAGGCCCCACGCCTGTGCCTGACCGAGGGCGGACAACCGGTCGCGGAGCCGGCCGGCCTCGTCCGGGTGCAGCCCCGGGATCTTCGCGTCGGTGGCCGGCGTCGCCGTGTGCAACTCCACGGTGGCCATCCCGTACGCGCGTTCCAGCGGCCCGGCGGTCACGTCCACGAACTGCATCCGGCCGTACGGTACGACGACCAGCTCGCGGAACATGACGCCGTGGCTCACCATCAGCTCATCCTCGCGCTCGGCGTACTTCCAGGAGCGCTGGTTGCGGCCGATCAGCACCCAGGCCCAGCCCAGGACCAGTGCGATCACCACGACCGCGAGTACGCCGTACAGCCAGCTCAGCGTCAGGCCGAGCACAACCAGCGCCGCGATCGCGGCCAGCCCGGCGACGATCGCCGCGTTCAGCCGCCGCAGCGTGGCCAGCTTCGGCGAGACCGGCGTCCAACTGACATCCGAGGGTGCGAAGAGATCGTCCACAGCCCCAGCCTGTCACGATAGGGGGCATGAGTACCGAAAGAGTGGTGGGAGTCGGCGCGGGAGCGGCTGGATTCGACCGCGCGTACGAGCGGGGCGGGACCGGCGCCGGCTCGGAACTGGCCACGTCCGACATGGTGCTCAACATCGGTCCCCAGCACCCGGCGACGCACGGCGTACTGCGGTTGCGGCTGACCCTCGACGGCGAGCGGATCGTCGGCTGCGAACCCATCATCGGCTACATGCACCGCGGCGCGGAGAAGCTGTTCGAGGTCCGTGACTACCGCCAGATCATCGTCCTGGCGAACCGGCACGACTGGCTGTCCGCCTTCTCGAACGAGCTCGGCGTCGTGCACGCGGTCGAGCGAATGATGGGCCTCGAGGTCCCCGTCCGGGCGGTCTGGCTGCGGACCCTGCTGGCCGAGCTGAACCGGATTCTGAACCACCTGATGTTCCTCGGCTCGTACCCGCTCGAGCTCGGCGCGATCACGCCGGTGTTCTACGCGTTCCGCGAGCGCGAGACGATCCAGGCGGTGATGGAAGAGCTGTCCGGCGGCCGGATGCACTACATGTTCAACCGGGTCGGCGGCCTCAAGGAGGACCTGCCCTACGGCTGGCTCGGCCGCGCCGCCGCCGCCTCCGCCGCGGTCCGGACCCGGCTGCCCGACATCGAGAACCTCATCCTCGGCAACGAGATCTTCCGCGCCCGCACGGTCGGCGTCGGCAAGCTCGCCCCCGAACTGATCGCGCAGTACGGCGTCTCCGGGCCGATCGCCCGCGCCTCCGGGGTGGACGCCGACCTCCGCCGCGACGAGCCGTACCTGGCGTACGGCGAACTGCAGGACGTGCTCCGCGTCGTCACCCGCCCCGAAGGCGACTGCTTCGCCCGCTTCGCCGTACTGCTCGAACAGGTCAAGGTGTCGCTCGACCTCGTCGACGCCTGCCTCGACAAGCTGTCCACGCTGCCGGCCGGACCGGTCAACGTCCGGCTGCCGAAGATCCTCAAGGTCCCCGAGGGCCAGACCTACGCCTGGACCGAGAGCCCACTCGGCATCAACGGCTACTACCTGGTCTCCCGCGGCGACAAGACCCCCTGGCGCCTGAAACTCCGCTCAGCCAGCTTCAACAACATCTCAGCCCTCCCCGCCCTGCTCCCCGGCACCATGATCCCCGACATGATCGCCATCCTCGGCAGCATGTTCTTCGTCGTCGGCGACATCGACAAGTAAGTCAGCTGGGAAACAAATGTGCACGTGCTGACCACTAGTTTCCCAGCCGTCAGCTGACCGGGCAGGACGGATTGCAGGGGTGCGCGGTGACTGACCGCTCCTTGCGGCGCATCAGTTGCAGGACCTGTACTGCGGCCGCACACGGACGACTCGTGATGTCGAGCCACCCGTACCGCAGAGTCGCCTCCGATCTCAGCGCAGCGCGGTTGTCGCGATCGAGATCCCGCCACCGCTGTCGCGGCGCGAAATGGAAGCGGCCGTCCAACTCGACCACGAACTCGTACGGCACGTAGGCCACATCGGTGTATTCGCCGTCCACGGCACGCTGGCGCTGCCCTGCGGGCAGGCCGTGCGCTCGCTCGACGTCGCGCAGATAACGAAGCTCGAGCAGCGAGTGTGTTCCCTCGGCGACGTCGACGAGAATCGACCGCAGCGCGGCACGATGACGGAGTTGAGGGCGGCCGGTGAGTGCGGCGAGGATCTGTTCGGGGGCCACCCGCCCGCTCTGGCAGGCCTCCGCAACGACCGCTGCCGCGTCATCCAGGGACCGCGAGATGCCGACGATCTCCAGCACCGCCTCGGCCGGCCGGCTTCGCGGCGGGATCACCGCGGCCAACCGATCCTCCCAGTGCGCGTCTCGGGTGATCACGAGGTTCGGGCGTGCGCGAACCCGACGACGCCATGGGATGGTCAGGTACACCGGACGCCGGTCGTCAGGCTTGATCAGACCGAACTGCTCTGCGGCCGTGTAGTGGCTCCAGGCAGCCTCCGGGCCTGCGTAGAGGAGCGCCGCCACGAGTCGCTCGTCGTACCCGACCGGACCGGTGTGGGTCACGTACACACCAGGATGAACCGGCTTCCAGCGTCTGCTGCGAACACGGCGGCGTACGTCGACGTCGGGCAGCCCGGCCGCCAGCAACTGCGCTCGCGACACGACGCTGTGCTGCTCGTGAATCAGTACCGCGAGACCCTCGTCGTTGAGCTGTTGCCGCCACCACCAATCCACCCGCCCCAGCCTGACGGATTTCGCCGCCCCCCGCACACACCCTGTGGACAACGCAGCATTGCACGCCGGCTGGGAAACAAATGTGCAGTACTGACCAATAGTTTCCCAGCCGTGGTTAGGCCAGCAGTTCCTGCAAGGGTTCGCGGAGGGCGTTGGCGACGGCGAAGACGCCTCGGGACTCGGGGGCGTGGTTGGTGCCGTCGAGGTCCAGGACGGTGACGCCGGCTTCGCGGCAGATCGATACGCCGGCCATCGTGTCCCAGGGCTTGTTGGAGAACATGATCAGCGCGTCGAAGTAGCCGTTCGCGGTCCAGGTCAGGGCGGTGGCCGCCGTACCGATCATCCGGAGGCGTTGCACTCGCGGGGAGAGGCGCTCGATCAGCGCGAACCGGTCCGCGTTCTGGGCCTCCGCGTTCGGGCCGACGGCATAGTCGCCCACGGCAACCAACGCGGTGGTGAGGTCGGTGCAGTCACTGCCCCGGATCGGCTTCCCGTTGCAGGTTGCACCGAGCCCCTCGGCCGCGGCGTACGTCGTACCGAGCGCCGGGTGGTCGATCACGCCGGCGACCGCGCGGCCCTCGTGGATCAGTCCGAGCGAGATCGCCCACAGGGGTACGCCGTGGATGAAGTTCACCGTCCCGTCGACCGGGTCCAGCACCCAGCGCGTCCCGTCGGTGGCGCCGCCCTCCTCCTCGCCGAGTACGCCGATCTCCGGCGTCTCCCGCTCGAGGAAGGCCCGCACCTCGCGCTCCACGGCGAAGTCCACCTCGGAGGCCATGTCCCGGTCGCCCTTGAACGTCAGCTCACCGACCGCACGGCTCTGTGTCACCGCCCGCCCACGCTCGACGGCAGCTCCTGCAACCTTCAGCAGCTTCGTAAGATCCACACCCAGAACCTACGTGGAGCCACCTGCCCACCGCTCCCGGCCGTCCGCAGGGCGGGCGGCGTGGCCTCAGGCGAGCCCCAGTTCGCGGCGCCGGCGGCGCCATGCGGCTGCGGCGGCGAGGCCCCCGACTGCCAGCGCACCGACGGCAGCTGCTTGGCCGATCTTGATCGGGCAGCCGCTGGCGCAGTCCGGGATCGGGTACGGCTGGCCGGGGTTGAGTTCGTGGGTCTCGTCGGCGCCGACGTACGCCTCGTCCGCGGGGAACGGGAAGCCTTCCGGGTTCAGGAGGCGGTACCAGTACAGGTCGTCCCACGCCTTGCGCCGGCACGTCACGTTCACCGACGGAGACTCGTACGGCGTCGGTCCCAGCTGCCCGATCGGCAGATGATCCTCGTTGTAGACCGTGACGTGGCCGTTCGGATCGTTCATCGTCACGGCCGGATAATTCGCGTCCAGCCCCATACATCGCAGTATGGGGCGGGACTCAGGACGCGGCCAGGCCTCGGAGCTTGAGGTCGACGACGGTCGGCGCGTCGGCCTGCGAGTGCTTGTCGCCGGCGGCAACGACGGTCGCGACCTCCTCGTCGATCTTGTCCAGGCGCTGGTCGATCTTGTCCAGCCGGCGCTGCATCAGGTCGACGAACTCCGCGTTCTCGACGACCCGGGCGCTGGTGATCCGCGAGTACTCCTGCGCGACCTGCGCGCGCTCGTCTGAGTGGGCCAGCCGCTCGACCAGCAACTGATGGCGGAACAGGAAGGCAGCGGCGATCGCGACCAGAACGGCCCCACCTGCGGCGGCCCGGAGAATCCAGGCATTCTGCGAGAAGAGCGCAATACTCACGCCCAGGCAGACAACGATCAGCAGACCGTTGGCGACGGTGAGAACTGTGGTCCTGGTTCGACGGCGGCTACCCCTTGAACCCATGGACCGCATGTTAGGGGGTCTGGTCGGGGTCCTCGGGAATGCGACACGCGCGTTCGAGCAACAATCCGGCCGTGACGACCAGCACGGAAACCACCGCCGCGGCGCCGGCCATGATCACCCGGTTACGAGGACCGGAGGACCCCATCGCCTGCAGGAAGCTTAACGCGAACCCTGCGTACACGCCGGTGCACAACGCGCCGACGAAGGCGCTCGCCTTCCCGATCATCAACAGGAAGACCGCGCGCGACGGTTCGATGCGTTCCCGGCGTACCTGGATCCGCTGGTGGGTGTTGCGGGCCGCGGCGAACAGCAGCGCGGCCAGGAACGCCCAGGCGATCAACGTCAGCCAGGACGTGGCCGGCGCGACACCGCCGCCGGCCTCGATCGCCTTCACCATCGTCACGCCGACGGCGACGCCGAGCACGGCGATCGCGACCAGCAGCCGCCGTGACGTCGGCCGCACCGAGCCCGGGCGCGGCGGTTCCTGCTTGTCGCCGTTGGGATCCTTGGGTGCCCGATCGGGCTCGGTACCGCCGGACACCACTACTGCAGCTCGATGTCGAGCTTGGTCACACCGTCGGTCCCGACCTTGGCGAGCAGTTCCGCGACCGGACCGTGGCCCGGCAGTACGGCGTCCCGCTCGATGTCGAGCCACGGCGCCAGCACGAACGCGCGCTCATGCGCCCGCGGGTGCGGAATCGTCAGTTCGTCGCTCTCGATCGTCTTCTGCCCGTAGGTGATCAGGTCGACGTCGAGGGTCCGCGGCGCGCCCGGCACGCTGCGCTCGCGGCCGAACGCCTGCTCGATCGCCTGCGCCCGCTCGAGGAGCAGGTCGACGCCCAGCGTCGAGTCGGCGAGCAGGACGATGTTCAGGTACGGGCCGGACTCGTCCGGGCCGCCGATCGGTTCGGTCTCGTAGACCGGCGAGACATCGACCACCACGACGTCCGGGGTGTCCCGCAGTGCGTCGACCGCGCCCTGCAGGTTCGCCTCACGATCGCCGAGGTTGCTGCCGAGCGACAGGATCACCTGACGGATCGGCTTCAGGCCGCCGCTCAGGGTGTCCGCGTCGATGACGTGGGGACTTGGGGTCTCAGTCACGAGGATTCTCCGGCTCTGCGCTGCACGGTCAGGACAACGTCGTCGAACGGCACCGTGATCGGCGCCGAGGGTTTGTGGATGGTGACCGCCGTCGCTGTCACCCGCTTGTCGGCGAGGCAGAGATCGGCGATGCGCTGGGCGAGGGTCTCGATCAGGTCCACCGGGTCGGTCTCGATCGCGGTGTGCACCTGCTCGGCCACCACCCCGTAGTTCACGGTGTCGGCCAGGTCGTCGGAAGCCGCCGCGGCCCGGGTGTCCAGCTCCAGCCGGACGTCCACGACGAACTCCTGCCCGTCGGCCCGCTCGTGGTCGAACACCCCGTGGCGCCCGAAACCGCGGATGCCCCGGATCTCGATCACATCAGGAGGTGAAACGGGATTACTCATTCCGCCTCCTCCTGTCGGCCCCCAGACGACAGTACCGGTGAGGCATGGTGGATCCACAACCGCCAGCCGGTAGAAGTTCGGCGGAAAACGTTGGTGGCCAGCGCCTTTCCGCCCGCGAACCCGTCCTCCGGCGCACCCTCGCCCGACGACAGGACATTCTCCGTACACGTGACGTATGCCACGTCTTCATCCACCCGCACCTGCACGTCGGTGAGGAAGAACTGGATGTACGGCGTGTTCGCGAAGATCATCGCCCAGGCCCGCATCAGCTCGGCGTACCCGGAGATCGCCGCGTTGCCCGGATGGATGCACACCGGGTCCGGCTCCGGCAGCCAGACGGCCGCCATCAGGTCCAGGTCACCGGCCTCGAAAGCGTTGTAGAAGGCGGTGTTCGCAGTGAGTACGACGTCCTGCACCGTGGCACCGGTCTGTCGCTTGGGAGTACCGTCCTGCCGCGGTCCGTCCGTCATACGGTTCCCCATCTCTTCGCCACCCGGACCGCGTCCGCGCTCGGTGCCACCGCGTGCGCCCGGACACACCAGGCACCTGCGGCGGCGGCCAGGGCGGATACGGCCACGCTCGCGTCGTCTCGTCGTACGGCCGGTCTGGGTTCACCGGTCTGCTCGTCGGCGAGCAGCCTACCGAGGAACGTCTTCCGGGACGCACCGATCAGTAACGGTCTTTCGAGTACGGCGAATTCCCGCAACCGGCGCAGAATCTCCCAGTTGTGGTCCGCGTTCTTCGCGAACCCGAGACCGGGGTCGAGCGCGACCCGGTTCAGGTCGATGCCCGCCTGGCGGATGACCTCGAGACGTTCGGCCAGCTCGGCGATCACCTCGGCCACCACGTCGTCGTACTCCGCCTGGTTCTGCATGTCGATCGAGTGCCCGCGCCAATGCATGCACAGGTACGGCGTTCTGCGCTCGGCGACCAATGGGAGCATGTCCGGATCGGCCTGCCCGCCGGACACGTCGTTGATCATCGTGGCGCCGGCGTCGAGCGCCAACTGGGCGACCTGCGCACGCATGGTGTCGACGGAGATGATCGCGCCTTCCGCGGCGAGGGTCTCGACGACCGGGATGACCCGGCGGATCTCCTCCTCCGGCGACGGCCGGACGGCACCCGGGCGGGTCGACTCACCACCCACGTCGAGCAGATCGGCGCCCTCGGCCAGCAGTTCCCGGCCGTGCTTGATCGCGGCGCTCGGCTCGAACCACTCGCCGCCGTCCGAGAACGAGTCCGGCGTCACGTTCACCACACCCATGACAAGACACCGGTCCACCACCGGCAACCCGTCTACGTGACCGCCCAAGACATGACTCACCAGACCACCGTAGTAGCCCGCACCCCCAAGCTCTCGCCTGGGCTCAGTTCGCGAGGATCAGGCGGGACTTGGTGGCCTGCAGGGCCGGGGCGATGGGCTGGGCGTACGACTCGTTGGCCTGGCCGTACTTCTCCAGGCACTGCCCGTCGATCAGCGCCGCTCCGCTGGTGATGCCCTGGGCGTAGTTCCCGGTCATGCTGGCGCCGCCGGAGTCACCCGACTCGACGCACGCGGTGTGCTGGAACAGCCCGCGGACCACGCGGTTGTTGCCGTAGTTGACCGTCACGTCCCGGGCGACGATCCGCCCGCAGGTCCACCCGGTGCTCTTGCCCGACTTGCACAGCGTGGAGCCGACGGTGGCGTCCGCGATCCCCTTGACCGCGACGTTCCCGTTGCCCCAGCCCTCGACGTACCCCTGCTGGTCCCAGCCCTCGATCACGCCGACCGACCCGAAGTCGTGCCCCGGGAAGCTCGAGGTGGACGTGTTGCCGAGGACGTACCCGTTGCGGGAGAACGACGGCTTGCCGGACGTGCAGTGCCCCGCGGTCAGGAAGATCCGGTTGCCCTTGCGGGTCCGGGCGTTGAACCCGAGCGAGCACACATACCCGGTGTTCTTGTCGACCTGTACGCCGCCGCGCAGACTGAAATCGTCGGCGGTCGGCCGGACCGTGCCGGACACCTGGCGCAGCGTCACGCGCTCGCCGTTCGCGAGCGCGCGGGACAGGAACCGGTCGGTGATCGAGTCGTGCACGCCCCGCGGCACCGAGACCACCACGGTCCCCGACACCGGGTCGACGTACCAGGACCGCACCTTGCCGGCGCTGGACGTGACGGCCAGCCGGTTCAGCTCGCCCTGTACGGCGTTCAGCTGCTCGAGGGTGAACTTGACCAGTCGCGGGATCGCGCCGATCCGGCGGACGAGGGCGGCGGTCGACAGGTCCGACACCGCGACGATCAGCTCGCCGGACTCGTCGTAGTAGCTGCCCACGACGCCCGAGTCGGAGCCGAGCTCGGACTCCAAGGTCTTGGCGACCAGCGGATCAATGGCCTGGTTCTGGTGCGCGGGCTGAGGCTTGGCCTTCGTGTCCGCGGTGGCCCAGTTCGCTGCGGCCAGCCCGCCGGCCGTCAGGGCGACGACCCCGGCAAGTGCGGCGCCGACCCGGAAACGCCCCGACATCCTGTCCTCCTCACACCGGCACCTGGTCCCCGTTGGCCAAGCACCACTACGGAAAGTAAACGCTCAGCGACAGAATGTCCATAGTCTCGGACTCCTAAACTTCAACGAGCGCGGCCCGCCCCGGGCTACGGGGGTCAACCAACGATCAGGCTCATCGCCTCGGCGCGGGTCACCGGGTTGCGGAGCTGGCCGCGGACGGCGGACGTGATCGTCTTGGCGCCCGGTTTCCGGACGCCGCGCATGGTCATGCACAGGTGCTCGCACTCGATCACCACGATTACGCCGCGCGGCTGCAGGATCTCCACCAGTGACTCGGCGATCTGCGTGGTCAGCCGCTCCTGGACCTGCGGGCGTTTCGCGTACACGTCGACCAGCCGCGCGAGCTTCGAGAGCCCGGTCACGCGGCCGTCCCGGCTCGGGATGTAGCCGACGTGCGCGACACCCGTGAACGGGACCAGGTGGTGCTCGCACACGCTCCAGACCTCGATGTCCTTCACCAGGATCATCTCGTCGTGCTCGAGCGCGAACGTGGTCGTCAGCACGTCCTCGGCACGCTGACCGAGCCCGGCCGTGATCTCGGCGTACGAGCGGGCCACCCGGGCCGGCGTGTCCTGCAGCCCCTCGCGGTCCGGGTCCTCGCCGATCGCGTACAGCAGCTCGCGCACGGCCCGCTCGGCGCGCTCGTGGTCGAAATTCGGTGACGCCATCCCGGCTCTCCTCCCCGCCAACGGAACTTCGCACGCTACCCCGGCGGAATACGAAAACGCCGCCACCCTGACCGGGTGGCGGCGTTCGTTCGAGCCGATTCAGCTCACTGGCGGTTCGGCGGGGTCGGGCCGCTGCCGTAGTCCGGCGGGCGGATCGCCTCGTCCGGGCCGACGGAACCACCCGGCAGTACGTCGGACAGCGAACCGTTCTGCCCGTTCTGCTCGGCGCGACCGACGACCGGCATCACCGGCGGCTGGTCGGACGGGATCCGGGTCGACGACCCGGTCCAGGCCGGCCGGCGCTCCTTCATGATCACCGGCTCGAAGACCCGGGCGATCTGATGCTTGTCCAGGGTCTCCTTCTCCAGGAGTTCCTCGACCAGGTGGTCCAGGACGGCCCGGTTCTCGACCAGGATGTCGAAGGCCTCCTGGTGCGCGTTCAGGATCAGCTTGCCGACCTCCTCGTCGACCGCGGCCGCGATCTCCTCGGAGTAGTTCCGCTGGCTGCCCAGGTCGCGGCCCAGGAACGGCTCGCCGGTGTCCTGGCCGAACTTGATCGCCCCGAGCCGCTCGGTCATGCCGTACTGCGTGACCATCGCGCGGGCCAGCGCCGTCGCCTTCTCGATGTCGTTGCTGGCGCCCGTGGTCGGGTCGTGGAAGACCATCTCCTCGGCCGCGCGGCCGCCGAGCATGTAGGCGAGCTTGTCGAGCATCTCGGACCGGGTGGTCGAGTACTTGTCCTCGTCCGGCATCACCATCGTGTAGCCGAGGGCACGGCCACGCGGCAGGATCGTCACCTTCTGCACCGGGTCGGAGTGCGGCAGCGCCGCGGCGACCAGCGCGTGACCACCCTCGTGGTACGCGGTGAGCACCTTCTCCTTGTCCGACATCAGTCGGCTACGACGCTGCGGACCGGCGATGACCCGGTCGATCGCCTCGTCCAGCCCCGCGTTGTCGATCACCTGCCGATTGTTCCGGGCGGTGAGCAGTGCGGCCTCGTTCAGCACGTTGGCCAGGTCGGCACCGGTCATGCCCGGCGTCCGGCGGGCGACCGCGGTGAGGTCCACGTCCGGCGCCATCGGCTTGCCGCGCGCGTGCACCTTGAGGATCTTCTGCCGACCGGGCATGTCCGGCGCGTCGACGGCGATCTGCCGGTCGAAGCGGCCGGGCCGCAGCAGTGCCGGGTCGAGCACGTCGGGCCGGTTGGTGGCCGCGATCAGGATCACACCGCCGCGGACGTCGAAGCCGTCCATCTCGACCAGCAGCTGGTTCAGCGTCTGCTCGCGCTCGTCGTGACCGCCGCCGAGGCCCGCGCCGCGGTGCCGGCCGACGGCGTCGATCTCGTCGATGAACACGATCGCCGGAGCGTTCGTCTTGGCCTGCTCGAACAGGTCGCGGACCCGGGAGGCGCCGACACCGACGAACATCTCGACGAAGTCCGAACCGGAGATCGAGTAGAACGGCACGCCGGCCTCACCCGCGACCGCACGCGCCAGCAGGGTCTTACCGGTGCCGGGCTGGCCGTAGAGCAGCACGCCCTTCGGGATCTTGGCGCCGACCGCCTGGAACTTGCCCGGTTCCTGCAGGAACTCCTTGATCTCCTGCAGCTCCTCGATCGCCTCGTCCACCCCGGCGACGTCGGCGAACGTCGTCTTCGGGGTGTCCTTGGTGACCAGCTTGGCCTTCGACTTGGCGAAGCTCATCACCCGCGACCCGCCGCCCTGCATGGAGTTCATCAAGAAGATGAACACCACCGCGATCAGCAGGAACGGGATCAGCGTGGAGAACACCTGGCCGATGAAGCTCGGCTTCGGGTTCTCGACGTCGTACCGCTCGATCTTGCCGTCCTGGAACAGCGACTGCAGGTCGGTGCCGAGGTTCTCGCCCTGACCGGTCACCCAGTGCGCCCGGAGCTTGGTGCCGTCGGTCTTCTCGATCCGGATCTCCTGATCCGGGTCGATCAGCGTCACCGTCTTGATCGTCTTGTCGCTCGACGACTTGGCCTGCTGGATGAGCTGGACGACCTGGCCGGTGGGCTCGGTCTTGTACCCGGTCGAGCCGGTCAGGAGCTGCCCGATCACCAGTACGCCCAGGAAGGCGACGACGATCCAGAACAGGGGTCCGCGGAAGATGCGCTTCACGTCCATGATCGAGGCCTAGACCTCGTCCCTCCTAGCTCGGCAGGCCCGGGTGTCGCGGGCTTGTGACGGTAATACCAGTCCAAGTGTCTCGTGTCGCACAAGACAACACAGCACGAGGGTCACCAATGGACAGTACGACCCGTTGTACAGGCCGTCACCAAGTCTGCCCTGAAGCGCGGATCAGGAGTAGACGTGCGGGGCCAGTGTTGCGACGCAGCGCAGGTTCCGGTACTTCTCGGCGTAGTCGAGCCCGTACCCGACCACGAACTCGTCCGGCAGCTCCAGGCCGACGTACTTCACCGGCACCTGCATCTTCGCTGCGTCCGGCTTCACGAAGGCCGTGCACAGTTCCAGCGAGGCGGGCTTGCGTGACTCCAGGTTGCTGACCAGCCAGCTCAGCGTGAGGCCGGTGTCGATGATGTCCTCGACGATCAGCACGTGCCGGTTGGTGATGTCGGTGTCCAGGTCCTTCTGGATCCGCACGACACCCGACGACTTGGTCCCGGAGCCGTACGACGAGATCGCCATCCAGTCCATCTCCACGTGCCGGCTGAACGACCGGGCGAGGTCGGCCATCACCATCACCGCGCCGCGCAGGACGCCGACGAGCAGCAGGTCCTTGCCCTCGTAGTCGGCCTCGATCCGCGCTGCGAGTTCCCGCAGCTTCGCGAGGATCTCGTCCTCGGTGTAATGGATCTTGCTCAGGTCCTTCTCGATGTCCGCCGCATCCACACGATCAGCCTGTCACATCAGGACCCAGGATGATGAATCCGCCCTTGCGGATTGCGTGGATGCCCTGTGGGAGATCGATCCAGCGCTGCCCGCGCCAGTCGGTCACCAACGCGTCGACGGACGCCACGTGACCTGCGGTGAGGTCGGTGGCCCGGCAACCGGCTTCCAGCGCCGCCTGGCGCAGGACCCGCGTACGGATCGCTGCAGGCTGATCCTCGAGTACGCCGATGTCGCTGCGGACCTGTCCCTCCGCGCGGCTCAGTGCGGTCTCCGCAACGTCTGCAGCGAGCTGATCGAGCGCATCCGCGTCCGCTCGCAGTAACCCCGCCGTACGGGCCAGCGCCTCGACCACACCAGGCCCCAGCGCCTCCTCCAGCACCGGCAGCACCTCGTGCCGTACGCGGACCCGCGTGTACTGCGGGTCGTCGTTGTGCGGGTCGTGCCACGGCCGCAATCCAGACGCGATGCACGCAGCAGCCGTGGTGGCTCGCGGCACCTCCAGGAACGGCCGGCGCAACCGCCCAACGGCCGGAGCCATCCCAGCCAGCGAACGCGCACCAGAGCCACGCCCCAGCCCAAGAAGGACAGTCTCCGCCTGATCATCACGGGTGTGAGCGAGCAGTACGACGTCTGCGCTCAGCTCATCCGCTGCGTCGCGGAGTGCGTCGTACCGCGCTGTGCGCGCAGCGCCCTCCGGACCGCCCTCGTTGCCGACCTCTACCGCGCGGACCAGGACAGGGTCGAGCCCGAGCGTCCGGCACTGCTCTGCGGCGGTCTCCGCGATATGTGCCGAGTCCGCCTGCAGACCGTGATCCACGATGACCGCACCGGCCCGTAGACCGAGCTTCGGCGCTTCAAAGGCGGTGGCGGCCGCCAGCGCGAGCGAGTCCGTTCCGCCGGAGCAAGCGACCAGAACAGCCGTGCCCTGCGGCAGCTCGGCCAGTGTCGCGCGGACAGCCTCCCGCGTGCGAGCGACGGCGGGGTGGAGTTTCCCCCGCCGCTGCTCCACCAGGCGCTCAGCCGTGGAGTCGGGCGACCCAGGCATCGGGGTTCGCGATCTCGTTCTTCGTCGGCAACGTGTTCGGACCGGTCCAGACCCGGTTGAAGCCCTCCATACCGACCCTGTCGACCACGCGGCGTACGAACGCGGCACCGTCCTTGTACTGCCGCAGCTTCGCGTCCAGCCCGAGCAGCCGCTTCAGCAGCTGGTCCACCGGGTTGCCGCTCGCCCGCCGCGACGAGAACTTGGAGCGGATGGTGTCCACCGTCGGAATGACCGACGGCCCGACCCCGTCCATCACGAAGTCGGCATGACCCTCCAGCAACGACATGACCGCGGTCAGCCGGTCCAGCACGGCACGCTGCTCCGGCGACTGCATCAGGTCCACCAGGCTCAGCTCGGCCTCACCACGCACCGACCGCCCCAGCCGCTGCACGGCCTCGCGGAACATCGCGGCGTACGCCGAAGCGTCCAGCTCGGCCTGGTCCAGGAACAGGGCGATCTCCGACCGCAGGTGGTCCCGCAGCCACGGGACCGCGGTGAACTGCACCCGGTGCGTCTCCTCGTGCAGACACACCCACAGCCGGAAGTCTCGCGGTACGACGCCCAGCTCCGACTCCACCTGCATCACGTTGGGCGCCACCAGCAGCAGGCGGCCGGTCAGACCGGGACGGTCCGGGTCGGGCTGCGCTGGGAAGAACGGGTCGAACTGACCGAGCACCCGCGACGACATGAAGGCCAGCAGTGCACCTGCCTCGATGCCTGTCACCCGGGAGCCGACCGCGGAGGACAGGCCTGCAGTCCGGTCCGCCTTCTCGCGCAGCTTGTCCGCCAGCGGCTGCAGCACGGTCCGGAAGCCGTCCGCGTTCGCCTGCACCCAGCCGGGCCGGTCCACGATCATCACCGGCGCGGTGGCCGACGTGGCCTTCAGGCCGGTGAACTCGCGCACGTGTCCCTCGGACTCGGCCGCGAACTGGCGCAGGTCGGCGACCACCTGGTCCGCCTCCGCGCGGCTGACCGCCGGGCCGGGGCGCACCAGCTTCCGCGCCACACCGGTCGCCAGCTGCCAGTCGACCATCTCGGTCGTGGTCCCGCCTTCCGCCGTACTCATATAACGACCCTAGTGGTATGTCCCAACATGCGCTGCTCAATCAGCAGCCGCAGTTGGCGAGCGCGGCGGTGGCGCGGTCCAGCGCCGCACGCGCGTCGAGCGTCTTCGCGACCGGCACGCTGTCACTGGCGATCGCAAACACCAGCAGCGTGCCGGAGCGGTCACGGGCGTACCCGGCCAGGCTGTGGACCCCTGTCAGCGTTCCGGTCTTCGCATGGACCAGACCGGTCCCGGTGCCGGTACCAGCCGAAGCGAACCGTTCCCTGAGGCTCCCGTTGAAGCCTGCGATCGGTAGCCCACTCAGCAGGTGTCGCAGCTCCGGGTGGTCCTTCGACACGGCCACACGGACCGCACCGGCGAGCAGCTCGAGCGGGACCTTGTTGGCGCGGGTCAGACCGCTGCCGTCGTAGATGGTCGCTTGGGACACGTCCAGGCCCAGCTTGGTCAGCGTGGCGCGGAGACCCTGGACGCCACCGGCGTACGAGCCGCCGTTCCCGGTGGCGATGCCCACGTGCCGCAGCAGCGTCTCGGCACCGTCGTTGTCGCTGTGCAGATTGATGTACTCGACGATCTGGCCGAGTGTCGGAGACTTGACCTGTGCGAGCGGCGTGGCGCCGGCGGGCGCCACGGCGGCCTTGGCAGCGGTCGCCTTGATGCCGTACTGCGTCAGCAGCTTCTGGAACGACGTGGCAGCAACCAGCGCCGGAGAGGTCGCGCGCTTGGCCATGCCCGGAGACACACGACCCTCGTTGACCCACAGCGCCGAGGTGGGGGCGGCGATGCCCTCCGGCACGTAGTTCGCTTCCCAGCGCGTGTTGACCGCGGGGCCGGTGAACAGCGAGGCGTCGTACCCGAGGGTCACAGAGGCGACGCCCTGCGCCTTGAGCGCCTTCGCCGTACTCGCGGCCAGCGCCTGGAGCGTGGCGCGGGCCGGGAAGCCGTCACTCGCGGACGCCTTCACGGTCAGCAGCGGGTCGCCACCGCCGACCAGGACGATCGACCCCGTGCCGGCGCTCACGACCTTGGTGGCGAACGTGTGGTCCGGGCCGAGCGTGGCGAGCGCAGAGACCGTGGTGAGCAGCTTCAACGTGGAGGCAGGCGTGTACGGCGTGGCCGCGCCGACCGAGAACACCGGTTTACCGCGCGAGGCGTCGTACACGTAGATGCCGTGGTGCGGGCCGAGCGACGGGTCCTTGATGATCGCCGCGAGCGCCGTACCGACACCCGCTGCGGTCGGAGCGGAACCCTCGGTGGTAGCCGGCGCCAGAACCGGCGGCGCCTGCTGCGTGATCTGCACTGAACCGGGTACGGCGCGTGCGCTGCTCACCAGGCCGGCACAGAGCGCCGTGGCGAGGAGCGTGACGAATGCCGCACGGGCAGGTCGAGCCACCGGGCTGCTCCTGTCATTCGGTCGGTCGGAACCGTGACAGTATCTGCCGTATGGAGTTCGACGTCTTCATCGAGATCCCCAAGGGCACTCGCAACAAGTACGAGCTGGACCACAAGACGAACCGTCTGCGGCTGGACCGGACGCTGTTCACCGCGACCCAGTATCCGTCCGACTACGGGTTCATCGAGGACACCCTGGGCCAGGACGGCGACCCGCTGGACGCGCTCGTGCTGCTGCCGGAGCCGACGTTCCCGGGCTGCCTGATCCGCGCCCGGGCGATCGGCATGTTCCGGATGACCGACGAGAAGGGGCCGGACGACAAGGTCCTCTGCGTCCCGGCCGGCGACCCGCGGCAGGAGCACCTGCGCGACATCCACCACGTGCCGGAGTTCGACCGCCTCGAGATCCAGCACTTCTTCGAGGTCTACAAGGACCTCGAGCCCGGCAAGTCGGTCGAAGGCGCCACCTGGGTGGGTCGCGCCGACGCCGAGGCCGAGATCACCGCCTCCTTCGCCCGTCTGAAGAGCGAAGGCCACTAGTCACCTGATACGCGGCGGAGCAGCGCAAGCAAGGTCTTGCGCTCCGCCGCGGTCAGCGGCTCCAGCAGTTCCGCCTCCGCGGCGCGGATCAGCTCGTCCATCGACTCGATCTGCCGCTCGCCCGCCGGGGTGATCGCGACGATCTTCCGTCGCCGGTCGGCGGGATCGACCCGCCGGGCCAGGAACTTCAGCTCCTCGAGCTCGTCCAGCAACGTGACCAGATCGCTGCGGTCGAACCCGATCCGGTCCGCGAGCGTCGCCTGCGCCGCCTCGCCGTCGTCCGCGAGACTCGCGAGCACGTGATAGTGCTGCGTCCGGACGCCGCCCTCGGTCATGTGCTGCCGGACCAGCCGCTGGGCGTGCTGACTCGACCGCCCCAGCGCGAACAGCACGTGGTCGGACAGCCGGTGGTTCGGCGACTTCTTCACCGCACCAACTCTATTGGCAACGTCGACCCATCGAGATACCGTGGGATTCTCCCATTATTTATGCATCCCACGATATGGAGCACCCACCATGCGCGCAGTGCGCTTCCACCGCCACGGCGGTCCCGACGTACTCCAGCTCGACGAGGTCGCCGTCCCCGAACCCGCCGCCGGTCAGGTCCTGATCCAGGCCGAGGCGATCGGCGCGAACGCGATCGACACCGTCCTGCGCCGCGGCGGCTCCCCCTGGGACCGCCCGCTGCCCGGCACCCTGACCGGCGACGTGGTCGGCCG
Source organism: Kribbella sp. NPDC055110 (assembly GCF_053607525.1). Classification (NCBI taxonomy): domain Bacteria; kingdom Bacillati; phylum Actinomycetota; class Actinomycetes; order Propionibacteriales; family Kribbellaceae; genus Kribbella; species Kribbella sp. NPDC055110. The sequence goes on from NZ_JBSGTS010000012.1 coordinate 181,223, forward strand.
GATCGTCAAGCTCGGCCCGGACACCCCGCCCGGCGTTGCCGTCGGTCAGCGTGTTTCCGCCCTCACCGTGGACGCCTTCGCCGAGTACGCCCTGGCGGACGCGGGCTTCCTCGCTCCGATCCCGGACGACGCGGACGCGGGCGAGGCCACGATGATGTCGCTGACCGCGCCGCTCGCCTATCGACTGCTCGAAACCGGCCGGGTCGCCCCCGGGAGCACCGTCCTGATCCAGTCCGCCGCCGGCACCGTCGGCCACCTGGCCGTCCAGCTGGCCCGCAGCTACGACCCGAAGACGATCATCGGTACGGCGTCCTCGGCGAAGCGGCTCGACTTCATCCGCGAGCTCGGCGCCGAGCCCGTCGACCTGACCGACCCCGACTGGCCCGCCCGCGTCCGCGAACTCGCCCCCGACGGCGTCGACACCGTCCTCGACGCGGTTGGCGGCACGGTCTTCGCGCAGGGCCTCGACCTGGTCAAACCGCTCGGCACGATGGTCTCGTACGGCGCCATCAGCACCGAGGTCCCGACGATCCCGGCCCTCGGCCTGCAGCTGCGCAACGTCACCGGTGTCTCCTTCTACGGCTGGCAGCAAGCTCGTCCTGACGAGGCTCGCGCCGACATCACCGAGGTCGTCCGCCGCTGGCAGTCCGGCGAGCTCCGCCCGATCGTGCACGCCACCCACCCGCTCGCCGACGTCGCCCGCATCCACGAAACCCTCGACGCCCGCGCCAACCTGGGCCGCCTGATCGCCACTGCCTGAATAGAATCACCAGGTGGAGCTTCGGCAGTTGCGGTACTTCGTGGGCGTCGCCGAGGAACTGCATTTCGGTAAGGCCGCCGAGCGCCTGTACATCTCCACCCCGACGCTCAGCCAGCAGATCAAGCAGCTCGAACGCGAGGTCGGCACCGCCCTGCTGATCCGGCACAGCCGCGGCGTCGAGCTCACCCCGGCCGGGCAGGTGCTGCTCACCCGCGCCCGGGAAACCCTCCAGGCGGCCGGCCTGGCGCTGAAGGACACGCGCCGGGCCGCCGGCCTCGACGAGCCGGTGCTCCGCCTCGGCCTGCTGAACGGGATTCCCGGCCACCTGCCGGCCGCCCTCGAACAGCTCGCCAGTGAGCGCTTCCCGAACAGCACGGTCACCCTCGAAGCAGGCACCACCACCGACCAGCTCCGGATGCTCGACACCGGCGAGATCGACCTCGGCCTGGTCCGCACCCCGCTGACGTTGCCTCCGGCAATCACCTCCGAAGAGCTCGCCGACGAGGAGCTCGGTGTCCTGCTGACCGCGAGTCATCCGCTCGCCACAGCACCGGAACTCACGCTCGACGACCTGACCGGACTCGAGCTCATCTGGATCCCCCGCGTCGCCGCGCCCGAGTTCTACGACGACACGATTCGCCGGATCGGCACCGGCGTACGGCTGAGCGACATCAGCATGAGCCACTCACAACTCCGGTCGGCACTGCTCGTACGGCGCTCCGCGTTCAGCCTCGGCTCCCGGCGCGCCGCCACACCGGACGTCGTCTGGCGACCGCTCGCGGGCCGCCCGCTGGTCGCACGGTACGCCGCCGTGTGGCGCACCGACTCGCACAACCCGGTGCTCCAGGCGATGATCGTTAGTCCCGGCCTAACGGTCGTTAGGCAACAGGTCGTGGCGGACTGACGCGCCCGGTGGTTGGCTCGAAACGTCAACCACCGAAGGAGAAACTGTTGCAGGAACACGTCGTGATCGTCGGCGGAAGCTCGGGGATGGGCCGTACCCTCGCCGCCGAACTCGTTGCCCAAGGCAGCGAGGTCACCATCGCCGGGCGGACACCGGCCAAACTCGACGCAGTACGCCGGGAACTCGGCGTACGCACCGTTGCCATGGACCTCGGAAGCGAGCAGGACATCGAACGGCTCTTCGCGACCACCGGCAAGCTCAGCCACATCGTCACCACGGCGGCCGATGTCGGCGGCGCCTACCAGCCGATCGCCAAGTACGACGTCGCCGCGGCGCGCTCCGCCGTCGACTCCAAGTTGCTCGGCCCGTTGCTGCTCGCCAAGCACGGCGCCCCGATGCTCGAACCTGGCGGCTCGATCGTGTTCACCTCGGGTATCGCGGCGTACCGGCCGGGTCCGCGAGCCTCGTTGCTCGCGGCACTCAACGGCGCACTCGCCTCGCTGGCTGCGGCGCTCGCGGTCGAACTGGCGCCGCTGCGGGTCAACGTGGTCTCGCCCGGCTGGGTCGACACCCCGATCTGGCAGGACGTCGCCGGCGACGCGGCAGCCGAGACGCTGGCCGCGATGGCGGCCCGCCTCCCGGTCGGCCGGATCGGCCGCACCCAGGACATCGCCGCGGCGATCATCGCCTTGCTCCGCAACGGTTTCATCACCGGCACCGTTCTGCATGCCGACGGCGGACACCGGCTCGCCTAGAGCTGAGTCCCCGGCAACGGATCGTTGCCGGGGACATCTGTTTCAGGGACGACCGAAGAAGTCCGGGGGCTCCCAGTAGTAGACGCTGTCGATCTGCACCGGCTTGCCGGTCCGCGGGGCGTGGATCATCCGGCCGCCGCCGAGATACATCGCGACGTGGTGGATGGTGCCCGGGTCGCTCGGGTTCAGCGACCAGAAGATCAGGTCGCCGGGCCGCAGCTCGTCCTCGTTGATGTGCTGGATCTGCTCGTACTGCGCGACGCTGTAGTGCGGCAGTTGCACACCGGCCTGCTCCCAGGCGCCCTGGGTCAGCCCGGAGCAGTCCCACCGGCTCGGGCCGGTCGCACCCCACAGGTACATGTCGCCCAGTTGCCGCATCGCGAACTCGATCGCCGCCGACGCGCCCTTCCGCGAGCTGTGGTTGTTGCCGTTGTCATCGTTGCCACGGCTCGGCGTCGACGGCTTGTGCCGCTTCGGCGGGTTCTTCTTGCCGTTGTTCTGCTCGCGCTGTTCCTTCTCCTCGCGAGCCTTCTCCGCCGCCTCCCGGGCCCGCTCGGCCGCCTCGGCGCGGCGCTCGGCGGCCTCCCGGGCGGCGATCCGGCGCTTCAGTTCGGCGGCCTTCTTCGCGGCGATCGCGGCGGCGCGCTGCCGCGCAAGCTCTTCGAGCCCCCGCTGCCGCTGCGCGGCCACCTGCACCGAGATGTTCTGCAAGGTGGCGAGCTGCGCGATCGACTGCTTGCGCTGTACGCCGATCGCGGTCACGGCGGCCGACTGCGCAGCCTCCGCGTCCTCGGCCGCCTTCTTCGCCTTGGCGGCCTCGTCGGCAGCCTTCTTCACCTTCACGACCGCCTGGTCGGCCTGCACCTTGAACAGGTTCGTCATCACCTGGGTCGCCGTGAACCGCAGGTACGAACCCTGCATCGCGGCCGACACCGAGTGCGCCGCGCCGGCCGAGTCCAGCAGCTGCTGCGGACCCTCCGCGGTGAACAGCGGCGCGATCTTCGCCACGTCGCCGCCACCCTGGTACGACGCGGCGGCGAAGCGACCGATCTGCTGCCGCTGTGCGGTGAGAGTCTTCTGCGCCTCCGCCGCCCGGGCCGCAGCGGCGGTCGCCTCGGCCTGGGCCTGCTGCAGGCGGTAGACGGCGCCGTTGTATGCCTCGTCGGCGATACCGGACGCGATGCCGAGCTGCTCGAGCCGCGCGCCGGCGGCGGCGAGCTGACGCTCGATCGCGGCGACCTGGCCGGCCTTCGAGGCGGCGGCCTGCTTGGCGCGCTCGACCGCGGCCTTGGACGGAATCACCGGCGGCTTCGGCTTCGCGGCCTCTGCCGGAAGGGTGGGCATGGCCATGGTGCCGGCCAAGCAGATCGCGAGCACCCCGGAGAGCAGCGCCTTGCCTGCTCGGCCGGTCTTCCCAGCACTCGTGATCCGCCCGCCGGACGTGGCCCTGAGGGGCGTCCGCATCGGGATCTTTCCTTCCGCCGGTCACGAACCCCTTCCCCAGGGTTCGTGAACTTTTGGTCCTCCTGGACCACATACGTGACACTAGTTGCCTACAGCCCCATTGGGAACAGCTTTCACACAAGTATCTTTGTTTCACCCGTGTGTCGACTTGACAAACTACAAGCTTGTAATTCCGCGAAGCCGCAGGTCGGCGCACGAAAACGCCCCTCCGGCCGGAGCCGGAGGGGCGTTGCCGCGCGTTCGGTGATTCAGCTGAGGACGAACGAGGCGACCACCGGCAGGTGGTCCGAGGCCGGCGTCACGGGTACGGCGGCCTTCGTCGGGCGCAGGCCCGCGCTGTGCAGCTGGAAATCGATGCGTTTGGTCGGGTTGCCCGCCTCGATCGTGTAGCCCGGACCCACCCCGACCTCGGTCCAGGTGTCGTCGTACACCGCGGTCAGCGTCTTGATCTCCGGCTTCTCCGGCGTCGCGTTCAGGTCGCCGGCGAGCAGGGTCGGCGTCCGCGATCCGCTCAGCAGCTCGACCACCTTCTGCGCCTGCTCCAGCCGCTCGGCGTTGTTGTTGCTGGTCAGATGCGTGTTCGCGAAGCGCAGTTTCGCCCCGCGGACTGTGAGGTTTGCCACCGCCAGGCCGCGCTGTTCACCGGCCGGGTAGCGCGGCAGCAGCGTGTTCTCGAAGTCCTGGATCGGGTACTTCGAGAGGATCGCGGTCCCGTACTGGCGACGCGGCTCCCCCGGGTTCACGGGCGGGAGGTCGAGGTTGGCGGCGTACGCGTAATGCATCTTGAGCCGCTTCGCGAACCAGGCCGGCTGGTCGACCCAGTTGCTCCGCACGGCCCAGTGCCGGTCGACCTCCTGCAGGCCGATCACGTCGGCCCCGGACTGCTCGATCAGTACCGCGATCCGCTCGAGATCGAGCACACCGTCGATCCCCGCGCCGTGGTGGATGTTGTACGACAGGACGGTCAGCGGCCGGCCCGGACGACCCGCGTCGGGCTGAGCCGCGGCAACGGTAGGAACCATCATCAGCAACCCCACGAAGACGGTCAGCAATTTACGCATGCGCCTATTTTCCGGAAAACCGGCGACACCCGCACGACAGGCGAGTGTCGCCGGACTGAACGTCAGTGCACCAGTCGGCCGACTGCGCCCTTCGCTCCGGAGGCCCAGCAGCCGGCTTGGATGCCGTGGCCGGCGCATTCGACGCTGTCGAAGCTGCCGTCGTAGAACTGCTTCCAGCTGCGGCCGCCGTCGAAGCTGACGTCACTCCCGGACGGACCGACCGCGACAACGGTCGTCGGCGACCACGGGACGAAGTGCGACCCGCTCCGGTAGCCCTTCGGCGCCTTGTCAGCCGGCACCAGCTTCCACGTGCGACCACCGTCGTTCGTGACCGACGCGGCGTTCACCGCCTCCGTCGGCTTGAGGAAATCACCGCCGACCGCGACGCCGAACAACGTGTTCCGGAACGCCAGGCTGAAGATTCCGGCCGCTTCGCCACTCGCCATCGGAGAGTCCGAGACCGTCCAGCGTCGGCCGCCGTCAACGGTCCGGAACACTCGGGGCCGATCGCCGCCACCACTCGCGAACCACGCCGTACGACCATGGCCGGCGACCAGGCAGGTGCCGCTCGCCGCGAACGCGAACTCACCGGCGAGGGCGGCCGGCATTCCGTCGGTCGGCTGCACCTTCCAGGACTTTCCGCCGTCGGCCGTCGCCGCGATCCGGAACTTTCCGTCCACCGGATCGCTCAGCGCCAGGCCGTGCTTGTCGTCGTTGAAGGCGATGCAGTCGTAGAACGCGTTCGCATCCGTGTTCCGGAACGTTTCCGACCAGGTCTTTCCGCCGTCGGCCGTCCGGTACACCCGGGAGTCCTCGCCGGTCCCGATCGTCAGCGCGACCGCACGCCGCGCGTCGAACGCCTCGACGTCGCGGAACTGCAGCGCCTCCGCACCGGGCGGACTGACGTTCTGCCAGTGCTTCCCGCCGTCGACCGTCCGCAGCACGGTCCCGGCGCTCCCGCCCACCCAGGCGACGTCCTTGCTGACCGCCGCGAGCCCACGGAACTGCGCCGTACTCCCGGTCGGCGTCAACTCCCACCGGTACGACGATCCGCCGTCAGCCTGGGCGGGCACGACCTGACCCATCAACAACAGACCTCCTGCCGCCAAAGCGGCCACACGCAGGATTCTCATGCGCCGCAATCTAACCTCAGGTCATGTCAGCTTGAAGGACTGCGCTGTACTTCCGTTGCAGGTGAGTTGGACGAGTTGAGTGCTGTCGGCCGTGGAGCCGCCCGGAACCGTGAGGCATTTGTTGCTGAAGCGGCTGACGAAGTGGAAGTAGCCGCTGCCTTCGGAAACGGCCTGCCACTGCTGGTTGTTTCCGTTGCTGTACGTCCACAGCTGGAGACCGGCGTTGTCCGCGGCGGACACACCGGTCACGTCGATCACCTTGGTGGCGTCGTTGCGGTTGTTCACCCGCGTGAAGCCGCCCGATGTCGGCTGGAACTGGAACTGCTGCGCCTGCGTGCCGTTGCAGCCGTACTGCTGGATCACGGTCCCGTTGGCAGTCCCGGCCGCACGGGCGTCGACGCACTTCCCGTTGGCCTTGTTCGCGACCGAGTACCACGAGGTCGGCGACGGCTGGTCGACCGGCGGCGTCGTACCGGCACCGCCCAGCCACTTCAGCGCATCCATCATGAACTGGTTCTGCGCCGGGCTGTCGAAGGTCGACGAGAGCCGCGTGTTGGTCTCGTAGTTCATCGCGTTGTGGCCGAAGTTCGCGTAGATCATCTTGTAGTTCTTGTTGGTCCAGATGATCGGGTAGTAGCCGCTGTACCAGGTCTGGTTCGGGTCGGTGCCGACCGGGAAGCTGGAGTCGTCGATCGACGCCAGGATCTGGATGTCGGGGTTGTTCCGCAGGTCGTTCTGCCAGCTGTACCACTCGCTGACCGACGACCGGAACGTCGCGCCGGTGTTCACCAGGGCCGGGTGCGAACGGTTCTCGGTCCGCAGCGTCACCGCGGTCGGGCCCCAGGTGTTCGACTGGAACCTCCCGGTCCCGAGCAGCGTGTTGTTGAACCACGGCCAGCCGCCACTGGCGTCGTTGTACGCCGCGACGTGGAAGCCGAAGAACGCGCCGCCGTTGTTCATGTAGTTCTGGAACCCGTTGCGCTGCGCGTCGGTGTGCGGCGAGTCGTCGAGGAACATCACCACCTGGTACTGCGACGCGCTCAGGTTGTTGAGCTGGTCCCAGTTGTTCGTGGACGTGTAGGTGAACCCGTTCTGCGCGCCGAACTCCGGAAAACGCTGGTTGGCCTCTTTCTCGAAGTCGATGTGGGCGGCGTCCCAGGTCCCGCTGTAGAACGCCAGGACCTTGAAGGTGGCTTGAACCTGGGCGGCCGCGGTGCTGGTCAGGCCGCTGACCAGAAGCACCAGGGCGAGCAGGACTGCGGGCAGGCGGAATCGATCGGAAAGCATGGGGGCGGACCTTTCCGTAAGAACGCTCTATAAATTTCAGGACTTAAATTAACTCTCGATCAAAGCCCTGTCCAGGGTTCATCACCTGGCTGCCCAGAACGCTCAGCAACCGCAACTTCTCCGCGCTCTCGCTGCCCGGCTCCGCGGTGAAGACGATCAGCGTCTGCTGCTGGTCGCGGTTGTCGATCAGCTCGCAGTACAGCTCCAGCTCGCCGACAGCCGGATGCCGGAAGCGTTTGGTCCGGCTGTGCGCGGCCACGACCTCGTGCGCATCCCAGATCGCGGTGAACTCCGGGCTCACCTTCTGCAGCGCCCGCACGATCGAGGCGGCGTACGACTTCGGTCCGTCGATGGTGGCGACCGTCCGCAGCATCGAGACCTGCAACCGGCTGTGGGTGCTCAGCTCGGGCTCCGCGTACAAGGCGCGGGACTCCGGGTGCGCGAACCAGCGGTAGATCTCGCTGCGCTCCATGCCTTCGAAGTTGGTCAACTCGCCCGCGAACGCGACGTGCGCCGGCGTCTGCGCGAGCACCTCGCCGCACCGGTTGAGCAGCATCGCGGGTGTGTCGTGCAGCCGGTCCAGGATCCGCAGCATCCCGGGGTCGACGTGGCACGCCCGCGTCGTGCGCGGCGGCGTACCGTGGCCGGCCAGCAGGAACAGGTGGTCGCGCTCCTCGAGGGTCAGCCGGAGCGCCCGGGCGATCGCGCCCAGCATGTCGACCGAGGGCTGCGGGCCGCGTCCGCCTTCGAGCCGGCTGTAGTAGTCGGCCGACATCGACGCGAGCGCCGCGACCTCCTCACGGCGCAGTCCCGGCGTACGGCGTCGGCGGCCGCGAGGCATCCCGACGTCTTCGGGTTGCAGGGCCTCGCGGCGTTTGCGCAGGAAGTCGGACAGGTCGGCGTACTCCATGAGTCCAGTGTCCACGGGTTATGCCGCTTAACCACTGCTTGCGGAGCAGTGGCTGAGCGCGGCCTGGTTGCCAACGGCATCCGATCGCAGGCTGGAGACATGAAAACCACAGGGAACACGATCTTCATGACCGGCGGTACGTCGGGTATCGGCCTCGAACTCGCCCGGCGGTTCCGCGACCTCGGGAACACCGTCATCATCAGCGGCCGCCGCAAGGACCTGCTCGACACGATCGCCGCCGAGGACGGGATCGAGGGCATCTACGTCGACGTCGCCGACCCGGCCTCGATCACGGCCGCGTTCGAGCAGGTGACGAGCACCCACGACGTCAACGTACTCGTCACGATGGCCGGCATCATGCAGGTCGAGGACCTCCGCGATCCCGCACATGTCGCCACCGCGGAGCAGACGATCGAGATCAACCTGCTCGGCACGATCCGGGCGGTCGCCACGTTCACGCCGTACCTGCTGAAGCAGCGCGATCCGGTGATCCTCACGGTCTCCTCCGGCCTCGCCTCGGTGCCGCTGACGATCACGCCGACGTACAGCGCGACGAAGGCCGCGATCCACAGCTACACGCAGAGCCTGCGGATCCAGCTCGCCGACACCGGGATCCAGGTGATCGAGGTGGTACCGCCCGCCGTCCAGACCACGCTGATGAACCAGGAGGACGACGAGCGCGCGATGCCGCTGGACGAGTACCTCGACGAGACGATGAACCTCCTCCAGCAGCACCCCGACGCCGAAGAGATCCTCGTCGACCGGGTCCACTTCCTCCGCCACGCCGAACGCGAGAACCGCTACGACCAGGTGATCGGCGTACTGAACTCAGTCCACTAACGCCTGCTCGATCCGCTCCACCTTGGCGGCGAGCTGGCCGGTGTAGCCGGGGCGGATGTCGGCCTTGAGAACCAGGCTGACCCGAGGCGACACGGCGGCGACGGCATCCACGGCCTGCTTCACGACCGCCATCACCTCGTCCCACTCGCCCTCGATGTTCGTGAACATCGCGTTGGTCTCGTTGAGAAGACCGGAGGCGCGGACGACGCGGACGGCCTCGGCCACCGCTTCGCTCACGCCCCCGGTCTCGTCACCGGCCGACGGGCTGATGCTGAATGCGACGATCATGCATCCAGTTTGTCAGGCTCCTCGTTCGCGCGGCGTTCGGCGCCGGAGGTGGTGAGGAGGGCTTTCTCCTTGATGAAGAGGACGGCGACCAGGGCGAGGACCGCGAACGGGACCGACATCATGAACAGGTCCGCGGTCGCGGCGCCGTACGCGTTCTCGACGATCGACCGGATCTCCGGAGGCAGTTCCGCGATGTTCGGCACCGCGTTGCCGCCGCCGGACGAGGCGCCGCCGGGGTTCAGCGTCTCGGCGACCTTGTTCGCCAGGATCGCGCCGAGCACGCTGACACCGATCGTGCCGCCCATGCTCCGGAAGAAGCTGACCGCGGACGTCGCCGCACCCAACTCCCGGGCGGGTACGTCGTTCTGCGCCGCGAGGACCAGGTTCTGCATCACCAGGCCGATGCCGACGCCGAGGACCACCATGAAGCTCCACAGCAGGTACTTCGAGGTGTGCGCGTCGATCGTGCCGAACAGCGCCAGCCCGATCGGCAGCAGGACGCTGCCGATGACCAGGTAGATCTTCCAGCGGCCGTACTTCGTGATCAGCCCACCGGCGACCGTGGACGCGACCATCATGCCGAGGATCAGCGGCAGGCTCATCAGGCCGGCCTTGGTCGGCGAGTAGCCCTGCGCGATCTGGAAGTACTGCGCCAGGAACACCGAGCCGCCGAACATCGCGATGCCGACCAGTGCGCTGGCGATGATCGACAGCGTCACCGTGCGGTTGCGGAACAGGTCCATCGGGATGATCGGCTCGGGGTGCCGGCGCTCGACCAGTACCGCGGCGGCCAGCGCGGCCACGGCGACCGCGACCAGTGCGAAGCTCCAGCCGGAGACCCACTCGAACTTGTTGCCGGCGAACGAGGACCAGACCAGCAGCGTGCTCACGCCGCCCATGATCAGCACCGCGCCCCACCAGTCGATCTTCACCTCGCGACGGACGGTCGGCAGTTTCAACGTGCGCTGCAGCAGGATCATCGCCGCGACCACGAACGGGACACCGATCAGGAAGCAGGCCCGCCAGCCGAGCGGCGAGTCGACCAGGAAGCCACCGAGCAGCGGTCCGCCGACGGTCGCCGACGCGAAGATCGCGCCGAACACCCCGGAGTACCGACCGAGCTCACGCGGCGGGATGATCGCCGCCATCACGATCTGCACCAGCGCGGTCAGACCGCCGCCGCCGAGGCCCTGGAGCACCCGGCTGCCCAGCAGGACCTCGATGTTCGGCGCGAAACCGGCGACCAGCGAGCCGACCACGAAGAAGCTCAGCGACAGCTGGATCAGCAGCTTGTTGTTGTAGAGGTCGGCGAGCTTGCCCCACAGCGGCACCGTGGCCGTCATCGTCAGCAGCTCGAGTGTGACGACCCAGGTGTACGACGACTGGCTCGCCCCCAGGTCGTGAATGATCCGCGGCAGCGCGGTCGACACCACCGTGCCGGCGAGGATCGCCACGAACAGGCCCATCATCAGGCCGGACATGGCCTGGATGGTCTGCCGGGGCGTCAACACGGCTGTCTCGATGGTTTCGGTGGTGCTGACCTCACCCACGGGTTCCGGAGTGGGTGACGAGGTCGTCGTCATGAGTTGCCCTTCTTCTGGAAGTTCGGGTCAATGCCTTGGGCAAGTAAGTGGAAGGCTTCGTCGAGCAGGTCGCGGATCGGCCGGTCGGGAGCGGTCTTGTGCAGCTCCATCACCACCCGGCAAGCGGCCCCGGCCAGGCTGACGACCAGCGCGGGCCGCATCGACCCGGCCGGTTCGCCCATCCGTTCGGCGAGGGCGGCGGTCAACTGCCGCTCGTCGTCGAGGCTCGACAGCATCAGCTGGTACAGCAGGCTCGGCGAGCTCATGATCAGCTCACCGCGCTCGGACAGTTGACCGTCGCTCTCCAGCTCCCGCAGTACGTCGTGGACGATGAACCACATCGTGGTCAGCGGCGACTCCTCGGGCGGCGCCGTCCGCATCCGCTCCAGGGCGCGCTCGAGATGCTCGGGGTTGCGCGCGAGGATCGCGTGTTCCTTGTGCGGGAAGTAGTTGAAGAAGGTCCGCACCGAGACGTCGGCCGCCTCGGCGATCTCCTCGACCGTCACGTGGTCCGGCCCCTTCTCCAGCGCAAGCCGCAACGCCGCGTCGGCCAACGCCGCCCGCGTTTGGAGTTTCTTGCGCTCCCGCAACCCACCCTCGACCTGCCTCACCGCATCAGCGTAGGCAGATTCTTGCAGTCACTGCAAACAATTATCCGTGCAACTTTGCACCTCTGCACGAAGGGGCAGGCCGACATGCCGAGGCCGCTGCGACGATGTAGTTGGTCGGCTACGGTGCGTCAGGTGACTTACGAGACCGCCCCGTCCACAATGACTCGCCGCCGGTTCGCCGGCCTGACCGCCCTCACTGCCGCCGCCGCGACCGGCCTCACCCGGATCGGCCCGGCGCACGCAACGCCGTACGCCCCGGCCCTGGTCGTCGGGACCGGGTACGGCGCGGCCGTCACCGCGCTCCGGCTCGGAGAAGCCGGGATCCGCACCACGATGATCGAGATGGGTCAGCAGTGGAACACCCCCGGTCCGGACGGGAAGGTGTTCTGCTCGACCCTGGACCCGGATCGCCGGTCGATGTGGTTCCACCGCCGTACCGAGGCGCCGCTCGACACGTTCCTCTGGCTCGACGTCGTGAACCGCGACCTCGGGACGCCGTACGCCGGGGTGCTGGACCGGATCGACTACCCGAACATGGGCGTGTACGTCGGCCGCGGGGTCGGCGGCGGATCGCTGGTGAACGGCGGGATGGCGCCGACGCCGCAGCGCGCGTACTTCGAGAAGGTGCTGCCGCAGGTCGACGCGGACACGATGTACCGGCGGTACTTCCCGCTCGCGCGGCGGATGCTCGGCGTGAACACGATCGACCCGCGGTACCTGGAGAAGACGCCCGTGTACCAGTACGCGCGGGTGTCGCGGAAACACGCGCATCAGGCCGGTTTCCGGACTGCCGTCGTACCGAACGTGTACTCCTTCGACTACCTGGAGAAGGAGGAACGCCGGACGGTGCCGCGGTCGGCGCTGGCCGGTGAGGTGATCTACGGAAACAACCACGGAAAACAGTCGCTGGACAAGACGTACCTGGCCGACGCGGTCGGAACCGGGAACGTGACGATCCGGACCCTCACCCGGGTGACGACGATCCATCGGCAGGGCAGCGGGTATCTGGTCGGGCTCGAGCAGATCGACGCGGCCGGGAAGGTGCTGAAACGTAGCGAGCTCGCCTGCCGGTACCTGTTCCTCGGCGCGGGCAGTGTCGGCACCACGGAACTGTTGCTGAGGGCAAGGGAAACCGGAACGCTGCCGGACCTGCCGGCCGCGATCGGAAACGGCTGGGGCGGAAACGGAAACGTGATGACCGCCCGGGCCAATCACCTGTGGGACCCGACCGGCTCGTTGCAGTCCACGATCCCGACGCTCGCGATCGACAACTGGAACGACCCGGTGCACCCGGCATTCGCCGAGATCGCTCCGCTGCCGGTCGGACTGGAGACGTGGGCCAGCCTCTACCTGGCGATCACCGTCAACCCCGAACGCGGCCATTTCACCTACAACCACAGCACCGACCGCGCCGACCTGCACTGGTCCGCCGACCAGAGCACACCGTCCGTCCGCTCGGCCCAAGCACTCTTCGACCGCATCAACAAGGCTGTCGGTACGACGTACCGTCGCGACCTGTTCTCCGGAAACCGCCCGTTTGCCGCGGATTTCTGCTACCACCCGCTGGGTGGATGTCTCCTGGGCAAGGCGACCGACACCTACGGCCGGGTCGTTGGCCACACCAACCTTTACGTCACCGACGGCTCGCTCATCCCCGGATCGCTCGGCGTCAACCCGTTCGTCACCATCACCGCACTGGCCGAGCGCAACGTCGCCCGGCTCCTCGCTACCGACGTGAAAGCCTAGGGATCCACGCCGGCACGGCCCGGCAGTACTCCTCGTACTGCCGGCCGTACCGCTCCAGCAATACCGGCTGCTCGTACCACCGCACGAACGACGCCATCACGACCCACGCGATCACGCCGTACCCGAGCACCCGCCAGTCGAGGAAAACGAGTGCCTGGCCGAAGATCGCCGCGACCACCCCGACGTACATGGGGTTCCGCACGAACCTGTAGTCACCGCCGACCACAAGCTCCTCGGTCGGCGCGATCGGCGCCGGCGTACCCCGGCCTTCGCGGACGAACCGGACGAAGGCTCGCAGTACGACGAACGCACCGCCCGCGACGATCACGAAGCCCGGCCAGAACCGTGGCGCGGCCCAGCCGCTGACCCACCACGGGAGCACGCCGGCGACCACGCAGGGCGCGGCGAAGAAGAACACCGCGCTTCCGAGGATGGCTTTGACCATGGCACTCCCTGTAGAATGTGTGCACAGCCTCCGGCACGGTTCCCGTGTTCGGAGGCTTCGTGTATGACGACTCTTCTCTACAAAGCCGCCGGTGACATCCGCGGTGACGACATCCTGCCGCTCAACGAGCTCCGCGCGCACTACCCCGACCTCTACGAACGCGAGTTCGCGAAGTACGCCGTACACCCGGAGATCGTCGACTATCCGGTCTATCCGCTTGGCTGCCGCTGGGCCGACGTCGTGTTCCTCTCCCCCGTCCACCCGGCGAAGACCTGCATCCTGCTCAAACGCCACGACCCCGACCACCGCCCGCAGCCGGCCGAGGACTTCATCCCCTACACCCCAGAAGCGGCCGCCGCCCTGTCCACACCCTCCGAGCGCGCCCTGCACCGCCTCCGCAACCTCAACGCCACCGAACCCCTCTACCCCTGGGCCGACATCCCCCACATCCTCCACCGCGGCCCGATCCCGGTGCGGTGGTTCAAGGTCAGCGCTCAGGAGTCCCAGGCAGCCGAATGACCGAGGACTGCGTACCGCCGCGGGCACCGTAGCTGCCCCAACCCGACGTATCTCGCGCGGGCGATGCCAGACCGCCGAACGACACCCTCCGCGTGAAGTACTGCCCGGCGACGGCTCGGCCCGCCTCGAACGCGTCCCGGCCGATCGCGCACGAGCGGCCGAAGATCTGCGTCGACCCGACGGCGGACAGCGCGGGAAGCTTCTCGAAGTGATTCCACATCGCGTTCGTGATCCGGCGCTCGGCGATCTCGCGCTCACCGGCGAAGCGTGGATCGCCGAGGCCGTAGCGGTCGGCGATGACGCCGGTCGCGACGGCCCACTTGCCGGTCGCGTTGACCACCACCAGCCGCTGGAGCATCTCGAAACGATTGGTCTCGTCGAGCGTGGCGAGTTCGTAGGCCAACGTGTCGGCCGCCGGCGTGAACCGCTCGTAGGCAGGGAACAGAGGCAAGTTCTCGAACCCAGGGGCGATGCGACGGAGCTGGTACTCGTCGATGTACTTGCCCAACGTCTCGTGGCCGTAGCTCTCGGTCACGCCTTCCTCGAGTGCACGCACGGCCGCGGTGCGGAAGTCCTGCTTCGCGTCCGCGTGCTCGGTGCCGTCTGCGGCGAGCATGTGCAGGTTCTCGTGGTAAACGATGGCCAGGGCCTCGAGATACCGCAGCAACGTCTCATCGTCGTGCTGCTGCCCGGCGTACCTGAACATCTCCCGGAGCGGTCGCAGCACCCGATCCTCGTCGTACCGGATCGTGTGGTCCCACCCGGCCGAGCCAAGCACCTGCAGGCCGTCGTCCGTCAGCTTGTAAGGCTGCGGCTCGTACTTGCCGTTCCAGCTGGAATGGTCGGCGCCGGTGACGTTGAGCGCGCCCACGTGCTGCAGGCGCATGAACTCGTCGAAGGAGGCAGGTAGTGCTAGCGGCATCCTCAGTCGCCGAGGTCCGCTCGCCAGCTGGCCGCGAGCTGCGCCAGCGGTTCGTTCAACGCGAGTACGGCGTACTGCTCGAACTCGTCGCTCGTCTCGCGGGAGACGGCCGTGATACCGCGGATCCCCTGCTCCAGCCGGGCAACCCGCTCGCGGGCGTCACCCTCGTCCCGCTCCGCCTCCGCGGCGATCCGCTGGGCACGCTCCATCCGCTCCTGCGCATCGGGTGACACGCGCGCCGCCCACCGCTCGATCAGGAAGACCGCGGTCTGCCGCAGCCGCGCGTCGTCGATCTCCGGTACGACGCCACGCAACGCCGACAGCACTTCGCGTGCGTCGACGACACCGAGCCGCCACTCGCGTTGCGCCGTCTTGTAGCGCTCGAGGAATTCGTCGTACCGCACGCCCACACAATAGACAAAGCCCAGGACACAGCGGGTGTCCTGGGCTTTGGGGTACTGCTACTACTCGCCGACCAGCTGGTCGTAGTGGGTGGTGAGCAACACGTGGCTGACGCCGTTGAAGACGCCCGGGATCCTGCCGTACGGCGTGATCGCGGTCGCCGCGCCGTTCGCCTTGCTGATCGCGTACAGGTCCGCGGTCTGGGTGTCGTGGTCCACGCCCGTCACCAGGGAGCCGCCGCGGGTGCCGCAGCCCTCGACGACCAGGGACTCGTACGCCGCCCAGCCGGTGGCGCGGATCCGCTTCAGGACCGGCTTCGCGCCCGGGGCAACCGGGATGTGGACGGTGTAGAGAGCGCCGGCCGTGGTGGTCATCAGCAACGTGTCGTACGTCGCGGTCTCACTGATCACCGTCATCGCCTTGAAGCCGCGGAAGCCGGGCAGCGGGCCGAGGCCCCGGAAGCTGGAGCCGACCATCTGGTACCGGTACAGGCTGCCGTTCGTGTTCAGGCCGTACAGGTACGCGTGCCGCGGCGTGCCGCCGCTGTAGTTCGACGTGGCGATGGACTTGAAGCTGGTCCACCCCGGCCCGACCTTCTTGAAGGTGGGCACCCACGGCTTGGTCTCGTCCGCCGGCAGGTACGTCGTGTGACGGTACAGGTTCCCGCCCTGCAACAGCAGACCGTAGAAGTAGAACTGCGTGCCCGTGGCGTTGAACGCCGCGTACCACGTCGCGTCGGCGCGGCTACCCACGTACTTGAACGGGTCCCAGGAGTCGGACGCCGGCGGCTTCCCGGCCGTCACGTCGATCTCCTGCATGGTGCCGGCGGCGGTCGGTACACCGACCGAAGTGCCACAGGCCTCAGCGGTGGCCGACGACGACATCGTCTTCGCCAAGCCGGACTTGCTGAAGAAGCGTGGTTTCGGATCGGCCTGGCCGGTGGCGGCGGCCGGAGCAGACGCGGCGGCCGCGGCAAGCAGCCCGGCGCCGGCCAGTGCAAGCGCAAAGCGCTGCAGTTTCATACGAGTTCCCCTCTGGTGGCGCCTCGAGGAGTTCGAGCGCGCGCTGAACGTCGCCGAGCCCGCCAACAGATGACGGAGCCGGGCAGCAATGTGCACATCGTTGACATCGCACCGGCCGTTACAGATCCGGTGATCTGTTGACCTTTCGTGCACCTTCCCGGTCGTCAGCGCGCCTGCGCGGTATCGATGTCGAGGAGCAGTTCGGCGCGCGGTGTGCGGGAATAGAGAACACGTTTTCCGTCGCGCCGTGAGCTGCACAGTCCGGCCGAGACGAGAACGGACAGGTGCTGGCTCACCGTTCCAGGGCTGAGCATCAAGGCATCGGCGAGAGCGGTCGTCGTCAACGGGACGCTCAACCGCGCCAGGATCGCCGCCCGCGAGCGCCCGATCAGCGCGTCGAGGCCGCCGACGATCGCCTCGACCGGCCGCTCCCAGAGCTGTCCGGCGCCACGCGCGGAGTACGCGATGACCGGTGGGGTCGCGTTGTCCGCGAGCATGACTCCGCGCCCTCGGAAGACCAGCGGCAGCAGCCACAACCCTTGCCCCGCCGACGGCAGGCGGACCCGGCCGGGGCCGAGCGGGAGAGCCAGGCCGTCCCTGCTCCAGGTGACGTCGGGGTGCAACTCGTCCAGGGCTCGTTCGAGTCCGTCGGACGCGAGCCCGACGGACCGGTGCGCGATGTCGGCGCCGGTGATCGCCTCGATGCGATCCCACAGCGGTTCGAGCACCGCGAGCCAGTACGCCGCCATCGCTTCCGCCGTACGCTCGGCGAACTCCCGGGTGCCCATCCGCGCGGCCCGGGACCCGGGGGCGAGTTCCCGCAACGCGCGGAGATCGGATTCGACCATCTGTTCGTCGGTGCCGGCGATGCGCCCGAACTGGTCGAGCGGATGACCTGGCTGCGCCGACGGCGACGGCCCGAGCAGATCGGGCACGAAGTGGTCCGGCCGGGTCAGCTCGAGCAGCAGGTCGAGATCGAAGTCCGGATCGACCGGCACCCGGGGCCGCAGATGCCGGTGCAACTGGAAGTGCTGCTTGTGATTGATGAGACTGAGGCTGGCCGTCGTCTCCCATACGGCATCACTGGTGAACCGGATCTTGGTGAGGTCCGCGGCCGTCAGTTCCAGCTCGATCATGCTTCGCCCTCTCGTACCTGCTGCCCGGCGCGGCTGCTCAGGCGTTTCCCACGTGCTCCTCGAGCAACGTGCCCTGGTCCAGGATCACCAACCAGCGGCCGTGCCGGTACTCGTACGTCACGGTAGTGACCGCCGTGAACCAGTAGTCCAGGCGCGGGATCGCGTACTTGGTCGTGTAGACGATGAAGCCCGTGCTGCAGCCGTCGACCTTGCGGGTGATCTCGGTCCACGACCACACCGAGTCCTTGCTGGTGAAGCGGGGCAGACTCGCCTGGGCGACGGCGTCCAGGCCGACCCGGACCCGGCCGTCGGCGACGATGCTCACCACCCCCGTGTCATGACCGCGCAGCCAGGTGTCCCGGTCGAAGTCGCGGAACGACTCCATGTCGGTGCGCTGCGCCTGGTCGAACTTCTGCGCACAGGTCCTGGCCTCGTCCGGCACGGCGCCGGTTGCCGACGCACCGGCAACAGCCGGTACGACGAGGGCGAGAGCGGCGGCCAGAACACCGGACCGTACGACGCGGGCGGTGATGGATCGGTCCATGGCGACTCCTGTTCTCCGGCCCTCTGGAGATGAGGGCATGCAGGCAGGCTCAATCCCGGCCGCACCACCCCGCCACGATTCGGCTCTGACCAAAACGACCGCAGGCAAATGTGGCCATCAGGACTGGATGAACTCCTTGGCGAAGCGGCGGACGGTGTCGACGTTCAGGGCGTCTTGGAAGCCGACGACGAGTTCGTCGACGCCGGCTCGTTCGTAGACCGCGAGCCGTTCGCGGATGGTGTCGATGGTGCCGACCAGCCCGTAGGAGCCGAGATCGCCGGGGAACACCATCGGCGCCCATGGCGGTACCGCGGCGCGGGCCTCGTCGTCGGTGTCCGCGATGATGCAGTACGACGTCGAGGTCTTGGTGATCGAGGCGAAGTCACGATCGACGGCGGCGCAGTGCCGGGCGAGTACGTCGTACTTGTGGGCGACCACCTCCGGTGCCTCTTGGATGTTGCAGAGGTCGCCGTACTTCGCGACGAGCTTGAGGGTGACCTGCTCGCCGCCACCGGCGATCATGACCGGAATGTGTGGTGTTTGGACGCCGGTGGGCTGGTTGACGACGCCGGACGTGCGGAAGTACTTGCCGCTGAACGTAGTGGACTCGCTCTCCCACATCGAGTGGATGATCTGCAGGGACTCCTCGAGGCGCTTGAGCCGTTCGCCGGGCGGTGGGAAGTCGTATCCGAAGGCGTGGTACTCGTCCTCGTACCATCCGGCACCGATACCGAAGGTGAGCCTGCCGGCGGCGATCACGTCCAGAGTCGAGGCCATCTTCCCCAGCAGCGCGGGGTTTCGGTACCCGTTGCCGGTGACCAATTGGCCGAGACGGATCCGCTTGGTCTCCCGGGCCAGCGCCGACAACGTGGTCCACGCCTCGAACACGTAGGCTCCGGGCGGTCCGAACGGGACGAAGTGGTCCGGAGCCCAGATCGTTTCGAATCCAGTCTCGTCCGCAGCGACCGCCAACTCACGGATCCGCTCGAACGCGGCCACTGGATCCGTGAAGCCGTAGAACTCTTGGGTGGTGCCGGTCGGGATGTACAGGCTGAGCTTCACCTGAGGTCCTCTCGATGACGAGTGAATCGCGGCCGCAGCAAACAAACGGCCGCTCACTGGGTTAGACCTCGCGACGCGTCAAAAGGAATCGGCCGGACGATAGGTGAGGCCGGCCAAGCCGGGATCGTCGCCTTGTCCTGCCCGCACGAGTTCCCAGCGATGACTCTGCTGACCGTCACGGAAGAGCGAGGTGCCGTTGGGCACGAAGACGGGCACGATGGTGAGGGTCAGTTCGTCCACGAGACCGGCGTCGACGAGCGTCTGCCCGAAGCGCCCGTGCCCGTAGACGACGAGGTCGTTGCCTCCCGCATCCTTCAGCGCACGAACGCCGGCGGCGACATCGCCTGCCATGACTGTGGTGTTGCTCCACTCGGCCTCGACCAGGGTCGACGAGAAGACGTACTTCGGTATCCGGTTGAGGGCATCCGCGTACGGCCCGCTCGCAGCGGGCCACTGACGCGCGAAGATCTCGTACGTCCTCCGCCCCATCAGGAACGCGTCGCTCCGTTCGAGAACGGCCAGCGAGTGTGCGGCGCTTCCTGCCCCGAAATACGGTCCGGCCCACGCCATCGGCTCGCTGACGACACCGTTGAGAGACACGAGAACCGACTGCACCAGTCGGCGAGTGCTGTTTTCAGTCATCCCGGATAGACCGCCGGGAACCCGAAAAGGAATCGGCGGAACTGTCCTCGACGTGCGCCGTCACCGCCGGGCAACCGCCGAGACAGACCCGAAATCTGAGATCTGGCGATTCTCGACAGCGTGACCGGCCTCACCGTCGGGACGGATAGATATACATAGTATTCCTATGTATATTTGCGGCTGTGATCGCAACGGATCTGACTCGACTCGGTGAGGACGTCGTCGTCGCGTCGACGCGGTTGGCGCGGCTGGCGACCCGGAATGTGAATGCGCTGCCGCACGCCGCGCTGCGCGTGCTGGGGCGACTGGACGAACTCGGGCAGGCCCGGATCAGCGAGCTGGCCAAGGCCGACCGCTGTTCGCAGCCGACGATGTCCAACCTGGTGCAGCGCCTGGAGGAGCAGGGCTGGGTGCGTCGTATCCAGGACCCGGCCGACTCGCGCGCCAGTCTGATCAGCCTCACCGACGCAGGCCTCGCGGAGCTGCGCAGCGCCCGGCAGCAGGCCGGCGCCGCCCTGGCCGCGCACTTGAGTCAACTCCCGGCGACCGACCTCACCACCCTGGAGGCCGCGGTCGCCATCATCCACAAACTCCTCACCCTCGAGCCATTGGAGGACACGCCCCGGTGAGCAACTCGTCGTTCCTGAAGCAGCCCAAATCCGTCTGGGCGGTCGCCTTCGCCTGTGTGATCGCCTTCATGGGCATCGGTCTGGTGGATCCCATCCTCAAGCCGATCGCCGAACAACTGCACGCGAGCCCGTCCCAGGTCTCGCTCCTGTTCACCAGTTACATGGCGGTCATCGGTGTCGCGATGCTGATCACCGGCGCGGTCTCCAGCCGGATCGGAGCCAAGCGCACCCTGCTCATCGGTCTGGCCATCATCGTCGTGTTCAGCGCGCTGGCCGGCCTGTCCAACAGCATCGGTATGATC
This sequence comes from Kribbella sp. NPDC055110, assembly GCF_053607525.1. NCBI lineage: Bacteria > Bacillati > Actinomycetota > Actinomycetes > Propionibacteriales > Kribbellaceae > Kribbella > Kribbella sp. NPDC055110. The sequence continues at coordinate 202,190 of NZ_JBSGTS010000012.1, forward strand.
GTCGCCTTCCGGGCCGGCTGGGGTCTCGGCAACGCGCTGTTCATCGCGACCGCGCTCGCCACGATCGTGAACTCGGCCGCCGGTTCGGTCGCCGAGGCGATCATCCTCTACGAAGCCGCCCTCGGTGTCGGTATCGCGGCCGGCCCGCTGGTCGGTGGCGAACTCGGCACGATCTCCTGGCGCGGCCCGTTCTTCGGCGTCGCCGTCCTGATGACGATCGCCCTCGCCGCCACCGCGTTCCTGCTGCCCGCATCACCGCCGGAAGCACGTCGTACGTCGGTCCTCGAGCCGTTGAAGGCTCTGCGGCACAGGTCGCTCGCGACTGTGGCGGTCACGGCGTTGCTGTACAACTTCGGGTTCTTCACGCTGCTCGCGTTCACCCCGTTCCCGCTGGCGATGTCGGCGCGGCAGATCGGGCTGATCTTCTTCGGCTGGGGTATCTGTCTCGCGTTCACGTCGGTGTTCGTGGCGCCGCGGCTGCAGCGCCGGTTCGGCACCCTCCCGGTGGCGATGACCGTCCTGCTGCTGTTCGCCGCCGACCTCGCGGTGATGGGTGTCTACGCGCACCACAAGCCGGTGCTCGCGGCCGGCGTCATCGTGGCCGGCCTGTTCCTGGGCATCAACAACACGCTGATCACCGAGGCCGTGATGGGAGCGGCTCCGGTCGAACGCGGTACGGCGTCCGCGGCGTACTCCTTCGTCCGCTTCTCCGGCGGCGCGGTCGCTCCGTGGCTGGCCGGCAAGCTCGGCGAGGAGTTCAACATCCAGCTCCCGTTCTACGTCGGCGCCGTCGCCGTACTCCTCGCGGTCGGCGTCCTCGCCAGCGGCTGGAAGCCCCTCTCCCACCTCCGGGTCCCCGCCACCCACTCCGAGTCCGAAGCCGAAGCCCTCACTGCAGCCGACGCCTGACCTAGTCGCCGAGCTGGCGAGACGTGGCTCGACCGGCCGTGAGTGCCGTGGCGGCCCCGACGACCACCAGCGCCGAGGCGAAGATCAATCCGAGCAGCCGCCACGGAATCGCCAACGCAGCAAGGCCGTAAGGTCCCGCAGCGACTCCGGCGAGCGCGGCTGCGGCGACCAACGATCCCAGCAGTACGCCGACCACCACAACGGTCCCTGATTCCACGAGCGCGACCATCACGACCTGCGCCCGCGTCAGCCCGGCCAACCGTGACAAGGCGAACTCCTGCCGTCGGTCAGCCGTCGACATCACGACCGCGTTGACGACCGCGACCGCGGTGAAGATCCCGGCCAACCCCAGCAGCGCGGCGAACAGTCCCGAATTGCTGCGCTGCTGCGCCTCACCGCGCGCCTCCGCCCATTGCTCGACCGTCTGACCGTCCATCGTCGCGCCGGGCGCCAGCTTCACCAGCGTCTCGGTCCGCCCACCGGCCGGCAGCAGACTCCTCGGAACGAAGAAGTTCTCGCTCACATCGAGCGTCTCGGGCATGATCGCGACGACCTTCACGGCGATCGATCGGTTGCCCAGCGCAACCTTGAGCGTCGATCCGAGTTTGTACCCCTCGGCCGCCATCCCCGGTCCGATCGCGATCGTCCGCCCGGTCAGCCGATCCAGCGAACCCTTCCGCGGCCGCAGCTTGTGGGTCCGTTGGTAGGCGGCCGGATCGATCCCGATCGCCTCGGAGTACAGCGTTTTCCGTCCCCGCGTCACAGCGATCGGTACGGCGGTCTGCGCCGAGGCCGCCACGATCCCCGGGCCCGGTGCGACGACGCGATCGACCACGACATCGGCCGTGATCAACTGTTTCTGCTCGACTCCGACCGCCTTCGCCAGCGACCCGAACGTGCCCCACAGCCCGATGACCAGCCCGACGAGCACGATCAACGGCGCAGCAGTCGCCGCGCTCCGCCGTACCGCATGCAGCACGCCGGCCCGCGCGAGGTCCGTAATCAAGTTGCCCCGGACAACGATCGCGGGCAGCCGGCCGACCAGTGGTACGACGACGGGGCTCAGCTGGCTCAGCGCCACGGACCCGCTGATCATCACAACCAGGCCGATCATCAACCCGGCCACGAGGTCCCGCGCCGCCTGCGCCACGATCACCAGCAGTACCGTGCCGAACGCGGCCGACAACCCCCAGAACCACCGCCATCGCGTCATCACCCGTCGCGCCGCCTGTCCCTCGACGATCGCCTCGAGGGCATTGACCCGCGACGCCCGCCAGGCCGCGGCGAGTACGCCGACCAGCGCCGTACTCACGCCGACGATCATCGCCGCCCACACCGCGCCCTGATCCCACGGCGCCTCGAACCACTCCGGCAGCATCCCCAACTGAACGAGCAACCACGACTGCGCCCAGGTCGCGAGCACACCCAACGGCAGCCCGACCATGCTGCCGACCACCCCGAGCAGTCCGGCCTCCGTCACCACCATCAGACACAGGTAGCCCCGCTGCGCTCCGACCAGCCGCAGCAGGCCGAACTCGCGCCGCCGCTGGACAGTCATGAACCCGAACGTCGTACTGACGATGAACACGCTCAGGAAAACGGCGAGCATGACCGACATTCCGAGCAGCGTCGCGGCACCGACGTACCCCTCACGGACCTTGGCTCGCTCGTACGCCGAGAGTCCCGCGGGCAACACCGGCCTGTCGGTCGCAGCCAGCATCTGCAGCCCGGACTGCACCAACCCGACCCCGAGCGCGACAGCAACCACCGCACCGGCGAACAACTGCCACCTGGTCCCCAGCGCCCCGACAGACAACCTCAGCATGGACTCAGCCAACAGCCTGCGACTCCAACAAGCCCTGGCCTCAGCACCCGACCAGAGGTAGCTCGCGCGCTACTGTGCTGACAGTAGAAGGCTGATCGTGCTGTGGTTGGCCAGACCACCGAGTGCGCCGAGAGCGCGGAAAGTCAGGGTCACGTCGACAACGGTGGGCTCGTCGAGCCGGACCCGGAATGCGGCCTCCTGACGATGCTCACCGGTCAACTCCTGCACCGGCAGGTCCAACTGGAGCCCGCTGACCGGTTCCGCCTCGACGGCCAACGGCCCGGTGACGAAGCCGTCGTTGACGACCGTCACTGCGAGCGTGTGCCACTCCCCTGGCTTCAAGGTCCCGATCGGCGCACCGCTGCGGGCCACGTTCACCCGCGCCTCCGGGTTGATCGTCACAGCGAGCGGCGCGTCGGTGTCGACCGGTCCGCAGCATCCGATGGCGGGTGCCTGGTGGGTCATCAGTCCGTCTCGCTTTCGTCTCGCCTCGACCGGTAGATCGCCTGCGCCTCGTCGTACGCCTGCCGCGCGGCGGCCCGCTCTTCCTCCCGCATGAACCCCGACTTCACCTTCCACAGCTGATCGACAGAGTCGTGCAGCCACTGCGCGCTGCGGCGGGACGCCCGGATCGGCCGGCCGCCGACCTCGAGGAAGATCGGCTGGGTGTGCACACTGCGCAGGATCCGCAACGCGAGCCAGGACGACGCTTCCACCGGTACGTCGAACGCGACTTCCTGCTCGGTGCCATCGGCAACCAATTCTTGAGACGCGACCGCGACGCCGTTCAGCACGACCTCTACCAGCACGGACCGGGACGTGCCGATCCGGGCTCGCTCGAGGTGCCAGCCGACCGGCGCGCTGTACACGGGACGCCCCGCCGGCGGTGGCGGCGGATCCTCGGGCAGCCAAGCGGCGATTGTCGCGCTGACCCGCACCGGGCCTGGCGCGTCCAGCGGGTGCTCACGACCAACCTCACCGTCGACCGCCAACTCGAAGACATGGCTCCGGCCGTCCCCGAAGTACGACGCGTCCTCCCGCAGGCCGGTGATCCACGCCTCGATCGCCTGCGGACCCGTGGGCGGTTCGGCCAGTCGTACGTACGTGCGCCCGACGCCCGGCCCCTCGTCGTACATGCACGGATAGTCGGTCTCGCCGAGCATCAGGGTGCGGAAGCCGACACTGAGCAGGTGGTACCAGATGTTCAGCTCGGCGGCGGGCGCGAACTGGCCTCCGCACTGGAAGTCGGCGGCACCGAGCGGTACGTCGACCACGATCTCGTTGGAGCCGATGCCTTGGAAGGACGGCACGATGTAGTTCGGCAACTCCTCGGTGCCGACCCCGAGGCCGACGCCGCAATGCGCGTACCCGACCAGTGCGTTCTGCTCCTTGGCCCAACGCAGGACGGGCAGGTTCCACGACGGCCAGTCCTCGATCAGGCTGGTCCCGGGATAGTCCTGGTCGGTGAGGCCGAGCAGAATCAGGTGACCGGAGTGACTGGACGGGAACCCCGACACCTCGACGTCGTACCGCAACGCACTCTCGGCATCGCGATCCGTCGGCTGCGGCGTCCACGTCATGCCCTGCGCGGCTTGCATCGCCGGGTACTCCAGATCGGCCGGCGGGCTGATCGACTCACCGCTGAAGAACTGTTTCTGGTGGTAGTAGCACGGCGCCCAGGTGAGCACACTGCCCAGCCACAGGCCTTCGCCGCGGACGTGCCGGATCATCGTTTCCGGCGTGACGCCTTCGCTCGGGACGTTGTAGTGCGAGCAGCCGCCGGCGTGGATGTGCGGATCGCCCGAGTAGTAGCCGCGGCCCGCCGGATCGACCCACCGATCGAGAATGATCGGAATTTCCGACGTTTCCGCGTCGATGTCGGCTGTGGCCAGGACCGGCCGATACTCAGGCCCGCGGATCGCGGAAATCTCGTACCGTCCCTCGGGCAGCCGGATCATCTCGCCGGTCGCCCGATACACGTGCTCGTGGAAGAACATGTCCGGCGCCAGTCGCATCGCCTTGGACGGGTACGAACGTCCCTGCTCGTCCCGCACGGTGATCGCGGCCATGCAGCTGCGTCCGTCGGGCTCCCGGATGTCGAGCTCGATCTCGCGGGCGGCGGCGCAGTCGAAGTCGAACGAAGCGGCGTACTCACGCAACTCGAAGTTCGTCCGGAAGCCCGCGAAGCCAAGAGCTGTCCGGCTCAGGCTGTGATGGTTGTGCTCGTCCGCGGCGAACACCGACAGTCCGCCCTGCCGGACGCCGTCGTCGCGGGTGTACAGGCTGATGACCTTGTACTCGACCTCGAAGCCGGACAGCTCACTCGGTACGGCGATCTTCGCGTCGAGCCACGCGTCCTTGATCCGCGGGACGATGGTCAGCGTGTCGTGCAAGGCGATCCGCGCGGAGTGACTGACGTAGTCGATCACGCCGTACACGCCACCGCTCCCCGCGACCAGGTTGGCTTCGATCCGATGCGGATTCGCCACCCGCACGAGGAAACTGCGCCAGCCGTGCTGAACCAGTCGCGGCGGCGCGGCGCCGGGCGCGCACACCGCGATTCCTTGCTCGTCGATCGTCACGTCCAGCAGGACGAACGGCCGCAGCAGGCTCTCGAGCTGGGTACTGCCCTCAAGCTCGGACAGCTGGGTGACCACGTCGGCGGGCAACGGATCGCCGAGTTCCTGGAGTTTCCGCACGGCGCGGGCCGCGGATGCGAACAGCGGTTGCACTGGGGGCTGCACTGGGGGTTCTGACACCGAGGACCTCCCTGTTGGCGAGTTCCTTCGCGACCCTACTCGGCGCGGTCTACCTCAGCACCTCCAATAACGCGGCGACGTCGGCCTGGTCCAGATCGCGGGCGCCGATCAGCGCCTGCATCAGGAGGCCGTCCAGAGCGGCCACCAACAGCCTCGCCTTCTGGGGATCCGCGGTGCACGCCCTGGCGATCTCCGTCAGCGGCTCCAACCACGCACCGGCCGTCTCCCGCAGGTCAGGCCGCCGAGCCGCATACAGATACAACTCGTAGAGCGCCAGCGTCCGGCCACGTCGCCGTACGACGCTGTGCTCGATCAGCCGCGCCAACTCGTCGGCGGGCCGCGCACCCAGCTCGCTCCCGCGGCCGTGCAGCTCGGCGGCGAGATCCTCCGCGGCCGACTGGAGCGCCGCGACCAGGAGGTCGTCCAGCGTCGGAAAGTGGTAGGTGATGGACGCGACCGAGACATCGGCCACTGCGGCCACCGCGCGATGGCTCACACCTGCGACTCCGTCGCGTTCGATCACGACCAAGGTCGCCGCGAGCAACTCGCTCCGGCGCTGCTCACCGCGCACCCGGCGCCCGTCCACACCCCGCCTGACCTGCACGAACAGCAAACTATCAGGACGTCTGTACGGATTGATTTTGCTGTCCGGAATCGCGGGATCCAGCGTTTTCCGCGACTTAGGCTCGGATTCCGTGGCCCCTGAACTGACGACAGCGATGCGACGCGCACTCAAGCGTGCGGATGACGGCAAGACCCTCGACCCGGCGGAGGTGGAGGTGCTGCTCGGCGCGAGCGGCGACGCTCTCACCACGCTGATGAGCACCGCGGCGAGGGTCCGCGACCAAGGCCTGGCCGACGCCGGCCGGTCCGGGATCATCACGTACTCGAAGAAGGTCTTCATCCCGCTGACGCGGTTGTGCCGCGACCGGTGCCACTACTGCACCTTCGCGACCACGCCGGGCCGGGTGCACGCGCCGTACCTGTCGCCGGACGAGGTGCTGGAGATCGCGCGGCAAGGCGCGGCCCTGGGCTGTAAGGAAGCGCTGTTCACGCTGGGCGATGCGCCCGAGGACCGGTGGGACGCGGCGCGTCAGTGGCTCGACGAGGCCGGGTACGACAGCACGCTCGACTACGTCCGCGCGATGGCGATCCGGGTGCTCGAGGAGACCGGTCTGCTGCCGCACCTGAACCCCGGCGTGATGTCGTGGCAGGACCTGCAGCGCCTGAAGCCGGTCGCGCCGAGCATGGGGATGATGCTCGAGACCACGTCGCGGCGGCTGTTCGAGGAGAAGGGCCAGCCGCACTTCGGGTCGCCGGACAAGGACCCGGCGATTCGGCTCCGGGTGCTCGAGGACGCCGGGCGGTCGAACGTGCCGTTCACGACCGGGCTGCTGATCGGCATCGGGGAAACGCTGCCGGAACGTTCCGACTCGATCTTCGCGTTGCGGAAAATCGCCCGGCAGTACAACGGCATCCAGGAAGTCATCATCCAGGGATTCCGGGTGAAGCCGGACACCGCGATGCGCAACGACGCCGACGTACCGCTGGACGAGTGGCTGGCCGCGATCGCCGTGACGCGGATCGTGCTCGGGCCGCGGGTCCGGGTCCAGGCGCCGCCGAACCTCGTCGACCTCGCCGAATGCCGTGCGCTGCTCGACGCGGGCGTTGACGACTTCGGCGGGGTCTCGCCGCTCACCCCCGACCACGTGAACCCCGAGCGTCCGTGGCCGCAGATCGACGACCTCGCGAAGGTGACCGCCGACGCCGGATTCACTCTTCGGGAGCGGCTTACGGCGCATCCCGAGTACCTGCGGGAGCCATGGCTCGACCCGCGACTCATCTCCCACGTTGAGGCTTTGGTCGATCCCGCCACGGGTCTCGCGAACGAGGAGGCGCGGCCGGTCGGCCTCCCGTGGCAGGAGCCGGACGGCGGGTGGGACAGCGTCGGGCGAACCGATCTGCACACCGCAATCGACACCGAAGGTCGCCGCACGGAAACCCGCTCGGACTTCGATGCGGCGTACGGCGACTGGGATGTACTGCGCGAGCAGGTCGCCGGTCGTTCTGCACCTGAACGGATCGAAGGTGATGTGAAGGAAGCTCTCGCCGCGGCCGAGCGGGATCCTGCTGGGCTCTCGGACGCTCAGGCTCTGACTCTGATGACTGCTACCGGGCCTGCGCTGGATCAGCTCGCGCAACTTGCGGACGACTTGCGGAAGGCAACGGTCGGGGACGACGTGACGTACGTCGTGAACCGGAACATCAACTTCACCAACGTCTGCTACACCGGCTGCCGGTTCTGTGCGTTCGCACAGCGCCGCACCGACGCCGACGCCTACTCGCTGTCGATGGATGAGGTCGGTCAGCGCGCCGAGGAGGCGTGGGTGATCGGCGCCACCGAGGTCTGCATGCAGGGCGGTATCCACCCCGACCTGCCCGGTACGGCGTACGCCGACCTGGTCCGCGCGGTCAAGGACCGCGTCCCGCAGATGCACGTCCACGCGTACTCGCCGATGGAGATCGTGAACGGGTCGGTGCGCACCGGCCTGTCGATCGAGGAGTTCCTGATCTCGGTGAAGGAGGCCGGGCTGGACAGCATCCCCGGCACCGCGGCCGAGATCCTCGACGACGACGTCCGCTGGATCCTCACCAAGGGAAAGTTGCCGACAGCAAGCTGGATCGAGGTGATCAGCACCGCGCACAAGGTCGGCCTGCCGTCCAGCTCGACGATGATGTACGGCCACGTCGACGCGCCGCACCACTGGGTCCAGCATCTGCGCACGATCGCCGCGGTGCAGGACGAGACCGGCGGCTTCACCGAGTTCGTGCTGCTGCCGTTCATCCACCAGAACTCGCCGATCTACCTGGCCGGTGTCGCCCGGCCCGGTCCGACGTACGACGAGAACCGGGCGGTGCACGCGATGGCGCGGATCATGCTGCACGGCCGGATCGACAACATCCAGTGCTCGTGGGTGAAGCTCGGCGTGGACGGCTGCGTCGCCGTACTGAACGGTGGCGTCAACGACATCGGCGGCACCCTGATGGAGGAGACCATCAGCCGGATGGCCGGCTCCAAGCACGGCAGCCGCAAGTCGATCGCCGAACTCACCGCGATGGCCACCGCTGCCGGGCGGCCGGCCCGGCAGCGCACCACGACGTACGGCGACGTGCCGGCCCGCCCGGCGACCGAGCTCGAACTCGCCTGACGCTCCTGGATCCAGGAGCGCCAGGCGACTGGTCACTTGATCGGGTCGAGGTCGACTGCCCGGGTACGGCGCTTGCTGCCGACGCGGTGCCCGAGCGCGACCAGCAGGTTGCCGACGACGTAGATGCCGGCGGTCACGAACAGGTACCCGAACGGCCAGGCGTTGGGATCCGCCGGGAAGGCCTGCGAGTGGTCCCCGACCCAGCTGCGCATCAGGTACACCAACTGGAAGGTGAAGCAGTAGCCGAAGATCGCGATGTAGGCGATGTAGGCGGACAGCCGGTTCCGCAGGAAGAAGCCGAGCGGAAAGGCGAACAGGACGGTGGCGATGGCGATCACGGGAATCCCCTCCTCGAGTAGCTGATCCCCTCACGATCGCCTCGCCGCACCGCCTTCCACATCGGTGCTGTCGCCGGACTTCGGTCGTGGCCGGCCACTAAGTGCTGGCACGGGTGCGCGAGCGGCGGTCCGAGGTCATCATGTGGTTGTGCTCCGGCCTCGGCGTCTGGTCGTCGCCGCGACGGTCGTGTTCGTCGCGGCCGCCGCCGTACGCGCGGTGCTCGCGTACGGCCCGCCGTCGATCGGGTCACCGGCGGACTGGCCGCTGTCGACCGTCTTGCTGCTGCCGTCGCTGCTGCTCGGTTGGCTGGTCGTAACCCGGGTACCGGCGAGCCCGATCGGGCCGGCGCTGGCACTGACCGCGACGATGCCCGCACTGGTCTTCACCGCCGAGGACTGGGGTTCGACATCTCGGACCGCGGCGCGCTGGCCATCAGCTTCCGCGGTGGAGGAGGTCGCGGTCGGCGCCTGGCCGTGGATCTTTCTCGGATTCGTCACGTTGATCCTGCTGTTCCCGGACGGCCTGTTGCCCGGCCGGCTCTGGCGATGGATCTGGGCGGCGGTGCCGGTCTCGGCCGCGCTGGTGAACTTCGTCGTCTCCCGGGAAGAAGCCGCGACGCCGGTGCACACGGCGCTGATCGTCGTCGCGTTCGGCGCGTTTCTGGCCACCTTGCTCGCGGCCGCGTCCAGCCTGGTGGTGCGGTACCGGCGTGGTGACGATCTCACCCGGCAACGGCTGCGCTGGCTGATGGCCGCGGCCATCGCGGTGCCGATCCTGCTCGCCGCGAGCTGGCTGGCGACCGCGACGGGCGTGTCCGGGACGTTGGCCTACACCTGGTTCCTGATCGCCATGCTGTTCCTCGTCCCGGGCGCGATCACGGTCGCGATCCTGCGGCACGACCTGTTCGACATCGACCGGCTGCTCGGCGCGACCGTCAGCTGGCTCGTCACCACGCTGATCTCGGCGAGTGTGTTCGCGGTCGTGGTCCTCGTGGTCGGCGGGTACTTCCCCGACCGGGTCGGCATCACGACCGCCGCCTTCGTCACCGCACTGGTCCTGCTGCCGCTGTACCACTGGATTCACCGCGCGATCGGCCGGCTGGTCGACCCGGACCGGACAGTCGCGCTGGCCCGGATCCGCGCCTTCGTCCGGCAGGTCCGCGACGGGGCGGCCGAGCCGGAGCAGATCGAGTCCGTACTCCGCTCCGCGCTCGATGACCCCGGGCTACGGGTGCTGCTGCGTCGCCCCGGGGCGGAACTCGACGTACCCGACGACGCGATCCCATTGCAGACCGGCGAGTCCGTGGTCGGCGCGCTGGTCCTCGGTACGACGTCTGCGCGCCGGGTTCGGCGGGCGCGCGAAGCGGCCGTCGAGGCCCGGCTGCCGATCGAGGTCAGCCGGCTGCGCCTGGAACTCCAGGAAGCGCTGGCCGAGGTCCGGTCGAGTCGGGCCCGGTTGATGGACGAGGTCAACGCGGAACGACAGCGACTGGAGCGTGATCTGCACGACGGGGCCCAGCAGCGGCTGATCGCGATCGGGATGCGGCTGCGGTCGGTGCAGTACCAGCTGCCTCCCGACGTACCGGCGTATCGGGAGCTCGACGAGGTGGTGGAAACGCTCGAGCACACTGTCGCGGAGCTCCGGCGGATCGCGCACGGGGTACGGCCGAGTCGACTCGACGACGGTCTTGCCGTCGCGCTGCGGGATCTGGTCGCGGACAGCACACTGCCCGTCGACCTCGTCGTACCCGAACTGGAGGTCGGTGAGAGTGCGGCCACGACGGTGTACTTCACGGTCGGCGAGGCGATCGCGAACGCGCTCAAGCACGCCTCTGCGACCCGGATCTCGATCTCGGTCGGCGTGACCGATCAGGTACTGCGGGCCGTGGTCCGCGACGACGGTGTCGGCGGGGCCAAGGAGGGGTTCGGGCTGACGTCGCTGCGGGACCGGGTCGCGTCGGCGGGCGGGGAATTCACGGTCGACAGCCCGCCCGGGGCCGGGACCTCGATCACCGTGGAGATCCCGTGCGCATCGTGATCGGCGAGGATTCCGCCTTGTTCCGTGAGGGTCTGAGCCGGCTGCTGACCGAGAACGGTCACGACGTCGCCGGTACGGCGGAGACCGCTGACTCGCTCGTCGACGTGGTGCGGGCGGTGGATCCCGACCTGACGATCATCGACGTACGGATGCCGCCGACGATGACGGACGACGGCGCGCGGGCGGCCGTGACGCTGCGCGCGGAGCGGCCGGACCGCCCGATCCTGATGCTGTCGCAGCACATCGAGACGCGGCACGTGGTCGGACTCGTCGGCACCGGAGGGTTCGGGTACCTGCTCAAGGACCGGGTGCTGCGCGTCGGCGACTTCCTCGACGCGATTCGCCGGGTCGTGGACGGTGGCTCGGCGCTCGATCCGGCGATCGTCGCCGCGCTGGTGACGCCGACGCGTCCCGACGATCCGCTGTCCGCGCTGTCTGCGCGGGAACGCGAGGTGCTGGCACTGGTGGCAGAGGGGCGCTCGAACGGCGCGATCGCCGCCCACCTGGTGCTCGCGGAGCGGACGGTCGAGAGTCACATGCGGAGCATCTTCCAGAAGCTGCGCATCGACGACGCCCCGGACACCCACCGCCGGGTATTGGCCGTTCTGACCCAGCTCCGCCAGTGAGCACAGGAGTCTTGACGAGTGGTTAGTTGTTGCAGAAGGCAACATCTGCACGGAAAGTGAGGAGATTTTCACTGAGCGTTGCTTACTTCAAAGGCAATGCAAATGTTTGAACCGGAGGATTCCCGGTACGCCGGGCCGCGTGACACCGTTCACTTGTCGGCGGCGGACGGGTCGCCGGCACTAGGTCCAGGTGGATCCCGCAGCACTCCCGTCCGTGACCGGACTGTACCTCCCCTGCCGGCCACGGAATGAGACGCGGGACCGCCCTCCTTCGGGCCGCTGCCCTCTCGGGGCAAACAGCAGGACGCCGGCCGTGTCGGTGGGGTGTTGGTCGCCAGTGAGGTGGCGACCAACACCCCACACGGGCGGCGTTTGTTTCTGAATTCCGCCACGCAGTACGGGTGCGGGTGGGGGCCAGTTCAGCGTGGGGGGTCGGTTTGC